>JAFSGY010000013.1 GCA_017440575.1 Lachnospiraceae bacterium | reverse complement strand
CGTCTCTGTCTCTTAATTCAAAGCCTTCGCTTTCAGCAGCGCCTAAAACGCTTTCTACTGCGATATCAACAAGGTTATCTCCTTCACGGATGATTGGTCCACGAATACCTCTTGAAATAGTACCTACTCTTCTTTCCATAACTATTACCTCTTTATCATAAAATATAGTAGTGAATAGATAAACATCATCACTACAGGTTATCTGCTTACTTTGTATATTATACCTAGGAAAGTGCATAAAAGCAATAATATACGGTATTAGAATTAATTGTACGTGATATAAGCTGTACTTATGACTAGGTGTATGATTTGATATATAAATGGCAAAAAAAATATGTTATGATAGGCTTATATGAATTTCGGGTGATAGATGTGATGAGGATAAACAGATGAAAAAAGAATTATATAATATCTATGTACAGATATTAAAGAAAGAATTAGTGCCGGCGATGGGGTGTACCGAGCCGATTGCGATAGCTTATGCAGCTGCACTTGCGCAGGAACAGTTAAAAGAGATTGTGAAACGGGTAGAGATTCTGGTAAGCGGAAATATTATAAAAAATGTTAAAAGTGTTTTTGTTCCAAATACCGGTGGACTTCGTGGGATTGCGGCGGCTGCGGCAGCAGGAATCGTTGCAGGAGATGCATCCAAGGAGCTAGAGGTCATTTCATCGGTAAGTGAGGAGCAGCATGAAAAAATCAAAGGGTTTCTGGAACAAACAGAAATAGAAATAAAGGAATCCGATTCAGGCTATATTTTTGATATTGATATTGTGTTATATGGAGAAAATCATAAAGCGCATTGTCGGATTGCAGGACAGCATACCAATGTGATTTATCTTGGTGCAGATGATAAGGTAGAAATAGAACGCATCTATAAAGAAGAGACAGGTAACGCCTTGAATCAGCATGAATTGCTAAACGTAAAGGATATTGTAACTTTTGCGCAGGAAGTTGATATTAGAGAAGTAGCTGAGACGCTAGATAGGCAGATAAGCTATAATATGGCAATTGCAAAGGCAGGCCTAGAAGGCGAGTATGGGGCAAGAATCGGACAGATTTTATTAAAATCATATGGGGATTCGGTGCAGAATCGGGCAAAAGCGTATGCGGCAGCGGCATCAGATGCCAGAATGAACGGTTGTAGTCTTCCGGTTATCATTAATTCAGGAAGTGGGAATCAGGGCATAACGGCTTCTGTTCCGGTTATTGTATTTGCAGAAGATATGCAAGTATCAAAGGAAAAGCTGCATCGTGCTCTTGTTATATCGAATCTGGTAACGATACATTTAAAAACAGGAATCGGAAGATTATCTGCATACTGTGGAGCCATAAGTGCGGGTTGTGGAGCAGGTGCCGGAATTACTTATCTTTATGGTGGACAACAGAAGGAAATCGAGCATACGATTGTGAATTCCCTTGCGATTAATTCCGGTGTAATCTGTGACGGTGCAAAGTCAAGCTGTGCAGCAAAGATTGCCTCAGCGGTAGAAGCAGGAATGCTTGGCATGCAGATGTATTTTGAAGGAAGCCAGTTCTATGGTGGAGATGGTATTGTAACCAAGGGTGTAGAGAATACCATTGAACATGTCGGCAGACTTGCCCGTATCGGAATGGCAGGAACGGACAAAGAGATTATTCATATTATGATGGAAAAGTAGGAATCAGAAGGTTCCTACTTTTTTCTATAATCAGTTTTTCTTTTTGATGGTACCATAATACATGTTGCGGAACTCGGTTGGGGTGCAGCCTTTTATCTGCTTGAACATACGAATAAAAGAGGAGATACTGGAAAAACCGGAATTAGCGGCAACATCTGTAATGGAGTTATCCGGATTGACCAGAAGATGTTCCGCAATGGTAATTCGTTTCTGGTTTAAAAATTTATAGAAGGATACGTTGGTAAACTGTTTAAACAATCTGGAAAAGTGATATTTGCTGAAACCTGCAAGATTTGCAACCATGTCAAGAGAAAGATCTTCTGTGCAGTGTTCTGTAATATATTCACAGATGGTCATAAATTTCTCTGTATATTCCTGTTGTTTGCTTGTGGTGACATCAAATAATTGTGCATGTTCGGTAGTGCTTCGACCCAGTAGCAGGAGGATATGCAGAAGTTTACTGTAAATGGAAATATCGGAAAAGAGAGCGTCTTTTTTGTATTCATCCATAATTTCAAGAAGCAAATTTTTGATAACAGGATGTGCCTGAGGATATTCTTCAGGAGTAACAACAGTGATAGGTAAAAGCAGGGAGTGGAGCGTATTGACCTGCTTGATTTCATTCAAGATGTTAAGATCTGCCTGAAAAATAATACGACGCCCTTGAGTGGGGGCATATAACGAGTGGATACAGCATGGCCAGAACAGGATGATATCTTCCTCACGAAGCACAATGCGCTGGTGGCAGCTGTCAGCAGTGTAGATATTTTCCAAAGGCATAATAATCTCCATGGATGTATGCCAGTGAGCAGGATAGTCTTCGGTTTTATCGTTATCATAAAGCCTTAAATAAGTATTCTCTTTAAAGTTAACGGTTTCATATATTCCCTTTAAATTCTCAATCATATCAAACGGACCTTTCTCATTATACCACAGTATATTACTTTTTAATTCTCAAAAATTGCCATAGCAACAAAGAATAAATGACATCATAATGATATGAAAATAGCAAAAAGGAGACAAAAAGTAAAGATAAAATAAAAAGTCGAAGATAATAATGAAAAATATGCATAAACAGAAAGGGGCAAAAATGGTATAAGATGTTCAAAAAATGAAAGGTTCAAAAATAATAATAGCAATTTTTGATAATTGTAGGGCAACTATTTGAAAGAAATTATGTTAACTATATGTTATTGTTAAGTCACAAAGCAACACATGAATAAATGAAACATATATTAGGGAGGGTATCGAAATGAAAAAACGAATCATTTCAATGTTATTGTCAGTTGCAATGGCGGCTACCATGCTAGTAGGTTGTGGGGGCGATAGTGCGACAAGTGGAGAGGTAGCATCTGGTGAAGTACAGGAAATTACATGGATGTTCTGGGATGACCTAGAGGCTACAGAAGACTTGATTTCTTTGGGGTATAAGGACACAATAGAAAGATTTAATAAGGATTACGAGGGTGTTTATCATGTAACACCAATCACAACCAATCTGGAAGAATATTATACAAAGTTAAACGCATTGGTTGCAGCTGGCGAAACACCAGATTGTTTCATCGTAAGTCCAGGCCCAAATCTTGATGTTTATGTAGAGCCTGGCATTACGGCAGATTTAACAGATTATCTGAAGGCAGATGGTTGGCTTGATACATTTAATGGTGGAGAAGGTGCTTTCTCACAGCAGACTTACGATGGTAAGATTCATGCAGTACCATTAAATATCGCAGCAGCTTGTGTATTCTATAATACAGAAATGTTTGCGAATGCAGGTATTACAGAGATGCCTACAGACTGGACAGGATTATTAGATGCATGTCAGAAGCTTCAGGATACAGGTTATACACCTCTTACTATTTCTGCAGGTACGGCTTGGTGTTTATCCATGTTAGCAGGATATCTTTGTGACAGTGAAGGTGTTGACCTTGACGCAATTGATGCGGGTACAGCTCACTGGACAGATGCAAATGTAGCAAGTGCAGTGAACAAAATGGTTGAGATTTCTAAATATTTCCAGCCTACAGCAGCAGGAGATACCAATGATGTAGCTACAGCAAATTTCTATAACGAAGAAGCAGCTATGCTAATTCAGGGGTCATGGGCAATTGCTCAGATTAATGGTGCAAATCCTGAATTTGAAGACAAGTGTGGTGTGTTTGCATTCCCGGGAACAGATGGAAGAGTTATTGCAAAATCCGATAGTATTGCAATGAGTGCAAAGACAAAGCATCCGGAAGCAGTTATCGCTTTCATGAAGTACTTCACAGATGATACAGCACAGAAGTATACAGCAGAAGTTGGTGGAAAGATTCCGGTAACAACGGTTAAATATGATGAAACTGCAGCACCTGCACAGCTTGCTTATGTAATGGAAGTATTCGGAAATGCAAAGAGTACATTTGGCTTCTATAACGAATCACTTGCATCGACAGAAGCTGGATCATTTTTCGATGATGTGATGGTAGCAATTTACCTTGGCTCAACTACTATTGAAGAAGGACTTCAGAAAATAGAAGATTTCTATACAGAAAATGTATGGAATAAATAATAACAATTATGTTGCGGGTTGGCATTTTGCCATCCCGTATGTTTTAAAAGATATGTGTAGAGCAGTAAATAGAAAGGCATGGGATAACACATGGATAAATTATTACGAGACAAAAAAGCAATTGCACTTTTTGTTGGACCAGGACTTATTTTGTTCACATTAGTACTTTTTGTTCCGATTTGTCAATCGGTATATTATTCACTGTGTGAATATAATGCTTTGACAAAACCGGAATTTATTGGTTTGAAAAATTATATTTCACTTCTGAAAGATGAAGTTATGATGATTGCATTAAAGAATTCATTATTTTTTATGGTGTTTTCTGCTATTTCGCAGTTGCTTATGGGATTGTTCCTTGCAGCAATTTTAATGAATATCGAGAAAGGAAGAAATTTTTTCAAAAACGTCTATTATCTTCCTTGTGTATTATCTTCTGCGGCATTAGGTCTTCTGTGGATGTTCATTTTCAGTCCGAAGCTGGGTATTAATCAGTTTCTTGCCTTGTTTGGTGTGGAAGGTCCGTTATGGCTTATGGATGTTAATGGATTTATTAATCTGCCAATGAAGGTAATTGCATTTGTAGCATTATGGCAATATGTCGGGCAGTCCATGATGTTGTATATGGCACAGATTTCAGGTATTGGAAAGGATGTTTATGAAGCGGCTTATATTGATGGAGCCAGCAAGTTTAAAGCATTTTTTACCATCACATTACCATTAATCAGACCGATGGTTGCAACAGCGATGTCGCTAAACTGTATTGGTTCGCTTAAATTTTTTGATTTGATCTTTAATATGACAGAAGCAGGCCCCAACCATCAGACGGAGGTTCTGGCAACACATTTGTATACACAAGGTTTTAAGTATTTTAAATATGGATATGCGAGTGCAATAGGTGTTGTACTGTTGGTACTTTGTCTTATTGTTACATTTATAATAAATAAATTTGTCAAAGTAGATAATTATGAAATGTAGAGAAAGGGATGGGGATAGATATGAAAAGTAATGTTAAATCCAAAATCGTAAAAACAATTATCTACATATATTTAAGCTTATTAGCGGTAGTTTATCTTTTGCCACTTGTATGGATGTTGTTTATTTCATTAAAAAATGACAAAGAGATTTTTACTTCACCTTATGGGTTTCCCGAAAAATTCATGTGGGAAAATTATACTTTTGCATGGACAGCAGGACAGCTTGGAACAGCAACGTTGAATTCCGTTATTGTATGTGTAACGACGTTAGTGTTTAGTATGTTGATTGGTGCGATGGCAGCATTTGCAATCGGCAGAATGAAGTGGAAGTGTTCCGATCTTATTATGACATATTTTATGATTGGTATGATGGTACCAGTGCATTGCGTATTGATTCCTTTGTTTAAAACATTTTCAAAGGTAGGGATGTATAATAATTTAGTGGGCTTAATTTTGCCGTATCTGACTTTTTCTCTGCCTATGACAATATTTATCCTGGTGGGATTCTTCAAAAGTATGCCGGGAGAATTATTCGAAGCGGCGTGTATTGATGGAGCCAATATTTATACCTGTTTCTTTAAGGTGGCTCTTCCGCTTTCCAAAACAGGTTTGTTTGTAACCGGGCTTATGACTTTTGTGAATAATTGGAATGAATTGTTATTGGCAATGGTATTTATATCGGATGACGCTAAGAAAACGCTTCCGGTATCGCTTTCGAAGTTTGTAGGACCATATAACACAAATTATACGCAGATGTTTGCGGCCATTATCATAGCTATTATTCCGACGATTATCGTATACTGTTGTTTCAGTAACCAGATTGTAGATGGTTTAACAGCAGGAGCAGTAAAGGGGTAAAAAGATAGAAACAAATAATGGGAGATATTCTGTGGCAGTTATAAGCCGGAGGATATCTTCTTTTTTGATAAAAAAATATTGACAGGTGTTATATGCTGTTATATACTGTTAAATAAGAAAGGGGTAAACAGTATATAACAGTGTATAACTCTTTGTAAAGATTAACAGTCGCAAAGTTAGTCTATAGGAGGTACGAAAGTGAACATTATTATAAGCAATTCATCGATGGAACCAATTTATGAACAGATTATCAGACAGATTAAGACCATGATTATGGAGAAGAAGCTGTTAGGAGGCACGATGTTGCCAAGTGTAAGAAGCTTGTCGAAAGACTTAAAGATCAGTGCACTTACCGTAAAAAAGGCATATGACCAGCTGGAAGAGCAGGGTTTTATTGTAACCGTACATGGAAAGGGCAGCTTTGTCGCTGAGGGGAATCAGAATATTATGCAGGAGGCACAGCAGAAGGAAGTAGAGGAAAAGCTGGAAGATGCGATACGAACCGGAAGAAGCTGTGGCATGAAAAAAGAAGAGATTAGAGATTTGTTTGAGATGATATTAGAGGAGGAATAGCGAATGTTGCTTCGGGTAGAAAATGTACAGAAGAAATATAAGGATTTTGAATTAAATTGTTCTTTGCAGGTGGAAGAGGGCTGTGTAACAGGTCTGATTGGTGCAAATGGTGCAGGAAAGAGTACTTTGTTTAAGGCAGTATTGAACCTGATTCAGACAGATGACGGTTTCATAGAGATTCTTGGTAAGGATTTAAAGAAGCAGACTATTTCGGATAAGGAAGATATTGGGGTGGTGCTGGCAGAGAATACATTTAGTTGTATGCTCACAATGAAGGATATCATTGCTATTATGGCAGCAATGTATCGTAAATTTGATAAGGAAAAGTTTATACAGAAATGTGAAAGGTATCAGTTGCCATTTGATAAGCAGCTAAAAGAATTTTCAACAGGGATGAAAGCAAAGCTGAAGCTACTTATTGCCATGAGCTATGATGCGAAGCTACTTTTATTGGATGAACCGACCGTAGGACTTGATTCTGTAATCCGAAATGAACTTTTGGATGAAATGAGAGAGTATATGAATCAGGATGGAAGAGCGATTTTAATAAGCTCCCATATTTCGTCAGATTTGGAAGGCTTATGTGACGATTTTTATTTTATTCAAAATGGGAAGATTGTGCTTCATGAGGATACGGATGTGTTGCTTTCTGATTATGCAACGCTTAAGGTTAGCAAAGAGCAATATGAAAAGATTGAAAAGCAATATATTTTATATCGTAAAGAAGAGAGCTATGGTTATCAGCTATTGACGAAAGAAAAACAGTTTTATATAGAAAATTATCGTGATTTAGTAGCAGAAAAAGGCAGTATTGATGATTTGATGCTGTTACTTACGAAGGGAGAGGCAGTATGAAGGGATTATTAATCAAAGATTTTTGTCTTACATGTAAGAATAAAAAGTTAATAGGTATTTTGGTTTTTATGGCGGTCTTTATGTTTGCAATGCAGGGAGAGGACATGGGAGGCTTTATCATTTCATTTGTAACAATGTTAGGTGGTACTTTTGTTCTTTCAACGATTACAACTGATGAATTTGATAAAAGTTCTATGTTTTTAATGACTATGCCGATTAAGAGAAGTACTTATGCTCTTGAAAAATATGTATTTTCTTTTGGGTGCAGTCTGATTTGTTGGGTGGCATCAACTATAATTTGTTGTATAATAAATAGAAGAGAAGCAGTAGAAACTGTGTTAATGGCAGTTGCTTTACTGTTTGTCATATCGTTTTTCCAAATGCTTATGATTCCTGTACAATTAAAGTTTGGTGGTGAAAACGGACGAATGGTATTAATGGGAATGGTAATAGCAATATTTGGGCTGACAATTATTATACGTAAATTTGGAAATATGGTATTTGGAGAAGGTGCTGTACAGTTATGGTATCAAGGAATACTTCGTTTTATCGATGGATTAAGTTCTGGTATTGTAATGGTGGTTGCTGTAACTGGATGGATATTATGTTTTATTCTTTCAGTAAGAGTGAGTATTAGGACGATAGAGAAGAGAGAATATTAAAAATATGAGGGGGATCAATATGGGAAAGGCTTCAAAAGAAAAGCTCTTGGAAATGACAGAAATGTTTAAGCAAAT
The DNA here is from genome assembly GCA_017440575.1 of Lachnospiraceae bacterium. Lineage (GTDB taxonomy): Bacteria > Bacillota > Clostridia > Lachnospirales > Lachnospiraceae > COE1. Next base: position 9,767 of record JAFSGY010000013.1, on the reverse strand, counting down.
CATAACAGCAAAGCGGGTAACCTTACATGGCTTTGCACTGGTGTATGGACAGGAAATGATAGCAGAGGAATATTATGCACCGTTTCATGAAAGGTCATTACATCGTATGTTTTCTGTGGCAAAGAGCTTTACCTCACTTGCGATAGGGTTACTGTGTGAGGAAGGGAAAATAAGTCTGGATGATTGTATCTGTGATTATTTCCCGGAAAAGTTGCCGGAAGAAGGCGCACATCCATGGCTTGCAGAAATGACGATAAGGCAGATGCTTATGATGGCTACCTGTTATGCATCTACAACTTATAAAAGATATGATAGCGATGACTGGACGGAATCCTTTTTCCGAGTAGAGCCGGATCATCCGGCAGGAACACTATTTTCTTATGACACATCATCTTCACACACACTGGCGGCTTTAGTAGAAAAACTGACAGGAATGTCAATGTTGGATTATTTAAGAGAAAAGGCATTGGATAAAATTGGTTTTTCGAAAGAGGCATATATCATACCGGATGAAGTTGGTGTATCACAAGGAGGATCAGGATTAGTTTGTACCTTGCGGGATATGACGGCGGTTGCATGTCTTTGTAAGGACTTGGGTATGTATCAGGGCGAGCAGTTATTACCGAAATGGTATATAGAAGAAGCAATGGCGAATTCGATTACGACAGAGCTGCAGCCAGTATTGGATGAACAGCAGGGCTATGGATATATGTTCTGGAGAACCAGATATCATGGTTATTGTATGTATGGAATGGGAGGGCAGCTTGCACTGATTTTACCGCAGTATGACTTGGTATTTACTACGATTGCAGATACACAGGGCATGAATGCAGGATTGCAGATGATTTATGATGCGTTTTATGATACAATTTTCTCTTGCTTCGAACGGGAAGAAGTTATGCCACGAATGGAGGTGCTGCCGGTAAGTGGAGAAGCGGATTCACATTTTGCTAAGTTGTTTCAGAATTGCCGTTTTGAGATGGTGGAGAATAAACAGGGACTAAAGTGGATTTGTCCTGACTTTGAACAACGAAAGATTACCTATGAAAATGGTACAGGTATACATACGATTACTTATGGATATCAGAGCTGGGAAACACAAAAGTTCCCAGGTACAGAATATGAGGCGATTGCCTCAGCAGCATGGCAACAGGAGAATCACTTTATTTTAAAGGCCTATGTGATAGAAGAGGCATTTTGCCATATGTATATGGAATTAGGCTTCCGTGAGGAAGGAAGTCTGGGGGTAAGGCTCCAGAATACCTCAGAGCCATTTTTACAGGGATATAGTGGCATCTTAGGGGGACATTCTGTATAGAAAAGAAAAGGGAAACTGGTATGAAAGCCAATTTCCCTTTTCTTTTCTAAAGAGGTTAATGTATAATCGATTAATCATACAGAGAAACATGATATTTAGCTGTACGATAAATCTTGTAACCTAAGGTTCCGAATAAAGAGGCGATGATATAGAGTGTAGATAATGCTCCTGCACCTCCGCCAATGATGATGATAATCCAGAGAAAAATGTTGTACATGATAATTAACCTTTCCTTTCTTCATAATGGTCCATAATAAATTCTTCGTGAAACAGTGTTGTACAGTGCATGGCAATTTGCTCGTGATCATAGAGCAAATCCAGAAAACAGATACCTGTTTCGATACAGCACGTTCCGTTGCGAAGTCTCTTGATATGATTTTTCTTTAAGTCTTTTATTTGCTCCTGAATGATGGAATTCTGTCTTAACATCCACATGCCGGTGATAGAATTACTTTTCAGGAATGCATCTTCGAGTGTTTTCAAAATAACATCGATACGACTCCATAATTCAACAAGCTCTCTTTGTGCCGCAAAAGAGAGCGGTGATTTTAGTCTGCTGATTGTTTTGGACACTCTTGCAATATGAGTTAAGTGTTCGGTTATCAAGCTTAACTCATCAATGCTTTGAAGAAGCTGCTCCGCTGTATGACTGTCAGCATAGGACAGAGTACAGTAAGAGATATTTTTCAGATATTTTCTCAATAGTTCCAGCTTTTTATAGATGTGGCAGCTAATATTCTCAGCCTTTAATAGCTTACCGCTTCCTCTAGGGTAAGTGGTTGGCATATTACATACAAAAGCAGCCAGTGAAAGAATATCTTTCATGATGTCATCAGAAACAAGTAGTGCCTGAGAGAGAGTCATGCCAATTATCCTTCCTGTTCTGTTGAGGTCTGCTCCGGTTCTGTTCCATGACTTTCAAGCCACCAAACCCAAATACCGGCAGCAACTGCAATAACTACTAAAAAAGCAAATATAATATTTTCTAACATGTTTTGAGCCTCCTATACGTTGCGTATTTATGCGCATGCAAAAAAGAGGTATATTTACGCATAAATGCGCACAAAAATAAACCTATGTGTTATCGTTGCATAGGAGTTAGGCTTTTTTTCCATCCTTATGGTGTATGTAATTGACAATAACCGTGCTGCATGAGGACTCAGCAGTGAGTTCAATGTCAGACGATGCTTGTATAAATGGAGAAATCTGTGGAAGAGTATCCACAAATAAAAGACTTAGGGCAGTGCCCCTGTTACTACGGCTAAAAGAACGACGAATAATCTGACTGGAGCTAGTAAAGTATTCATCTCGGGAAATGGTTTCAACCGGATATTCTTGTGCAGTCAGAGTTGTTCTTTCGCCGGAAAGAAGTGTAGAAGCTGTGTGAGCGGAGCTTTCATACGAAAAAAAGGAATCTGCCTGAACGCTTTCAACGCACATTCCAAGAAACAGCATACAAATCATTAACAAAAAGCAAAGGCTTTTTTTCTGTTTCCACTGCTTCATAAGAAAACCATCCTTTTCTAAGTTACTTAATCACGCACTTCTGCACAGATGTATTCTAGCAAAAGATTTTAGGGGGTGCAATTGCCCCTTTTCTGTGAGAATATGGTAAAAACCTTGAAAAACGGCTAAAAATGGCTATTATAGACAGAAGTTAAGATTTGGTAAAGAAATGATTTAAGGAAAATAAATAGGCAGATTTTAGCATGGACAAGAAGTGAAATTTGTCCTATGATAAATAGGTAGTTATTTTCTATAGGCTATTTTTAGGAGGATGTAAAAAAATGGTTAAGAAATATGTATTTGGGGAGCCTTTTGAGACAGAAGCGGTAACGATACCGGTAGAAGAGACACAGGGTATTATGGAGTTTGGAAAAACAGAAGCACAGGAAGGATTTACGTTTACTTATAGAATGGATGACATAGATGTCATTTACGGATTGGGAGAGGCAAACCGAGGTATTAATAAGAGAGGATATATTTATACAAGCAATTGCTCGGATGATCCGAATCATACAGAGGAGAAAGTATCCTTGTATGGCGCGCATAACTTTATCATTATATCTGGTAAGCAGAATATTGGTATGTTTTTTGATTACCCGTCTAAGCTGACCTTTGACATTGGTTATACGAAACAGGACATCTTGACGGTAAGCTGTGAAAGAGCAGATTTATATGTGTATGTGATTACGGGAGAGTCGGCATATGATGTGGTAAAGCAGTTCCGTAAGATAATCGGCAGCAGCTATATTCCGCCAAGGTTTGCATTTGGCTTCGGGCAGAGCCGTTGGGGTTATATGAATGCAGAAGATATTGACAGGGTAGTTGCTGGCTATCGAGGTAATCAGATTCCGATTGATATGGTCTATATGGATATTGATTATATGGAGCGATATAAGGATTTCACGGTTAATGAAGAAAGATTCCCGGATTTTCCTGCTTATGTGAAGAAGATGCAGGAGCAGAAGATTCATCTGATTCCGATTATCGATGCGGGAGTAAAGATTGAGGATGGCTATGATATCTATGAGGAAGGCGTGGAAAAGGGATATTTCTGTAAGCGTGAGGATGGAAGTGATTTCGTGGCAGCGGTATGGCCGGGCTGGACTCATTTCCCGGATTTTTTAAATCCTGAGGCAAGAGAGTGGTTTGGTAGTAAGTATGCCCGTTTAGTTGACGCAGGTATTGACGGATTCTGGAATGATATGAATGAGCCGGCAATTTTCTATTCCAGAGAAGGCATTGATGCATTGAATCAGGCAATCAAGGATTATGCCTCAGGCGAAGGTCAGCAGGAAGAAACAGATGACATTTTGAATCAGGCAAATGCGATTCCTGTGAAGGTAAAGAGCATCATGGAGCATTTGCAGAATAGTCCTGAAGATTATAAGCGTTTTTATCATAAGGTAAATGGGAAGATGGTTCGTCATGACCTTGTCCATAATCTGTATGGTTACAATATGACAAGAGCAGCGGGTGAAGCATTTGAAAAGATATCACCAGATAAGAAGATTCTGATGTTTTCCCGTGCGTCCTATATTGGTATGCATCGTTATGGTGGTGTGTGGACTGGTGACAATCAGTCATGGTGGTCGCATATTCTGCTGAATCTGAAGATGATGCCGTCACTCAATATGTGTGGTTTCTTATATACAGGGGCAGACCTTGGAGGCTTTGGAAGCCATGCCACAAGAGATTTGGTACTGCGTTGGCTTGCCTTAGGAGTATTTACGCCATTGATGCGTAATCATGCAGCACTGGGAACGAGAGAGCAGGAATGTTATCAGTTTGAGAATATTGAGGATTTCAGACATGTAATCGGTGTGCGTTATCGTTTGATCCCATATTTATATAGTGAATTTATGAAGGCGGCAACACAGGATGATATGTACTTTAAGCCGCTAGGCTTTGTCTATCCAAACGACAGACGTGCTGTAGAGACAGAAGACCAGCTCCTTCTTGGAAACGAGGTTATGATTGCACCTGTTTATACGCAGAATGCAACGGGAAGATTTGTATATCTTCCGGAAGAAATGAAGTTTATCAAGTTCCAGCCGGATGGAAAGATTTATGAAGAAATCTTGGCAGCAGGAAATCATTATATTGATGTTGCATTGAATGAAGTACCTCTGTTTATCAGAAAGGATAAATGTATTCCTATTGTAGATGTGGCTCAGTCTGTTGAGGAGCTTGATCTTTCTACGATGAAGATGCTTGGCTATGACGGAGCAACTTATGACATTTGTGACAAATAATGATATTGTTTATGAACAAAATATAGAAAAAGTTGACAAAAAACGGGTGTTATGGTAAGGTTATTATGTCAACCTGAACAATAAGGGTGGTCGCAAGGACTGCCCTTTTTGTTTTTAGGATTAAGAAAAATACATTGGGGGGTTACGAATATGCAAAAGATTTGGATTACCGGTGCAGAAGGACATGTTGGCTCTGCGCTGACAGAGTTACTGGATTGTACAGAGTATCAGATTCTGACAACGGATATTGGAGAAGTCGATATTACGGATTGGGAACAGGTAAAGCAGTATATGCATGTAAACAGACCGGATGTGGTCATTAATTGTGCAGGACTTACGAATGTTGCTTATTGTGAGGAGCATGTAGATGAGGCATATAAGGTAAATGCAATTGGTGTTCGGAATATAGTATTAACAGCGGCTGAGATTCATGCAAAGCTGATTCATATGTCTACGGATGATGTTTTTGATATGGTGACAGAGAGACCTTATAACGAGTTTGATAAGGCTCATCCAAAGACAATATATGGAAAATCAAAGGAAGCAGGAGAGAACTTTGTTACAAAGCTAATGCACAGATATGTAATTATCAGAAGCTCTTGGATTTATGGAATTGGTAAGGATTTTGTGGATGAGGTGCTGCGTTCGGTAGGAACTGTCGCAAAGCTGGAAGTACCGACTAATCGTTATGGTGTACCAACAAGCAGTCATGAATTGGCTAAGATTGTTCGTTATTTTATTGAACATGATGAGTATGGACTTTACCATGCCGTTTGTAAGGGAAGCTGTAGCAGATATGACTTTGCAAAAGAAATTCTGGAATGTGCAGGACTTACAGAAGAGCTGGAGCTTGTTCCGATAGAGGCAGATGGTGGATTACGTCCGGAATACTCGGTACTAGACAATATGATGCTTCGTTTAACAGGAATCCCTGAGCCAAAGGATTGGCAGACAGCATTAAAGGAATATATCGATGAAAAGGGAGGAATTGAATAATGGCAGAAAAGAAGGCGAAGAAGAAATTAGGACTTTCGACAACGATATTTATTTCATTGATTGTGGGTGCGTTGCTTGGTGTTGCTATTCATTACTGGATGCCGGAAAGCTATTTTAGAGATACGATTTTGATTGAGGGTATTTTCTATGTAGTGGGACAGGGCTTTATTCGACTGATGCAGATGCTCGTTGTACCATTGGTATTCTGTTCCTTGGTGTGTGGCAGTATGGCAATCGGAGATACCAAGAGCCTTGGTAAGGTTGGCGTTAAGACGATTGGCTTTTATATTGCAACGACAGCACTTGCAGTAATCATTGCACTTACTACAGCATTTGTGATTGATCCGGGTATTGGACTGGATATGGATGCGATCCAGGTAGCAGAGGTGTCTAATAATGCATCAAGCACAAGTATTGTGGATACTTTGTTGAATATTATTCCGAAGAATCCAATTGGTGCCATGGCAAACGGAGATATGCTCCCAATCATTGTATTTGCGTTATTTGTAGGTGTTATGTTGGCAAAGCTTGGAAACAAGGCAGATGTGGTTGCTACCTTTTTCAGTCAGTTCAATGATGTGATGATGGAAATGACAATGGCTGTAATGAAGCTTGCTCCAATCGGTGTATTCTGTCTGATTTCCAGAACCTTTGCAACGGTTGGATTTGCAGCATTTAAGCCAATGATCAAGTATATGGGAAGTGTATCTTTGGCGTTGGTAATACAGTGCTTTATCGTATATCAGATATTGTTATTTATCTTTACAAGACTGAATCCGGTTAAATTTATTAAGAAATTTGCCCCAGTTATGGGCTTTGCATTCTCAACAGCGACCTCGAATGCAACGATTCCTATGTCGATTGATACCTTGAACAAAAAAATGGGTGTTTCGAAGCAGATTTCATCCTTTACGATTCCGCTTGGTGCAACAATCAACATGGATGGTACTTCCATTATGCAGGGTGTCGCAGTAGTCTTTATCGCTCAGGCATTTGGCATTGAGCTGACATTGGCGAATCTGGCAACGGTAGTTCTGACTGCAACGATTGCGTCGATAGGAACAGCTGGTGTACCTAGTGTTGGTCTTGTTACATTAGCCATGGTATTGACTTCCGTAGGTCTTCCAACAGAAGGAATTGCGCTTATTATGGGTATCGACAGAATCCTTGACATGCTTCGTACAGCGGTAAATATTACAGGTGATGCGGTATGTACTACAATTGTATGTCATCAGGAGGGCGCCCTGGACAGAGAAGTATTTAATAAGGATTAGTGAGTATGAATGAGACATTAAAGCTATTAAATGAGAGAAAATCAGTACGTGATTATGTGCAGAAGGAAATAACAAAAGAAGAAAAAAGGGCAATTTTCGAAGCAGCAGTGCAGGCTCCGACAGCGGGAAACATGACATTGTACACGATTCTGGATATTACAGACCAGAGTATGAAGGATAGACTTGCAGTGACCTGTGACAATCAGCCGTTTATTGCAAAGGCGCCTGTGGTGCTGGTATTCTGCGCTGATTATAGGCGGTGGATAGAGGTATTTAAAAAGTATGACATAAATGTCAGAAAGCCAGAAGAGGGAGATATGCTGTTGGCACAAGCAGATGCGATTATTGCAGCGCAAAGTGCGGTGGTTGCTGCCGAGAGTATGGGAATCGGTTCTTGTTACATCGGAGATATTATTGAGAACTTTGAACTTCATCAGGAACTGCTAAAGCTGCCTGACTATGTCGTTCCTGCCTGCATGGTATGTTTCGGATATCCAACCGAGCAGCAGAAGACCAGACAAAAGCCTACACGTTTTCAGGTGGAGTCAATTGTACATGAGAATGGCTATCAGGTAGAAAAAGTAGATGCAGCAGCTATGGAAGAAATGCTGAATCTTCGTCAGGGTGACTGGGGACAGGATTCCTTGGCAGATTGGGTAAGACGATTCTGCAAGAGAAAGTGGAATTCCGAATTCAGTGTGGAAATGTCACGTTCAGCAAGAGAGATGATTAAGGCGTGGTGTGGAAAATAAAAAGTAAGAAAATATAAAATAAGAATCCTTGTGTGTTAGAGGTAAAGCTAGCGACAAGGGTTCTTTTTCGTGTTATAATGCTTTGTAATAAGCTAAGAAAAACGGAGAATAACCATGACAGAACTAGAAGAATATTACAATAAATTCAACGAAGAAAAACGCTTAAATTCCCGCCACGGGCAGGTAGAGTTTCGTGTTTCCATGAAGTATATCATGGAATATTTACAGGAATGTGAGAAAACAGGAAGAGCAAAAGAAAACATCAAGCTCTTAGACATTGGTGCCGGAACGGGAAGATATTCCGTTGCAATTGCAAACGAAGGCTATGATGTAACCGCAGTCGAATTGGTAAAGCATAACTTAGGACTATTAAAGGCGAAAAACAGCTCCGTAAAGGCGATGCAGGGCAATGCGTTACGCTTGAAGAAGCTAGAGGACGAGCAGTTTGATGTGACTCTGCTTTTTGGACCAATGTACCATCTTTTTTCGGAAGAGGACAGGTTAAAAGCTTTATCAGAGGCAAAGCGTGTAACGAAAAAGGGTGGTGTTATTCTAGTTGCCTATGTGATGAACGAATATGGAGTACTTACTTATGCTTTTAAGGAAAAGCATGTGCTGGAATGCGTGGAGCAGAAGCGTTTCACGGAGGACTTTCATACGATTTCAGAGCCGAAGGATTTGTATGATTATGTGCGCCTTGAGGATATTGATGCGTTAAACGAAAAGGCAGGACTGGAACGAATTAAGATTTTGTCCCCAGATGGTCCTGCCAATTATATGAGACCATTCCTAAATCAGTTATCGGATGAGGAATTTGAGGTTTTTGTTCAGTATCAGATGGCAACCTGCGAGCGACCTGACCTAATTGGTGCAGGGGCTCATACGGTTGATATTTTGAGAAAATGAGTTTAATCTCCTACAAATTTATTGCGCCATTTGATGGCCTCGTCGCGGTATTTGATCGCGGTATTCATAAGCTCGTCATATTGTCGTTTGGCGCTGTCGATGATAGCGTTTCGTTTTGCTATTTCAGAGCGGAGCTGTTCTGTTTCTTCGGACAGCTCTTTTTTAAGTTGACTGTTCATGGAGCTTAATTGTTTTTCAAAATGGAGCTGTTGTTGCTGTAGTTCCTTAATATGTTCATCAGTTAATTGCTGTATTCTGCTTTCATATTGTGAGGCTTCCTGTGTGGTAAGAGTATTCTCGGGCATGAGTCTGCAATAGCCGAGAGACTCGTCTAGTTGTAAAGTATAATTGCTCTCAAGGCTATGCAGATGTAAGTATAAATTTTTTGAAGTAGACACTAGATTTATGACAGGTGTGTCGGCGAATTCCTCTGAAAATACAAGCCGTTTATCTGTGTTATCCGGAAAGACACATTTTAACAAATAATGTTCATTCACGGGATTTTTGACAAAATAAAAGAGCATTAGCATATTTTGAAATACAGTTAATTGTGGCTGAAGGCAGTCGGGGGTGTCCTGACTGCTTATTTTATAATAGGGATTTGTGTCAGTGATATTTTTTATGATGATATCCTGCTCGGTATTTTGATAGGCATAGAAAATAGTACCCTGATAAATGGTATCACTTAGACTTTCTGCATAGTCACTGGCAAGTGAGACTGCACGAGTAAGCGCTTCCCCTGTGGAAGAGCGAAGGTATATAT
>JAFSGY010000083.1 GCA_017440575.1 Lachnospiraceae bacterium | reverse complement strand
CTTAAAAAGATTGGTATGTTAGTCGTTCAGGATCAGGTGTGGGGAAGAGTAACGGAGAACCGAAGCCAAGGTAAATCCACTCGATACTATATTGATGAAATGCATCTTCTTTTGAAAGAAGAGCAGACTGCAGCCTATACAGTTGAAATCTGGAAGCGATTCCGTAAATGGGGTGGTATTCCGACAGGACTTACCCAGAACGTAAAGGACATGTTGGAGAGTAGAGAAATTGAGAATATCTTAGAAAACTCTGATTTTATCCTGATGCTTAACCAAGGACCGGGAGATAGAAAAATCTTAGCTGAAAAGCTGAACATTAGCCCACATCAGCTCTCGTATGTGACTCATTCGGGAGAAGGTGAAGGGCTTTTATTTTTCGGTAATGTAATCCTGCCATTTGTGGACAGATTCCCAGCCAACACGGAGCTTTATAAGATTATGACTACAAAGCTTTCCGAAGTGCAGGCAGCGAAGGAGGAAGCGAATGGCAAATGATAATACAAAGCTTCAAACAGAGACCTCCGCCGATAAAGCACGCAGGAGCAAATTGCGAATAGAAACAGAAATGGGTGCACGAAAAACAGCGGAAGCAATAGGAGAAGAGCATGTAGTAGTAGATTCTAAACTTCGAAAAGAGCGAGAGAAGAAAAAAAAAACACCGGAGGATGAAAAAAAGAAACGGCATAAGAAACAGGTATATGAGCAGCGAGCCAAGGAACAGGCCCTTGAAGGCGCTGTTTTAGCAGGTGGTGTAGTCGCATCTACGATTCATAGTGCTGTGAATGGATCAGATAAGGATTCCGGAGAAGAAGCTTTCGAGGATGGGGGTAAGGCAGTAGCTGTTGCTTCAAGAGAGGCAAAAGGCACTAACTACTCTAAGAAATTGAAACAGTCCAAGAATCAGCAGAAGAAGTCGGAGGATTATGAGTCTCATAAGAAGACAACTGCCAAGCAGGAACAGAAGCGAAACATAAAGAAGAATTATGCTCATAAGAAACGAACCAAAGATGCGGAGTCTGTTGCTAAGAAGATTAGTGATGGAACAAAGAGTGTTGCTGGTGGAGCAAAGGATGCTGCGGTGCAGGTAGTAAAATTTATTAAAGATCATCCGATGGGATGTCTGATTGCATTACTTATTGTGCTGCTTTTGGTAGTGATTATAAGTGTAGCATCTACAGTAATGTTGTTCTTTTCCGGTACGGTAAATTCCATGGTGGCAAGTTCTTATACGGCACAGGATAACGATATTCTGACCGTAGAAGCGAATTATGTTGCATTAGAGGAAGCCCTGCAGGAACAGATAGATGCTATTGAGTCTGATTATCCGGATTACGATGAATACCGCTACAATTTGGCAGAGATTGGGCATGACGAATATGAGTTGGCTTCTTATCTGACGGTATTATTTGAGGATTATACGCCAAGTGAAGTGAGTAGTACATTGCAAAACATTTTTGATGCGCAGTATGAGCTTACAATTACGCCGATTACAGAGATTCGAACAAGAACGGAGACCAGATATCGAGATGAGACAAGATATCGGGAGGAAGGGGGAGTTTTGGTTCCTTATACAGTGACAGTAGCGTATGAGGTGGAAGTAGAGTATGAATATCATATTTTGCAGATAACACTTACCAACTCCGGTATTGGTGCTGTTGTGGCAGGAGCCGGGCTGACTGAAGACCAGATGGAGCGATATCAGATTCTGCTGAGCACAAAGGGTAATAAAGCCTACTTATTTGAGGACAGCATTTATGCTAATCCATCGGATGATTATTTGGATTACGATGTGCCGGGTGAGTATTTTACGGATAATGAGTTCGGAAATATGATTCACGAAGCGGAAAAGTATCTGGGATATCCGTATGTATGGGGTGGTTCAAGTCCAAGCACTAGTTTTGATTGTTCCGGCTTTGTAAGTTACGTCATCAATAATTGTGGAAATGGTTGGAATGTGGGGAGACAGACGGCGAATGGTCTTAAAAATTGTTGTTCCATTATCCGACCAGAAGAGGCGAAGCCGGGGGATTTGGTTTTCTTTCAGGGAACATACAATACGTCCGGAGCCAGCCACGTGGGAATCTATGTAGGCGATGGCATGATGATACACTGTGGAAATCCTATTTCTTATGCATCTATTGAAACAAGCTATTGGGAGGAACACTTTTATTGCTTTGGCAGATTACCATAGGAGGCTTAGATGGGAACAAGATTAGAGAAATATAGAAATGAGCTTGCAAAGGCAAGACAAAAACGTGCGGAGATTGATGAAAAGATTAAGGAACTGGAAGCAAAGTGTATGGAGGAGGAAAATACAGAAATCCATAACATGGTACGTGCTGCCAATATGACACCGGAAATGCTTGCCAGATTACTTAGTCAGACACCGGATGACCGCATAAGGACACTGAATAATGAAAGTGAGGATACAGCAAATGAAGATGAATAAAGCAATGCTTTTAGCAACTACTGCAATGACAGTATTTATGAATACAGCCCCAATTACGGCTTTTGCGCAGGCAAATGATGCAGATAAGGCTGTTGTAGAAGAAACTGCCACAGAGACTGTAGAAACAGCTACAGAGGTAACCACAGATGCTGAGGAAGAACTTCCATACAGCTATACCATTGATAAGGACGGTAATATCGTTTTTTCATTTTTAGGAGAAGAATACACCTATGGGGAAGAGGAAGAGCCGACCGGAACAGTAGTAACGAAGGGATCACGTTTAAATGTGAGAACCGGGGCAGGAATGGATTACGAGATTATCGACCAGCTTTGTCCGGGAGAAGAGGTTTCTGTCATTGGAACAGAGGGTGACTGGTATCAGATTACCGTACCTGCCAAGACCGGTTATGTACATAGTAATTACTTAGAAGTATTAGAGAATGCCACCAATGAAACGGATGCAGCTCTTTTGCAGATGTTTATGATGATGTTCATGGATGGATTAAATAGTGTATCAGGAAATAATGCACTTACACCGGATGGAAATTTAAATTTGATTGATGATTATGGTTCCGTTACCGGTGCAGGAAAGCAGTTTATTACGCTCACGACCAAAAATGGAAATTACTTTTATCTGATTATTGATAGAGATGATAAAGGTGCAGAAACCGTTCATTTCTTAAATCTCGTAGATGAGGCAGATTTACTTTCCCTCATGGAAGAGGAAGAAGTAGAAGCTTATAAAGCATCACAGTCTACAGGTACACAGGAACCGGAAGTAGAAGAGACGGAAGAGGAATCTACACAGGAAGTAGAAGTTGAGAAACCGGATGAGAGATTTAATCCTATTGTAGTAGCACCACTTATTATTGTGCTTATCGGTGGTGGAATTGCTCTTGCACTTAATATGAAAAAGAAAAAAGCAGAGAATGAAGTAAAACCTGATCCGGACGCAGATTATGAAGATGAATCCATGCAGGAATATTTTGAGGAAGAATTCATTGAAGATTTGCCGGAAGATGATGAGGATTTTGACTTGGAAGAGGAAGACTAAGGTCTTCCCTTCCGGAAAGAATGAGGTAACAGCTTATGGAACGAGTATTGGAACATAAAGGTCCAACTGGTAATACGTTTGGTTATGATAAGGCATTTGCTGCTACAAAAGTACAGAGTGTGGCGGTAGCAGAGCCAGCAAAAGTTCCGGAACCGGTAAGGGTAAATCCACTTAAGAGTATCGAGGATGCGGTAGAACAGAATGATAATAATTTTGATGGTATTATCAACAATCTGCCTCCTGTAGAGAATAGTGAGATGCGTTCTGCAAATCCAGCAGAAGGTAAGGAGACAGAACGTAAATCTGTGTTAGAACAGCTCTATGCACAGAACCAGCAGATAACGCAGACGCAATCAGCTCAGACACAAGCATCATGGAATATACCACAGTCCGGACAGGGCGAGAAAGAGCTGTAGGTGATTAAATGGAGAAGAAAAAAGAGTTTAAATCACAGTATGAAAAAGTAACAGAGATTACAGAAAAGCTAGAGACAAATGTGAGAGCGTTGTTTGATTCTGATAAGTATAAGACTTGGCTTTCTACTATGAGTAAGTTCTACAATTACAGCTTGAATAATACGCTTTTGATTGCCATGCAAAAGCCGGATGCAACCTATGTGGCTTCCTATAATGCATGGCGTGATAAGTTTGGTCGTAACGTTAAAAAGGGCGAACATGGCATTCAAATATTTGCGCCGTGTAAATATAAGGCTAAGGTAGAGCAGACAGTAATTGATTCAATAACTAATGCACCAAAACTGGACAAAGACGGTCAACCGATGCGTGAGACAGTGGAAGTAGAAAAGCGTGGCTTTAAGGTGGTAACGGTTTTTGATATCAGTTCCACGGAAGGAAAAGAACTTCCTACGCTTGGTGTCGATGAGCTTACCGGAGCTGTGGAACAGTATCCTGTGTTTATGGAAGCTCTTAAGAAGATTTGTCCGGTGCCGATTACGTTTGAAGATATTGAGTCAGGAGCAAAGGGATATTATCATCAGTTAGAGCAGCGTATTGCTATTAAAAGCGGTATGAGTGAAATGCAGACGCTAAAGACTTTAATTCACGAAATGAGCCATCAAAGGCTACATGCCATTGACCCTACAGCAAGGGCTTCCGAGGCACCAAAAAAATCAAGAGAGAGTAAAGAAGTAGAAGCAGAATCTGTTGCTTATACCGTGTGCCAGCACTTTGGAATTGATACATCAGATTACAGTTTTGCTT
>JAFSGY010000082.1 GCA_017440575.1 Lachnospiraceae bacterium | reverse complement strand
TCCGGAGTCTTGTTTGAGCACTGCGTTAGCAGGGCGAGTTTGCGCAGGACAAGACTAATCAAAGATGCCGAACGCTCCATTTAGAAAATACCAAATAAGCGTCCCGATATGAGCAGCATGGTGGCTGGCTTGGGCGGCACATATCCTCCGTTAAACTTGAATTTACCAAGTAAAAGGCAGCTACACAGAGCATATTAAATGCTGTGCAACTGCCTGATATTTTAGTTTATTAAGTAATCGATATCATAACTACATCAAGGATTCATATAATTTTGTGATATCCTCAACACTAGTTTCCTTTGGATTGCCCGGTCTGCATGCATCGTCATAGGCAGATTGAGCAAGGAAAGGAATATCTTCGGTCTTAACGATTTCTTTTAAGTCGCCAGGGATTCCAACATCTTCGGATAACTTCTTAACTGCATCGATAGCAGCCTTTCTGTATTCCTCCTGAGACATTTCATCAACACCCTTAACGCCCATTGCTCTTGCGATTTCGCGATATTTCTCACCAGTAGCGTCTGCGTTATACTCCATTACTGTAGGAAGAATAATGGCATTTGCGATACCATGTGGTGTATCGTACAAAGCACCAAGAGGATGTGCCATGGAGTGAACGATACCAAGTCCTACATTAGAGAAGCCCATACCAGCTACATACTGTCCAAGTGCCATGCCTTCACGTCCTTCAGGAGTGTTATCTACAGCGCCACGTAAAGAGCGGGCAATAATTTCGATTGCCTTTAAGTGGAACATATCAGATAGTTCCCATGCTCCTGCTGTAATATAGCCTTCAATCGCATGTGTTAAGGCATCCATTCCGGTAGCAGCAGTTAATCCCTTTGGCATGGAAGCCATCATATCGGAATCGATAAAAGCAACAACAGGAATATCATGTGGATCTACACATACCATCTTACGATTCTTCTCAGCATCTGTAATTACATAGTTAATAGTAACCTCAGCAGCAGTACCGGCAGTAGTAGGAACGGCAAAAATAGGTACGCTTTTATTTTTTGTATCTGCAACGCCCTCTAAAGAGCGAACATCAGCAAAATCCGGATTATTAATAATGATACCGATTGCCTTGGCAGTATCCATAGAAGAACCACCACCGATGGCAACAATATAGTCAGCACCAGATGCTTTGTATGCCTCCACACCTGTCTGTACATTTTCAATTGTCGGGTTAGGCTTGATATTAGAATATAATTCATAAGGTAAATGAGCGGAATCTAAAACGTCAAGAACTTTCTTGGTAACGCCAAATTTTACAAGGTCTGGATCAGAACACACGAATGCTTTCGTAAAAGAACGTCCTTTAGCCTCGTCTGCAATGCTGTTGATAGCACCTGCTCCATGATAAGATGTTTCATTTAAGATAAATCTGTTTGCCATAGTAAAAATACCTCTCTTTCGTTAGTCATATAATGATATTATAGCAGTCAATGTGCACAAAAGCTACTTAAAAAAAATGAATAAATTGTTAACAGTGACTAATTGTAATATGTTTTATTCAGGTAACAAAGTAACCCTAAGGATGATAAAAATAGCTTTCAAGATGTAAAAAATATAGGGGGAGAGAAAGTTTATTTAGGGTATTGTATTCTATAAAAAAATGTGATACGTTAGAGAAAATAAAAACGTTTTTATTTAACAATAGAAAGGCTTTAGGGTGTTTTATGATGGAGAGAAAAATAGGTGTTCCATTAGAGGGGCTTGCAGAATTCGCAAGAAGGGCGGCAGCAGAGGGCGCTGTCTTATTAAGAAATGAAGAGCAGGTATTGCCATTACAGAAAAGTGATAACGTGGCAGTATTTGGAAGATGTCAGATAGAATATTACCGTAGTGGTACCGGTTCAGGTGGTGCGGTAAATGTGGCATATACTACGAACCTATTAGATGGCTTACGTAAAAGTGAAGGTGTAATCGTAAATGAAGAGCTAGCAGCAGTTTATGAAGCATGGTTAAAAGATAATCCGTTTGATAATGGTGGAGGAGGCTGGGCATGCGAGCCATGGTGCCAGAAAGAGATGCCGGTTTCCGAAAAGCTTGTTGAAAAGGCAGCGGCAGTTTCCAATAAGGCATTATTTGTTATTGGGCGTACCGCTGGTGAGGATCAGGACAATGCAGTGGCAGAGGGAAGTTATCTGTTAAGGCAGGAAGAGCTTGAGGTCTTGAAACAGATTATCGTTCATTTTGAAAAGGTTATTCTTGTGTTCAATACAGGAAACATTATGGATATGAGTTTCTTAGAGCAGCCAGAATTCCACAATAAGGTACAGTCTGTTATTTATGCATGGCATGGCGGTATCGAGGGCGGTAATGCCATAGCCGACGTGCTTACCGGTAAGGTAACACCACAGGGTAAGCTTACTGATACCATTGCAAGAAGTATTGAGGATTATCCTTCTACGAGGAATCATGGCGGTGAAAAGCAGAATCTGTATCAGGAGGATATCTATGTTGGGTATCGTTATTTTGAGACTTTTAAAAAGGATGCGATTTTATATCCGTTTGGATTTGGTTTATCTTATACGGAATTTGAAATAGAAGCAACGGATTCCTATATCAATGGCGAAGAACTTGTTTTTGAGTGTAAAGTTACCAACAAGGGAACTTTGTTTAGCGGAAGAGAGGTTGTACAGCTCTATGTAGAAGCTCCACAGGGGAAGCTTGGCAGAGCGGCAAGAGAGCTGGTTGCCTTTGCAAAGACAAGCTTGCTTGGATGCCAGGAGAGTGAGAAATTAAGAATGTCTGTGAAGATAAATAAGCTTTCTGCCTTTGATGACAGTGGTGTGACAGGTTATGCAAACAGCTATGTGTTAGAGCAGGGATTATATTCTTTCTATATCGGTAACAATGTCAGAACTGCTGAGCTTGTACCTTGCTGTGGAGAAAAGGGCTACATGGTAGAGCAAACAAGGCTAGTAGAAGCGTTAGAGGAAGCTGGAGCACCAATACAGGGCTTTGAGCGTCTGACAACAGGCGAAAAGAATGAAAATGATATGTATACAGAGCGATATACAGCTGTTCCAACCAAGACAGTTGATTTGAGTCGCCAGATTGCAGAGCGTCTGCCGGAAGAATTACCGATAACAGGAGATAAGGGCTTGACCTTACAGATGGTAGCAGACAGTGAATGTAGCATGGAAGAGTTCATTGCTCAGCTGACCAAGGAAGAACTTGCTATGATCGTGCGCGGAGAGGGTATGTGCAGTATCAAGGTAACGCCGGGAACGGCATCTGCCTTTGGTGGTGTATCTGACCATTTGATGGAATATGGTCTTCCAATGGCTTGTTGCGCAGATGGCCCATCCGGTATTCGTATGGAAGGTGGCTTATTGGCAACGCAATTACCGATTGGAACATTGCTTGCCTGTACGTGGGATATTCCTCTTGTAGAAGAGCTTTTTACTATGCAGGGTAAGGAGCTTGTCAGAAATGAAATTGATACTTTGTTAGGACCGGGAATTAATATTCACAGACATCCGTTAAACGGACGTAACTTTGAGTATTTTTCCGAGGATGCTTTTTTAACAGGAAAAATGGCAGCAGCAGTGGTAAGAGGCATAGGTAAGAATGGTGTACATGCGACGGTGAAACATTTTTCATGTAATTCTCAGGAAAAGGGAAGAAGTGTTGTAGATTCTGTTGTTTCTCAGAGAGCATTACGTGAAATCTATCTAAAGGCGTTTGAAATGGCGGTGAAGGAAGGTAATGCGCAGTCAATTATGACTTCCTATAATCCGGTAAATGGTCATTGGATGGCATCTAATTATGAGTTGAATACTACTATCTTACGTAAGGAATGGGGCTATCAGGGAATCGTGATGTCTGACTGGTGGGCACAGATGAATGATGTAGTCGAGGGTGGTGAGCCGTCGAAGCAGAAGACACGAGATATGGTAAGGTCGCAGAATGACTTATATATGGTAGTTGGAAATAATGGTGCGGAACTGAATGCGATGGATGATGATACACTTGTAGCATTGGAGGAAGGCAGACTAACGATTGGTGAATTGCAGAGAAGTGCAAAGAATATCTGTCGTTTCCTTATTCATACTCCAGCATTTGAACGCATGGGCAAGCAGGAATATAAGATGCCTGAATTTACAGGAAAAATGATAAAAACAGAGGAACCTTTGCAGAATATCGGAAAAGATGCTAAGGTAGTAGTAAAGGTAGAAAAGAGAGTCTGTTTTCATGTAGATGAGGCAGGAGTGTACAAGGTTACTGCGAAATTGATGTCACCGGAGAGCAATATTGCCCAGACGGTTTGTAAGGCATATCTGAATGATGAGGAGTTATGTACATTCCAGACCAATGGAACAGAAGGAAATTGGATTTATCAGGTACTTCTGCGTGTGAAGCTGGGAGAGGGAGATTATTCATTAAGATTAGAATTCCCAAAGGCAGGCATGCAGGTAGAATATCTGGAATTCAATAAGGAATAAATGTACAGAGAGGTATTAAAGTGGGTAAGGTAACAATTAAGGATGTCGCTCGCGAGGCGGGGGTTTCCATTTCGACGGTATCAAATGCGTTAAATGATGTGGATGTCTTGAAGCCGGAAACGAAAAAGCATATTTTAGAGGTCGCAGAGAGATTGCATTACATTCCGAATCTGAACGGCAGAAATTTAAAGTGTAAGGAAACGAAGGTAATCGGTTTATTTGTGACATCCTTAAAGGGACCTTATTTTGTTCAATTAGCAGATTCTATTTTCAGAGAATGCCAAAAATATGGATATGAGCTGAATGTTTTTGTGACATGGGATAATGTATCAGCTATGAACAATATTCTTGGGAAAAGAGTAGATGGCTGCATTATTTTAGGTGCAGCAACCGGTAGTGAAGACATGAAGCGAATACAGGATTATGAGATTCCGGTTGTTTTCCTGGATAGGGAAATGGCAGGTAAACGAATGGCAAGTGTTGTGTTTGATTCCGTACAGGATGGAAAAAGGGCAGCAGAATATCTGCTTTCTAAGGGAGCAGATAGAATAGCCTTTGTGAAGGGCTATCACGAAAACTATGATGCAGAACTCAGATGGGAAGGTTTTCAGGAAGGCTTGCGTAGAGCCGGTATTGAGCTGGAGTCGGATTATATATGGGAAGGCTGCTTTGAAAAGGAAGCGGCGTATGAATCGGTGCAGGCTTTTTTAGATAAGAAATTGCCATTACCGGATGCTGTTTTTGCGGCAAATGATCTAAGTGCCATTGGAACTATGGAGGCTCTGATAAAGGCAGGATATCGTGTACCAGAGGATGTCATGGTATTAGGGGTGGATGATATTGAACAGGATATGTGGTGTAAGCCAACGCTATCTACGATTAAAACAGGATTCGAAGAGCAGGGAGCCATTGCAGTAAGAAGACTATTAAAATTAATTAGCGAAGAAGAAAATGGAATGGTTGAGAGACTGCCGGGAAGACTGATGGAGCGAGAATCAACCAAACGAGTATAGAAGTATCTTCCTTTTTAAAAAAAGTAGTAGAATTTTCGAAAACACCGTTGTATAATACACTGATGTGAATGGGAAAACGTGCGTTTCCGCGGGCAAAGCAGGCACAATTATGAGGTGATATTATGAAAATTGGATTTGATAATGAGAAATACCTAAGAATACAGTCAGAGTATATTAAAGAAAGAATTGGTAAATTTGGAGACAAACTGTATCTGGAATTTGGCGGAAAGCTTTTTGATGATTTTCATGCCTCCAGAGTGCTTCCGGGATTTGCACCTGACAGTAAGCTGAAAATGCTCTTGCAGTTGTCTGAGCAGGCTGAGGTTGTGATTGTTATTGGTGCTGATGCTATTGAGAAGAACAAAAAGCGTGAGGATCTTGGAATTACATACGATAAAGATGTTTTAAGACTAATCGAGGAATATAGAAGTGTTGGTCTATATGTAGGAAGTGTTGTTGTAACCATGTATTCTGGTCAGCCGGCAGCAGCAGCCTTTAAGGAAAAGCTGGAAAAGAAGGGAATCAAGGTTTATCGCCATTATGCAATTGAAGGCTATCCGACGAATGTAGCTCATATTGTAAGTGATGATGGCTTTGGAAAGAATGATTATGTAGAAACATCAAGACCGTTAGTAGTTATTACTGCACCGGGACCGGGAAGCGGAAAAATGGCAACCTGTCTGTCCCAGCTCTATCATGAGAACAAGCGAGGCATCAAGGCAGGCTATGCGAAGTTTGAGACATTCCCTGTATGGAATCTGCCATTGAAGCATCCGGTTAATCTAGCATATGAGGCGGCAACGGCCGACTTAAATGACTTGAACATGATTGACCCGTTCCATTTGGAAGCTTATGGAGAGACAACGGTTAATTATAATAGAGATATTGAGATTTTCCCTGTATTAAATGGTGTCTTTGAAGAAATCTATGGAGAGAATCCATACAAGTCACCAACCGATATGGGTGTTAATATGGTAGGAAATTGTATTTTCGATGATGAGGCAGTTTCTGAGGCGTCCCGCATGGAGATTATCAGAAGATATTACAAGGCGTTAAATGCGTTATCGCTTGGTGAGGATGTAAAGAATCAGATTTATAAGCTGGAGCTTCTGATGAAGCAGGCTAAGATTACTACGGATGACAGAAAGGTTACTGTGGCAGCTAAGGAACGTGCGGCAGAGCTTAGTGTGCCGACAGCGGCAATTGAGTTGGATGATGGAACAATTATTACATCTAAAACAAGTGAGCTGTTAGGTGCTTCCGCTGCATTATTATTAAATGCATTAAAGTATTTAGGCGGTATTGACGATGATGCACATCTGATTGCTCCAAGTGCCTTTGAGCCGATTCAGGCATTGAAAACATCTTATCTTGGAAGTAAGAATCCAAGACTGCATTCGGATGAGGTTCTGATTGCTCTTGCTTTATCTGCATTAAATGACGAAAATGCGAAAAAGGCAATGGAACAGCTTCCTAAGCTGTCAGGTTGTCAGGTACATACCTCTGATATGCTGACAGATGTAGATATTAAGACCTTTAAGAAGCTGAAGGTGGATTTAACCAGTGAACCGGTTATTACGAATGGGAAATAAGAAGATATGAGAGAAAGTGCTTGCAGTGTTGTAGGCACTTTTTTAAAGTTTATAAAATATTAATAGTTCCTATTTTTATTTCAGAAAGAAAATGTTGATTTATAAACGGTCAATCTCTATAATTATAAATGTGAAATTATATTCAGGGGAATACTAATTATAGCATGAAAATATTTTGTCTGTAGATAGAAATAAGACAGGCAGACAATAGAGAGGCATGGTTATTTATTATGGATAATAATCAAATGAACAATTATGACAACAATTCGGGCAGAAATCCGAATGGTCAGGGAAATGGTAATGGGAATGGAAATGGAGGCAATAACAACGGAAATGGACAGAACCCGAAGAAGCAGAATTTGTTGATTCTTCTAGTGGCAGCATTGATTTCACTGTTATGTATCAGCTACTTCATGAGAGCCATTACCGGAGCTACTAATAAGGAGATTACCTATAATCAGTTTGTAACGATGATTGAAAATGGCGAGGTTGAGAGCGTACAGATTGAATCAAGCCAGATTGTCATCTATCCTAAGCTGAAGGAGACAAACAATATATTGTATATGCAGCCGGTGATTACGTATTATACTGGTAAGGTGGAAGAGGATAGTATTCTGACACAGAGATTACTGGATGCAGGAGTTGATGTGAAGGGAACCGTACCGGATGGTTCCGGACTAATCTTATCAATACTTTCTTATATTTTACCGATTCTTCTGATGTGGGGCTTACTGAGTCTGTTGCTGAGAAAGATGACAGGTGGCGGCGGAGCCTTTAGTATGGGCAAGAGCAATGCTAAGGTATATGTACAGAAGGAAACAGGTATTACCTTTAAGGATGTAGCAGGTGAAGAGGAAGCCAAGGAATCCTTACAGGAAATCGTTGATTTTCTGCATAATCCGGGAAAATATTCCAAGATTGGTGCAAGACTTCCAAAGGGTGCTCTGTTAGTAGGACCTCCGGGAACTGGTAAAACACTGCTTGCAAAGGCAGTAGCAGGTGAAGCGCATGTACCATTTTTCTCGTTGGCAGGTTCTGATTTTATTGAATTATATGTTGGTGTTGGTGCGTCTCGAGTAAGAGACTTATTCAAGGAAGCAGAGAAAAATGCACCATGTATCATCTTTATCGATGAGATTGATGCGATTGGTAGAAGCCGTGATTCTAAATATGGTGGTGGAAACGAAGAGCGTGAGCAGACCTTGAACCAGTTGCTTTCCGAGATGGATGGTTTTGACGGTAAAAAGGGTATTATTATTCTTGCAGCGACCAATAGACCGGAGATTCTGGATAAGGCGTTGCTTCGTCCGGGACGTTTTGACAGAAGAGTGATTGTTGATAAGCCTGATTTAAAGGGACGTGTCAATATTTTGAAGGTTCATGCCAAGGATGTATTAATGGATGAAACAGTTGATTTGGAAGAAATTGCGTTGGCAACAAGCGGTGCAGTAGGTTCTGACCTTGCAAATATGATTAACGAGGCTGCAATCAATGCAGTTAAGGAAGGCAGAGAGTTTGTAAGCCAGAAAGACTTATTTACTGCAGTGGAAGTGGTTCTTGTCGGTAAGGAGAAAAAGGACAGAATCATGAGTAAGAAGGAGCGAGAAATCGTTTCTTATCATGAGGTTGGTCATGCATTAGTCAGTGCCTTACAGAAGAATTCTGAACCGGTACAGAAGATTACGATTGTTCCTAGAACGATGGGAGCTTTGGGATATGTTATGCATGTACCGGAGGATGAGAAGTATCTGAATACACAGGCAGAGCTTCATGATATGATTGTGGGATTACTTGGTGGTCGTGCCGCAGAGGAAATCATGTTTGATACGGTAACGACAGGTGCATCTAACGATATTGAAAAAGCAACAAGTATCGCTCGTTCTATGGTTACCAGATACGGTATGAGCAAGAAGTTTGGTCTGATAGGCTTAGAGACCATAGAAGGTCAGTATCTGGATGGCAGAAGTGCATTGAACTGTGCGGAACAGACTGCTTCTGAAATTGACAGCGAGGTAATGCAGATTTTAAAGGATTGTTATGAGGAAGCATTACAGCTGCTTCGTGAGAATAAAGAAGTTATGGAGAAGATTGCTGCCTACTTAATTGAAAAAGAAACGATTACCGGTAAGGAATTCATGAAGATTTTCCGTAAGGAGAAGGGTATGCCAGAGCCTGAGGAAGACAAGAAGGATTCTGTATCAGAGAATAAGACTGAGGATGGCAAGCAGGAAATAGCTTCTGAAGAAAAGCAGGCAGAGGAAAATGTGGAAGTAGTACAGGAACCAGAGAAAACGGTTGAAATAAAGATGCATGAAGAACACAATGCATATGTACCTACTCCGGAAGAGGCTCGTAATAATCCGCAGATTCAACAGCAGGCTCCACCACAGCCGCAGACTTATGTATGGAGTCAGCCGAATGTACAGATGGAACAGTCATCACAGCAGACGGTACAGAATGAGCCACAGGCAGAAGAACCAAAACAAGAAGAAAACAATGAAATTTCAAAGTTTGGTTCTGCGTGGGATCAGAATGTGAATGGAAGAAAATAGAATGTTGATTTCGCAGAGAGGAGAGAGAACATGACATCGAAATTATTAGAAGTAGATAATATGTTAAATTCATTAGATGAAGAAGATTATCAAATGGTTATTCGTTTTATTGAATTCCTTTCTACAAATAAGAAAAAAAAGCAGCAGGAAAAAAACGAGGTATTATTGGGTCAGATTCAAGAGATGTTTAAGAATGATAAGGGCTGGGTCTCCGAAGAAAGTATGCTTGACGAAATGGCTTCTTTTAGAAAGGAACGTCTTGGATTATGAAGATAATGCTTGATACAAACGTATTAATATCAGCATTTGTGTTTGGAGGAAAAACAGGTCGGCTGTTGCTAAAACTATTGGATTCTAATCATAAATTGTATGTTTCTGAGTATGTTGACAGTGAATTAAAAGCAAAGCTTGAGTTAAAGTGGCCGAATAAGGCTGAAAGGGTATATAATTTATACCATGAAATGGATTTTTGTTTTTGCACAAGTGTACATGAAAGATTAGGAGTTCTAAGAGACGAAAAGGATATTCCAGTATTAAGTGATGCACTTTATCATGAGGTTGATATGATATTAACTGGTGATAGAGATTTCTTAGAGGCAAATCATGAGAAACCATTGATATTTTTGCCTGCTATGCTTGATGAATTTCTTAATAATGTATAAGATAAAGGTACGCAAATGCGTACCTTTTTATGTAATAGGAAATAGGAGCGTGTAATAATGAATGATAAAGATATAGAAAATATGATAAAGCTTCTCGATGGCTTTGCACAGTCGGAGGAAAGCAGATTAAAGATAAATACAAGTGAAGAATTGGAGCAGGGAGAGACAAAGAAGCAGTATCACCATGGACGTTGTGATATTGGAAGCCCATGGGCAAAAGGATTGTGCTTTGATGTAATAGAGGATGTGGAATAGGAGAGAAACATGTCACAGGATTTTGACGTAAAAGAAGAACTGAAAAAGTTGCCGAATAAGCCGGGTGTCTATATTATGCATGACAGCGACGATACCATTTTATATGTGGGTAAGGCGATTAATCTGCATAATCGAGTTCGTTCGTATTTTAAGGAAAATATCGGGCGTGGTCCGCAGATTGATAAGATGGTATCGCTGATTGCAAGATTTGAATATATTGTTACGGATTCTGAGCTTGAAGCACTGGTGCTTGAGAATAACCTGATTAAAGAACACAGGCCAAAATACAATACCATGCTTAAGGATGACAAGACTTATCCGTATATCAAGGTAACAACAGGTGATGTCTATCCAAAGCTACAGCTGGTTCGTCAAATGAAAAAAGACAAAGCAAGATATTTTGGACCATATATGGGCGGAAATGTAAAGGAAACCATAGATTTTCTGAATAAATTATATAAGCTTAGAACCTGTAACCGTAAGCTTCCGGCTGACATAGGCAAAGAGCGTCCTTGCCTGAACCATCATATTGACCAGTGCTGTGCACCTTGTCAGGGGTGTATTTCCGAGGAGGAATACGGAAAGCGTATTGAGCAGGTCATTGACTTTCTGAATGGAAAATACCAGCCGATTATTAAGGATTTGCGGGAGAAAATGCTTGCAGCTTCTGAAAAGATGGAATATGAAGAGGCAATGAAGTACCGCGATTTAATTGAAACGGTAAAGAAGCTTGGAGAGACACAGAAGATTTCGGATAACGTTGGAGAGGATAAGGATATTATTGCTCTTGCCATCGACGGAAATGAGACAGTGGTACAGATATTTTTTCTTAGAAACGGTAAGCTAATCGGACGGGAGCATTTTTACATGACTCAGATAGAGGAGCCTGTTGCAGATAAGATATTAACCAGCTTTGTAAAGCAGTTTTATGCAGGTACACCATTTATACCAAGGGAAATCATGCTTCAGGAGCCAATCGAGGATATGGAGCTGGTAGAGAACTGGCTCAGTAATAAAAAGGGAGCAAAGGTGCGTCTGCGTGTGCCGCTAAGAGGCTCTAAGGAGAAGTTTGTGGAGCTTGCGGCAAAGAATGCAGCTCTTGTTCTAAGTCAGGACAGAGAGCGTATTCGAAGAGAGGAAGGAAGAACCATCGGTGCAGTAAAGGAAATCGAGGAAATCCTGGGAATTCAAGGTTTGGTGCGCATGGAAGCATTCGATATTTCCAATACGAGCGGCTTTGCTAACGTTGGTTCCATGGTAGTATACGAAAAGGGAAAGCCAAAGCGAAGCGATTATCGAAAATTCCGTATGAAGACGGTTGCAGGACCGGATGATTATGCCTGCATGCAAGAAGTACTTACCAGACGCTTTAGGCATGGAATTGATGAGCAGAAAGAAATGCAGGAAAAAGATGAGGATACGAGCTTTGGCAGCTTTACAAAGTTCCCGGATTTGCTGTTAATGGACGGTGGAAGAGGGCAGGTTAATATTGCCTTGCAGGTGCTTGATGAATTGGGACTGAATATTCCGGTATGTGGTATGGTAAAGGATGATAACCATAGAACAAGAGGTTTGTATTTTAATAATGTGGAGTTACCTATTGACCGTAATTCCGAAGCCTTTAAGCTCATTACCAGAATTCAGGATGAGGCGCACAGATTTGCCATTACCTATCATCGCTCTCTTAGAACAAAGGCTCAGGTTCATTCTGTATTAGATGAAATTCCGGGAATCGGACCAAGCAGAAGACGTGCACTGATGAAGTATTTTAAGTCTATAGAGGAATTAAAAGCTGCAGATGCGGCTACTATTGCAGAGGCACCGGGAATTCCGATGTCAGTTGCAGAGGAGATATACACCTTTTTCCGTAAAGAGAAAGGCTAGAGGATGGTAAGTATATGAAAAGAATTCTGTTATTAGAAGATGATATGATGATAGCGTCAGGGCTTGTATATGCATTAACGAATGAGGGATATGAAGTAGTGCATTGCAAGGATGTTAGTTCTGCAATAGAAAATGTGAAAAAACAAAGGTTTCAGCTTGCCATTCTGGATATGCAGTTGCCCGATGGGACAGGATTTGATGTAAGTGCGGAGTTGAAGAATACAGATACCCCTATTATATTTTTAACCGTTGTTGATGAAGAGACAAATATCGTTCGAGCCTTTGAAGAAGGGGCGGATGATTATGTCGTGAAACCGTTTCGGATTCGGGAATTATTGGCGCGTGTAAAGAGAACCCTGCAGAAGCAGGGAGACTCCGGGCAGGAAGTGATTATGCTTGGGCAGATATGTATTCACACAGAGGCAGGAAAGGTGTTTGCTGAAGGGAAGCAGATAGAATTAACAGCTTTGGAATACAGATTGCTTCTTATTTTCGCAACGAATCAATCAAAGCTGCTGACTCGTTCGCAGATTCTGGAAAAGATATGGGATATGGATGGTAACTTTGTAGAGGACAACACACTTACGGTATATGTGAAGCGTCTGCGTGAGAAGCTGGGCGATGCCATTCATATCGAGACAGTCAGGGGGATGGGATATCGTGTGGATTAACAAGCAGGAAATAGAGCAGTTATCTGCGGCAGTGAAAGGCTATCAGAATGGCTATCAGGATGATATTCGGGACAATAAGGAAGGAATTTGGAGTATTCTGAAAAATGATATCTATTCTCTTGTGCAAAGTAAAGATGAACAGTTGGCACAGACTGAGGCAGAAAGAGACATTCTTGCAGAATATATGGCAGATATTTCTCATCAGCTAAAAACACCGATTACTTCCATGAAGATTATGATGGATTTATTAGAAGAAGCAGAGCCGGAAAAGCAGCAGGAGTTTATGCAGAATATAAAGTTTTCACTGTCAAAAATGGAGTGGTTGATTGGCGGATTGCTGAAAATGGCAAAATTAGATGCGAAGGCAGTTGAATTTACGCCGAAAAAGATAAACGTATCAGAGCTGGTAAAGGGTGTTATGCCTTCTATCGAGATTTTGCTTGATATCAATAGTCAAACGATAGAGTTAGAGAATGACGTTGAAATCTGTTGTGATAGGAGATGGACGATAGAGGCGCTGACCAATATCGTGAAGAATGCGATGGAGCATTCTCCAAAAGAAAGTGTCATTCGGATTGATAGTGGTATCAATCCCATGTATGAATGGATCGCTGTTACAGATAGTGGCGATGGGATGGAAAAGGAACAATATGCAGCGCTTTTTAAGCGGTTTGAGCATTCTACCAACGAAAATGGTTTTGGGATCGGAATGCCACTAGCATTGTCTATCATGAAGGGGCAAAATGGAGACATTGACGTAGACTTTGGCGGAAATGGAAAAGGCGCCACCTTTATACTTAAATTTTTAAAGTGACTAGATTGTCACATAAAAATACATAATAGTCACGAAATAGTCATTTTGGTTTGCTATGTTAGTATCATAAATAGCAAAGGAGAGAGGAAAATGGCTGTATTAGAAGTACATGAATTAACAAAGAGATATGGAGAAGGAGAATCAGAAGTGAAGGCTCTGGATCATGTCTCTTTTTCTGTTGAAAAGGGAGAATTTGTAGCAATCGTGGGAGCATCAGGCTCCGGTAAATCCACGCTGATGAATATGATTGGTGGAGTTGACGTGCCGACAACCGGTTCGGTGAAAATTGAAGGCAAAGAAATTGCTAAAATGAATGAAAGTGAGCTGGCGATTTTTCGAAGAAGAAATATTGGTATGATTTATCAGTTTTATAATCTGATTCCGACTTTAACTGCGGAAGAGAATATTATGCTTCCGTGGCTTTTGGATAACCGCAAAGAGAACAAGGAGAAGCTAAAAGAGATATTGGAGATGTTAAAGCTCGAAAATCGGGCAAAACATCTTCCGGGACAGATGTCGGGTGGTCAGCAGCAGAGAGTATCGATAGGAAGGGCGTTGATTAATGACCCTGCTTTTATTCTGGCAGATGAGCCTACAGGAAATTTAGATAGTAAGACCAGTCAGGAAATCATAGATTTACTAAAATACACCAATCAAAAATTTCATCAGACGCTTTTGTTGATTACTCATGATGAAAAGATTGCACTTCAGGCAGATCGCATCATAACGATAGGTGATGGAAAAATAGTAAGCGATGAGGTGATAAAACCATGAGAATTACAGCAAAATTAGCATTAAATCAGATTAAGCGTAATCGTTACAGAACGCTGGGGGCAATATCAGCAATTATATTATCAACAGCACTGACAACGGCAGTATTCTGTTTTATTACAAGCGGAAATACAATGCTTGTATCGTTTTTGGGAGAAGGATATGGAGAGTATGGAGGAGCCTATCAATCGCTGCTGCTTGTTCCGGCAATAGTGCTTGGTTTATTGATTTTTGTTATGTCAGTGACTGTAATCTCGAATGTATTTCAGTCTAGTGCAAATCAAAGGATAAACGAATTTGGTATCTTAAAATGTGTTGGCGGGACTACAAAACAAATAAGAGAAACCGTAATCTATGAAAGTATCTGGCTGAGTATAGTAGGGATTCCACTAGGATTAGTAGTTGGATTAGGAGTAGGATTTTTAGGAGTTCAGATAACAGCGGACTTTATTTCTGAGTTGAATGACTTGCAGCAAAGTATTATTATGAGACCGATTTCGGTTTCTTTATCTTTTAATGTAACCCCTATTGCTTTTTTGTGCTCTGCGATTCTTTCATTCTTTACAGTGTTATATTCTGCGTATAAACCGGCAAAAAAGGCAGGAAAAATCACGGCTCTTTCCTGTATCAGAGGATTCGGGGAAGTTCGCATGAAGGATATGAAGATAAAAAATAGAATGTGGATTAGAAAAAGCTTTGGCTTTGAAGGAATTCTTGCTGATCGAAATCTTGCCAGAAATAAGACAAGCTTTAAGCCAACCATCAGAGCACTTGCAATTGGTATCTTACTGATTCTGAGTGCAGGAAGTCTGTTGGAGCAGGCAAGACAGATGCAGGAATATATGGATCCGGGAACAAGAGATATCATGATGGATTATGCTTCCAGTCGCATTTACAGAATGAATGAAGTAACAGGGAAAGAAGAAGAAATCATTCTGAAACCGATTCACAGTAGCGAGGCAGAGCTTGTGACTCAACGACTGTTAGAGTATGGAGATATTCAGATAAAAGGAATTGGATATGATAATTGTACATATCATGCCATTATTTCTAAGGACTACTTGTTATCAGAGATGATAGAAGCCTTGGGAGAGGATTTCGGACAGGAAGTAGAATTAGATGTAGAGCTTATGGTATTGGATAAAAATAATTATGCAAAGGTATGTGAGGCAGCAGGTGTTCCCGAAGGCAGCAATATTCTCCTTAATTATTACAAATATAATGATAATGGCTATATGAAACATATCGTTCCATTTTCGGAGAGTATCGAGGAGCTTTCTTTACAAAAAGCAAACGGAGAAATAACTATGTTCTCTGTAGATGGATTTTTGCCAGAGGAGCAGGTTCCGTCTTATGTGACTGCTTTGAATGAAAAGCCGATTCGACTTATTGTACCGGAAGCAGAGGTTCGATTTTATGACTGGTTCTGCCATCCTGAGGATGAAGCAGCGTATACGCAGCATGCAAGGATGGTAAGTGAAGAATTCTTTCCAACATATACAGATGATTCTTATGTAGAAGAAGGCTTTACGGTAAGAATCAGTAGAGAAGATACGATGGTAAAAGTGCTGAATATTGCGATTGTGATTGCGGAGATTATTATTTATGGATTTGTGGCTTTGCTGCTATTAATAGGTCTTGTCAGTGTAATCAGTACATTATCTAATAATGTGATGATAAGGGCAAGGGAATTTGCTATTTTAAAGAGTGTAGGTATGACAACAAAAGGTCTGAAAAAAATGTTAATTTGTGAAAGTGTGATATGTACATTACGAGCTGTTGTATGGGGAGTTCCGTTGGGGATTCTGATTCCATATGTATTAAATCTTGCCATTCGTAAAGTAGTTCCGATTATTTATGAGATCCCGTGGCTGTTACTTATTACCAGCGTAGGAATCATCTTTTTCTTGATTTTATCAGTGACATTTGGAGCAATTCATAAGTTGAAAAAGCAGAATTTGATTGAAAGTATAAGAATGAAAACGGATTAAGGTAGAAACGTTTTTAAAGATATGCTATACTATTCTAAATAACCCTACAGAGAGGATGGTTTAAAGATATGCCAAATGTTCGTATTCAAACGTTAATTGAGAAGTTTAATTTGAAAAACTTAACTCCGGATGTAGATATTACGGTAAAGAAGATTACACAGCCGGATATTAACAGACCGGCATTGCAGTTGGCTGGCTATTTTGAGCATTATGAAGAAACAAGAACCCAGATTATTGGTTTTGTTGAATATTCATACATGGAGCACATGGATGAGGAAAAGAAGAAAGAGGTATATCCAAGGGTATTATCTGATAAAACCCCTTGTGTTGTTTTCTGTAGAGATTTACAGCCGGATGAGCTGTTTTTAAAGACTGCAACAGAGAATAATATTGTCGTTTTATCTTCGGATTTATCGACCTCTGCCTTTATGTCAGAGATTATTCGTTGGTTAAATGTAAAGTTGGCTCCATGTATTAGCGTGCATGGCGTATTAGTTGATATTTATGGTGAAGGTGTACTGATTACCGGTGAAAGTGGTATTGGTAAGAGTGAGGCAGCCTTAGAGCTGATTCGAAGAGGACATCGTCTTGTTTCCGATGATGTAGTAGAGATTCGTAAGGTAAGTGATGAGACTCTTGTTGGCTCTGCACCTGATATTACCAGACACTTTATCGAACTTCGCGGTATTGGAATTGTAGATATTAAGACCTTATATGGTGTTTCCAGTGTTATGGATACTACCAATATTAATCTCGTAATCCGTTTGGAGGATTGGGACAAGGAAAAGAAATATGACAGACTTGGTCTTGAAGAGAGCTATACCGAATATCTTGGTAATAAGGTGGTATGCCATAATATCCCGATTAGACCGGGACGTAACCTTGCAGTGATCTGCGAGTCTGCAGCGGTTAACCACAGACAGAAGAAGATGGGCTATAATGCTGCACAGGAACTGTATCAGCGTGTGCAGAATTCATTAAGCAAAAGAAAAGAAGAGGATGAGGAGTAAAATTGCAAAATCCATATATGGAAGATTTTGCAATTGCAAGTTGTGCAATGCACAACTTGAGGCTAAGAGAAAGGAAGTATGAGTAATGAACCAGTATTGTTTTGGTGTTGACCTTGGCGGTACAACAGTAAAAATCGGTCTTTTTGACCCGGAAGGAACCGTGTTGGAGAAATGGGAGATTCCAACCAGAAAGGACGATAACGGAAATAATATCTTACCGGATATTGCGGCAGCAGTTTTGGGCAAGATGGAAGAGAGAAATATCAAGAGAGAGTCAGTGATTGGTGTAGGTATTGGTGTACCGGGACCGGTAAATGATGAAGGTGTCATTTTTAAAGCAGTAAACCTTGGCTGGGGTGTTATGAATATCAGTGAGGTTCTTGGAGGTCTGTTACAGCTTCCTGTTAAGGCTGGAAATGATGCAAACGTAGCTGCATTAGGTGAAATGTGGTGCGGCGGTGGTAAGGGCTATGACAACATGGTATTGGTTACACTTGGAACAGGTGTTGGCGGTGGTATCATTGTAAATGGCAAGATTCTTACCGGTGCAACAGGTGCAGGCGGAGAAATCGGTCATATTCATATGGTAGATGATGAACCGGATACCTGTGGCTGTGGAAATAACGGCTGTCTGGAGCAGTACGCATCTGCAACAGGAATTGTAAGACTGGCAACTAGAAAGCTTGCAGCTACCACAGAAGAGAGCGTACTTCGTAATGAGGAAGTGACTGCTAAGGCGGTATTTGATGCAGTTAAGGCAGGAGACAAAATCGCATGTGAAATTGCAGAACAGTTCGGTGAATATCTTGGAAAAGGATTGGCATCTATTGCATGTGTTGTAAATCCGGAAGCTTTCGTAATCGGAGGCGGTGTATCTAAGGCAGGAGACGTTCTTCTTGATTATGTTGCTAAGAACTATGTAAAATATGTATTCCATGGATGTAAGGATGCAGCTTTTAAGCTGGCAACACTTGGAAATGATGCTGGTATCTATGGTGCAGCAAAATTAGTATTGGATAATTGATTTTGTGTGTAAAGAAAGGATTATGGACTTGAAACAGGAATTGATTCAGAAAATAAGTCAATACATTCCTGAAGACCGTATGATGCAGAATGAGCCGATGAAGAATCATACAACCTTTCGTGTTGGTGGTCCGGCAGCGCTCTATTTAGAATTGAAATCGGAGCAGGAGTTTGGAGATATCCTAAGCCTGCTCCATGCAGAAGAGGAAGATTACTTTACCGTGGGAAATGGTAGTAATCTTCTTATTAGTGATACGGGTTATGATGGAATTATCCTGCATCCGTCGAAGGAATTCAGCGATGTCAGGGTAGAAGGAGAAAGACTCATCTGTGAGTCGGGAGCAACATTAGCAGCCATTGCAAGAGTGGCTTTAGAACAGGAGCTTACAGGCTTTGAATTTGCAGCAGGAATTCCGGGAAGTCTTGGCGGTGCGATTGTCATGAATGCCGGAGCCTACGATGGAGAGATGAAGCAGGTGGTAGAGTCTGTCAGATTAATTACATCTGAGGGAGAGATTGTTACAAAAAGCTGTGAAGAGATGAAGTTTTCTTATCGTCACAGCATCTTAAA
This sequence comes from Lachnospiraceae bacterium, assembly GCA_017440575.1. GTDB lineage: Bacteria > Bacillota > Clostridia > Lachnospirales > Lachnospiraceae > COE1. The sequence continues at coordinate 6,246 of JAFSGY010000082.1, read as the reverse complement.
GGAAGAGTCTTATCTGGTTTTAAGCGTTGTAATAAAACTGGAAAAAGGCGATAAGGAACAGATTAAGGCAAGAATGGATGAGCTTGCTACAAAGAGAAGAGAGAAACAGCCATTAGAATATCCTAGTGCAGGTTCTACGTTTAAGAGACCAGAGGGATATTTTGCAGCGAAACTGATACAGGATGCAGGTTTACGTGGATTTCAGGTAGGCGGAGCACAGGTATCAGAGAAGCATTGTGGCTTTGTGATTAATAGAGAAAATGCAACGGCGCAGGATATTTATGAGCTGATGCAACAGGTGCAGAAGAAAGTACAGGAGGCTTTTGGTGTTGTATTAGAGCCGGAGGTTATCCGATTGGGAGAGTTTGAGAAAGGCTAGGTTATTTACATGAGATTTGTAATTGTAACTGGTATGAGTGGCGGCGGAAAGAGTACAGCAATGAAGATGCTGGAGGATGCAGGCTTTTATTGTGCAGATAATATGCCGGTAGCTCTGATTGATAAGTTTGAAGAACTGCTTGCCATGCCAAACAGCGGAATACAAAAGGCAGCCTTAGGACTGGACGTAAGAGCGGATCAGTCCTTTAAAGACATTAAGAAGATTATTGCGAGCCTACAGGCATCTCAATACTCTGTTGAGGTTTTGTTTCTGGAGTCTTCGGATCAGGTATTGTTGAAGCGCTATAAGGAGACAAGAAGGTTACATCCATTGTCAAACGATGGTGATATTATGAAGGGAATTACAGAAGAACGTCAGCTTCTGGCAAGCATCAGAGAAACTGCAGATTATGTCATTGATACAACGAATCTGCTGACTCGTGAATTAAAGGCAGAGCTTGATCGTATTTTTGTAAATAATGAAAAATACAACAGCCTTATGATTAATATCATGTCCTTTGGCTTCAAGCATGGTATTCCTCAGGATGCAGATTTAGTATTTGATGTGCGATTCCTGCCGAATCCATTTTATCTGGATGAGCTAAAGCATAAAACAGGCCTTGATAAAGAGGTACAGGATTATGTTATGGCATATGCAGAAGCACATGAATTTTTGGATAAGCTGTCAGATATGATAAGCTTTCTGATTCCAAACTATGTAAAAGAAGGTAAGTATCAGCTCGTTGTAGCAATCGGCTGTACTGGAGGTCAGCATAGAAGTGTGACGCTTGCGGGAGAACTGTTCAACCGTTTTCGCAATCAGGGCGAATATGGTCTGACCTTGCGTCATCGAGATGTAAAATAATGTTATTGCGTTTGTAACTATGAAGGTACTGAATAGTTACTTGTGTTTTAAGAGGAAAGGACATGGGGATTGGTATGTCATTTTCGGGAGAGGTTAAGGAAGAGCTAGTAAAGCAGCTGGCAACCGCAAGACATTGTCAGCTTGCAGAGTTAGCAGCTATCATAGAATATACAGGGGCAGTGCGTCAAAGAGAAGACGGAGCATATGTGCTTGAGATACAGCAGGAAGCACCCTTTGTCGCACAAAAGTGCTTTACTTTACTAAAGAAACTCTTTAATATAGAAGGCAAAATGGAAGAGGGAAAGAACCATTTTTGTTATGATAACAGCGAACAGATAACCAAGATTCTACAAGCGATTAAGTATGCGCCACAGGGTTCAAAAGTGGTAAATGCATTGGTCATGAAGAGCTTGTGCTGTAAGCGTGCCTTTTTGCGAGGGGCTTTTTTGAGCCTTGGTTCCATGAGTAATCCGGAAAAGGGTTATCATTTAGAATTTGTTTGTGAAAATGAGAGTCAGGCAAAACAGATACAGGATACGCTGTCTATTTTCGATGTAGAAGCTAAAATTGTTGCAAGAAAGCGTTATCAGGTGGTATATATTAAGGAAAGTGAGGGCATCGTAGAAGTATTAAATATTATGGGTGCTCATATATCGCTTATGAATCTGGAGAATTTGCGTATTTTAAAGGATATGCGTAATTCCATCAACAGAAGAGTAAACTGTGAGGCTGCGAATATTACCAAAACGGTAAATGCGGCTACCAAGCAGATAGATGATATTTTATATATCAGGGATCATTATGGTTTTGACAATCTGTCGGACAATCTGCGGGAAATCGCAGAGGTCAGACTCGACTATCCGGATGCTACATTGAAAGAATTGGGAGAGTATCTGGAGCCAAAGGTCGGAAAGTCCGGAGTTAATCACAGACTAAGAAAGCTTAGCGAGCTGGCGGACAGGTTGAAGAAATAAATGGAGAGAATGTAATGTTCAGACAGGTGGAAGCATTTACTGCTGAGACCGTAAGAATATGAAGTGATGAACAAAAATCCCATCGCTGCAAGCGATTATAAATGGATTTTTGTATCGTAATTATGAAGAGATGGAATAATTACGAGAGGATTATGGAAAGGTTAGGTGTGTAACGTGATTCAGAAGGCTATGACAGTCAGATTGGACAAGGGTCTGGAGGCAAGACCGGTTGCGGTATTTGTACAGATTGCCAGTCAGTACGAAAGTACAGTTCATGTGGAAGTGGATGGAAAGAAGATTAATGCAAAGAGTATCATGGGTATGATGAGTCTTGGATTAGCAAATGGCGGTGAGCTTACCGTAATCACAGATGGCTCTGATGAGAGCGCAGCTGTAGAACATATTGAGAGATTTTTAAGTGGAGAAGCAGTTTAAAAAGGCACTGTTTGTTGTTAATCCACATGCCGGAAAAGGACTCATCAAGAATCATCTGTTATCCATAGTGGACATACTCACGAAGGCAGGCTATCTGGTAACGACTTATATTACACAGTGTCGTGGCGATGCGGTACAGGTTATGCGAGAGCGTGACCGTGATTATGAGTTGGTTGTCTGTAGTGGTGGTGATGGAACACTGGATGAGATTGTAACAGGGATGATGCAGTCCGGCTTCAAGACGAAAATTGGCTATATTCCGGCAGGAAGTACCAATGATTTTGCAAAGAGCTTAAAACTTCCATCAACGATGAAAAAGGCTGCCGAGATTGTGGCAGCAGATCATACCTATGCATGTGACGTAGGTGTATTTAATGAAGATGTATTTGTGTATGTGGCAGCGTTTGGTATTTTTACGGAGGTTTCTTATGAAACACCTCAGGAGATGAAGAATATGCTAGGGCATACAGCATACCTTCTGGAAGGTATGAAGCAGATACAGAATATCAAATCCTATCATATGAAGGTCACAAGCAATGACTTTACGATAGAGGGAGATTTTATCTATGGAATGATAACGAATTCATATTCCATAGGTGGTATTAAGAATATTACAGGAAAAGATGTTGCACTGAATGACGGTTTATTCGAGGTAACTTTGATTAAGCGTCCGAATAATCTGATAGAACTGAATCAGGTGCTGGCGGCACTTGTCAGCGACAGGGTGGATGCAGAATGTATGTATTCCTTCAAGACTTCATCTATTGCATTTGAGTCTGAGGAAGAGATTGCATGGACACTGGATGGTGAATTCGGTGGCAGACATACCAAGGTTGAACTGTTCAATAAACAGGAAGCAGTAGATATTATCGTAAAAGGATAAATAAAATAATAAGGCGGTTTGCAAAATCAATTGCAAACCGCCTTTTATGGTATATAAATAAGTATGAAAGTTGACTGATATTATGCAAAGCATTAAGCTTTGTTCTCGCTACCGAGTACGTTCTTAATCTTATGCTCAACGAGAGCCTTAACATTTGCACGACCTGCTTTGAGATATTCTCTAGGATCGAATGCAGCAGGATTGGTAAAGAGAACTTCACGAATACCGGCTGTCATAGCAAGACGAAGGTCAGAGTCAATGTTAATCTTACATACAGCGCTTCTTGCAGCCTGTCTTAACATATCCTCAGGAATTCCGATAGCATCCTCTAACTTGCCGCCGTAAGTCTGAATTGTCTTAACATATTCCTGTGAAACGCTGGAAGCGCCATGAAGAACGATAGGGAAGTTAGGAAGACGTCTGCTCACTTCGTCAAGAATATCAAAACGAAGCTGTGGAGTCTGACCTGGCTTGAACTTGAATGCACCATGGCTTGTTCCGATAGCGATTGCAAGAGAGTCAACGCCAGTCTTATCAACAAATTCTTCTACTTCATCAGGATGAGTATAGCTTGCATTTTCAGCAGAAACATTAACATCATCTTCGATTCCGGCAAGCTGTCCAAGCTCACCCTCTACTACAACACCCTTAGAATGAGCGTAATCTACTACTCTCTTAGTAAGCTCGATGTTATCCTGGAAGGAATGATGAGAACCATCAATCATAACAGAAGTAAATCCACCGTCGATACAAGACTTACAGATTTCGAAGTCTGCACCGTGATCAAGATGAAGTGCGATAGGAATATCATTCTCCATAAGAGCAGCTTCTACCAACTTTACAAGATAAGAATGGTTAGCATACTTTCTTGCACCTGCGGAAACCTGTAAAACGATAGGGGAGCGAAGCTCACCGGCAGCTTCTGTAATACCCTGTACGATTTCCATGTTGTTTACGTTGAATGCACCTACTGCATATCCACCTGCGTAAGCCTTGGCAAACATGTCTTTTGTTGTTACTAATGCCATTTTTTTGTTCCTCACTTTCTTATATATAATAAAGATATAATTTAATAAATTTCAACAATAATGTTTTATAGAATATTAAAATATTTCATAAATAACTAAAATGTTTTGCTAAGCATATCATATAACAGATAAAAAAATTATGCAACGGTTTTATGAAATTATTTTATAAAGTTGATAATAAATGAGAAAAACACTTAAAAATGATAAAATGTAAGTAATAGTACTTGCTATATTTTGAAATAGAGTGTAAGATAACAAAAAAGGAGTTTGACATCAGACACCTTAATTTTTTACAGAATTCGGAAAACGTTTTCCGAAGCATAAATACTGTATTGTAGTGGTAAATGATAGCTTGGTAACACAGAAAAAAGATAGTTATAGGTTACTGGAAGAAAGGGAACAGTAACAAGTATGGGAAAGGCAGGTATTTCGTATGGAATTTGCATCCGTATTTCACAGAGCAACAGACAATTATTGTTATGCATTAGATGAGAATCAGTTAATTATAAATCTGAAAACAGGATATGATGTAAAGGAAGTTAACATTATTTATGGTGACCCATTTGCGAATGGTATTTTAGGCGGTGGCGAAGAATGGACAGGAGAAAAGGCAGGTATTCCTTTTAAGAAGAAGCTGAAACATCAGATTTGGTGGACAACGACAATCGTACCTGAGTTCAAGAGATTGAAATATTATTTTGAACTGATTACCGAGGATGAGAAGTGGTATTACTTCGAGGATGGCTTTGTAAGTGAGGAACAGATGCAGTTAAAGGGCAGAAGCCGTCAGTGCTTTACCATGCCTTGGCTGAATCCTTGTGATGTGAACAGAACACCACATTGGGTAAATGATACCATTTGGTATCAGATTTTCCCGGACCGTTTCTGCAATGGCAATCCTTCCAACAATCCGGAAAACTGTCTGGAATGGGGCAGCAAGAAGGAAATCGGACATAGAGATTTATATGGTGGCGATTTGCAGGGGGTTATCGATAAGCTTGATTATTTGCAGGAGCTTGGTATTAGCGGAATCTATCTGACTCCGATTAATGAAGCGCCGTCCAATCACAAATACGATACCACGGATTATGAGAAGATAGACCCTCACTTTGGCGATGAAGAGACGATGAAGGAGCTGGTAAAAAAGGCACATGAAAAGGGCATTCGTATTATGCTCGATGCTGTTTTTAACCATTGTGGTTATTTCTTCAAGCCTTGGCAGGACGTGTTGGAAAAGGGAAGAGAGTCAGAGTATTTTGATTGGTTTATGATTAATGAATGGCCTCTCACAAAAGAGGGTGGAGCAGCGAAAAAAGGACAGCTTTATACCTTTGCATTCTTTGACAGTATGCCAAAGCTGAATACAAACAATCCAGTAGTTCGCGATTATCTTGTTAAGGTGGTTTCCGGCTGGGTAAGAGACTATGATGTAGATGGTATTCGTATCGATGTGGCAAATGAGATTTCCCACACCTTCTGTAAGGAGTTAAGAGCTGCGTTAAAGGCAATCAAGCCGGATATCTATATCTTAGGTGAGATATGGCACGATGCGATTGCATGGCTTCGAGGTGATGAATACGATGCAGTGATGAATTATCCGCTGGCAGGCAGCATGAAGGATTTCTTTCTTGATAAGAGCCTGACCGGAGAGGATTTTGAGTGCATGATTAATCGCTGCTATAC
>JAFSGY010000012.1 GCA_017440575.1 Lachnospiraceae bacterium | reverse complement strand
TCTTGTTTGAGCACTGCGTTAGCAGGGCGAGTTTGCGCAGGACAAGACTAATCAAAGATGCCGAACGCTCCATTTAGAAAATACCAAATAAGCGTCCCGATATGAGCAGCATAGTGGCTGGCTTGGGCGGCACACACTCTCCACTAAACCTGAATTTAACTTATTAACATACGAAAGGAATCCTATTTCATGAACCGTATCTTTTCTTATAATATAACTGAACAAGAAGAAGGCCTTACCATCGGACAATTTCTAAAAAATAAAGGCTACTCTCATCCTATGCTAGTCCATTTGAAGAAAACAGAACGTGGTATCGTCTTAAATGGTGAATGGAGTTATGTATATATAAAATTAAAAAAAGGCGATGTTCTCGACATCAACCTGTTAGAAAACGAAAGCTCTGAAAATATCCCATTAACGCCTATCACTTATGAAGGTTTTATAAAAATGGTTATATATGAGGACGAAGATATTCTTGTTATGAATAAGCCTGCCGGACTTCCGGTACACCCATCCATGGGGCATCACGAAGATACATTAGCAAATTACTGCGCTTACTATTTCCATAAACTTCGTCAATCAGAAGGTGGATTTATCTTCCGCTGTGTGAATCGTCTTGACCGTGACACATCCGGTCTTGTTCTGATTGCAAAAAATATGTTCAGCAGTGCCCGATTATCAGAACAGCAATTGAATCGTGAAATTCACCGTACCTATATGGCTATCACAACCGGAATTACTCCTGAAAATGGCACGATTAATCTTCCAATCGCCAGAAAGGAAGCCTCCGTTATTGAACGTTGCATAGATATGGAGCGAGGCGAACATGCAATTACACATTATACACGTCTTGATACTAAGCAAGACTATTCCTTATTACAAATCCAGTTAGAAACAGGACGTACTCACCAAATTCGTGTCCATATGAAAGCAATCGGTCATCCACTGCCCGGAGACTTTTTATATAATCCTGATTACACACATATAAAAAGACAGGCACTTCATTCGTACCAGCTGGAATTCTCACATCCAGTTACCAACCAAACTCTGTTCTTTACCCAAAATCCACCAGAAGACTTTTTCTTTCTTCCATGGAATATATAAATCATATATACAAAAACCATAATACATTTTATCAATCACATAAAATGTATTATGGTTTGTTTTTATATAATAGGAAATTGCCGTAACATAGTGATAGTTAGACAAGAATTTCGTAAGAAATTCTTGCTAAAATGCATGCGCTGGCACGCACTATTTTTATAAGCTAGTAAAATATATTCTTATACACCAATTCTTTCATATCATATTTACAATCCAAATAATGTAAACATAATTAACAACACAGCAAGAAAGCCCCCTATTCCAGTCCATTTTATGACCCTAGCTGCTTTTGGATACTTCTTACCTAAAAAATATAATGGTAATCCAAATATGGAATAGATTAAAATCCATTTAAACGGAAGTAAAAATCCATCCCAAAACTCCTCTAATGTTCTTTCCGTAAGCAAACAATTTACAATCCCTATTACCATACAAATTCCGATTGCATTACGCAAAGCTTCTTTTTTCCCACATCTAAGATTACCATCCCTGTCTGCAAGATTAAATTGCTCCAGCACAATCTTTTTCTCATATTTTAAAGTATCATTCACTATATCAAGAAAACGATTGCCAGCCTGTTCCTGCGTTCTTATTTCTTCCCAATAGTATGCTTCATCAAAACTATTAATGTCTTCCTGTCTGGATTGCATCTTTTTGCATATTTTGAGTGCTCCATCCAGCTCTTTCATTTTTTCCTGCAAATCAAAAATATTCTTCTCTACTAACTCCTGTAATGAAACGTTCTTATCAAGAAAATCTTTAATATCAGACACAGATAATCCTATCTTTCTGAGTATAATGATTTTTTTCAATACTACGATATCCTCATCACTATACTCACGATATGTGTTACCATTTCTTAACGGATGAATCAATTTCTCTTTTTCATAAAAACGAACCGTTGCTCTTGGAATATTCAATTCCTGTTCTACCTCTTTTATTGTCATCTTTTATACCTCCTTTTCTTCAAAATAAGGTATAAACAAGGTTTACAGTCAAGTATTTCCTGCAAAATAAATTCATTTTACGCATTCTGCGCCTCAATCCGTTCCGCAAGATCCTGTAGATACATCCAGCGCTCCATCTTCTCTTCCAGCGCCGCCTCTGTTTCTTCCTTCTGCTTGGTAATCTCGTTTAGCTTTACAAAATCTCTTGCATTGTCTACAAGCGCCTGTTCCAATTCAGAAATCTTCTTCTCCAACGCTGCAATATCATCATCAATTGTCTCGTATTCCTTCTGCTCTTTATAAGAGAATTTCAGCTTATCTTGTCGATTTTTAACATTCTTCAGACTCTTTGTGCTGCTCTCTTCCGATGAATTATCAGCCTGCGTTTTTCCTGCACTTTTCACAGATTCTGTAGCGAAAACGCCCTCTTCCTCCTGCTTCTTAGCCTGATAATCAGTAAAGCCACCCTCATACTGCTTAATCATTCCATTTTCAAAGGCGAAGATTCTCCTAACCGTTCTGTCAAGAAAATAACGGTCATGAGATACTGTAATCACAATACCATCAAAATGGTCTAAATAATCCTCTAATATTGTCAAGGTCTGAATATCCAAGTCATTGGTCGGCTCGTCTAGAATCAATACATTCGGAGCTTCCATCAGCACACGAAGCAGATTGAGTCGTCTCTTCTCTCCACCTGACAGCTTTCCAAGCGGTGCATACTGCTTCTCAGCAGGAAAAAGAAAACGTTCCAGCATCACAGAAGCCGATACTGAGCCATCCACAGTCTGCACATATTCTGCCGTATTTCGAATGTAATCAATCACACGCATACTAGGATCCATATAGGCAAGCCCTGCTTCCTTATCCGTTCTGATTTCCTGTGCATAATAACCTATCTTAATCGTCTGACCAACGATAACCTCACCCTCATCCGGTTGCTCCATGCCACAGATAATCTTCATCAAAGTCGATTTACCACAGCCATTTTCACCTATAAAACCAATTCTATCGTTTTTCAAAAAGATATAGTTAAAATGGTCTATCAGTGTTCTTCCATCATAAGCTTTTGTAATATCCTTCAGTTCAACCGTAGTTTTACCCATTCTGGTAGACACAGAGCTAAGCTCCAGTTCTGCATCCTGAACAGGACCTTTCTGTGCTGCAAGCGCCTCATACCGTTGTATATGCGCTTTCTGCTTCGTGCTTCTGGCTCTTGCACCACGCTTCATCCATTCGATTTCTACACGCAGAATACTCTGACGCTTACGTTCTGTTGCTAGCGCCATCTCCTCACGCTCCGCTTTCAACTCCAAAAAACCGGAATAGTTGGTCTGATAGCTATATGTTTTTCCCTTATCAATCTCAACAATTCGATTCGAAACACTATCCAGAAAATAACGGTCATGTGTTACCATGATAAGCGCTCCACGGAAGCTCTTCAAATACTCTTCCAGCCAGTCTGCCATGGTCGAATCCAAGTGGTTCGTAGGCTCATCCAGAACAAGTATATCCGCCTGCGACAGCAAAGTATTTGCTAATGCAATACGCTTTCTCTGCCCACCGGACATATATTCTACCTTTTGGTCATAATCCACGATTCCCAGCTTTTGCAGCATGGACTTTGCTTCGCTTTCTAATGACCACTCATTATCATGTGTCAGATTATTCTTCATCACACACTCCAACGCCGTTGCCCCTTCATCAAATACGGGATTCTGCGAAAGATAGCGAATCACAATATGGTTTGCTCTTGTAATCGTTCCCTTATCCGGCTCTTCTAAACCTACCACCATTTTTAGAAGTGTTGTTTTACCTGTTCCATTAATACCAATGATTCCAACCTTTTCCTGTTCATTGACCGCAAAGGATGCTTCATCAAAAAGCAAACTGTCAGTATATGATTTTGTAATATTTTCTACATTGATTAAGTTCATAATTCCTCTTCCTCAATTTTTTCTTAATTTATAAAATACCATTCAAAATTACATGTTATGTCACCCCGTAAATCGTTTTATTATACCACAACTAATCTCCGTTTGACCATAATTTACAAATTCTTTCTGCAAATCAAAAAACACCTTCCGACATATCTGTCAGTTAGTGTTTTCAGTATCTTCATAGTTATCTAAAATTTTCTTATCTCTATGGAATCATCATCCGGTGTATTTTCTACCCTTTTCACAATCACATCATATCCAAAGCTATCATTCACTTGCACATGCACCTGATCGCCCTCTTTATGTCCGATTAAAGCTTTTGCAATAGGCGACTCGATGCTTATTAGACCTTGCAACGGGTTATTTCTGATGGTTGTGACAAGTCTGTAAATCTCTGTTGTACCATCTTCCACAAACTCTACCTCAACCGTTTTATTGAGCCCAATCTCATCCTCTTTGGAATCATCCTCGATGATTTCTGCCGTTTTAATCATTCGCTCCAAATAGCGGATACGGCTTTCGTTTTGATTCTTGTATTTCTTTGCTGCATAGTACTCAAAATTTTCACTTAAGTCGCCCTGTGCTCTAGCTTCCTTCACCTGTTCTAAAGCTTCTTTCCTGATTACCAGCTTTCTATGCTCAATCTCTTCTTCCATCTTTTTAATGTCATTCCTAGTCAGTCTGTCATTCATTCTACAATCATACCTTTCCACATCCGCAAATATAATCCGCTTTTATTCGTAGACACCCTTTATTTTTACTGCTCCATCTAACCAGATACGTTTACAACAGGTACAGGCAAAATCCTGTGTTTCCGCATTAAACACCATAACATAGCCCCCACAAACGGGACAAGTTGCTACATACTCAATCATTTGATTCAATGTCATCTGATTCTGCATAATGATTCCTGCCTTTCCATAGCCTAACAGCTACTGTCGATAATTAGGAAGCAGTAACGCAACAATTATTTATTACAACTCTTGCCTTTATGTATTACAAATATCGGCAATGCTACGAATACCATGCCACCTATGATATTACCTATTGTAACAGGAATCTGGTTAGAAAAAAAGCCCCCAATATTGATTGCTGCATCTATTTGTGCTGTTGTCAGTCCGTATAACTCCTCAGCCAGAACTACATACTTCTCATTCATTGCTGCAATCATACCCATAACAATATAAAACATATCCGCAACACAGTGTTCAAAACCACTCACTACAAATAACATAATCGGAAAAAACAATGCCCACACTTTTCCCGCAATATCTTTGGATGCAATTGCCTTTAACGAAGCAACACATACTAAAATATTGCAAAGAATACCGGAGCATACTGCCGCAACCGGAGTCAGACTAGTCTTTCCGTAAGCCACCTTCAGCATGTAAGCGCCAAGCGCCCCATTGGAACTATTCAATATATCACTAAAATACACAACCACTGCAATCACACTTGCTCCAATCAAATTACCAAGGTATAAACATGCAAGTGTTCTAATCATTACCCACACACCAAAACGCTTATCCATAACTCCTGCCACGAGCATACAGTTACTGGTAATCAACTCTCCACCTGCAAAGGTAATCATCATCAGACCAACTGGGAAGATACAACCAGCTATCAATCTGGACGTTCCTAAATCCGTTACGCCAAAAATAGCTGTACTGCTTGCAACGGCGCCAAATGCCACAAATGCTCCTGCCATAATTCCTAATAAAATCAGTTTAAAAATAGGTAATTGTACCTTTTCTTCTCCGGCTGTCATATTTACGTCAAGTACCTCTGCCGGTGTGTAATAATGTTTGTTCATTCTTTTTTCCTTTCTCTCAATGCATCATCTATTTTGTTCTGAAGCCCATTAAAAAAGCACTCATCCATTTTGTAAACTCTCACTCAGAATCCTTCTCATACGCTGGCAGGCATCCTGAGGATTACGAGGATATTTCCTAAGAATATCTCGAATCTCATGAAAGGTATCTGTGGTCTGATGAATCTGTCTGGCAAATAACGTCTCGTTCAATTCTTCCTCTGATGCAAAGCCAGCCGCCTTTGCAATCTCTTCCTTCCCACAAGACTGCGTATACTTCTCATTTGCTATCTTGAAGTTATTCACAAAATTCATATATTCACGTAGCATAAGTAATAGTAAATCTTTGGAAAATTCCAATTCATCGCCTTCCATGCCTAGATGAATCAGATGTATCTCATGCAGAATATCTGTCATAGCATCACCAATCTGCAATTCCCTCTTATCTGTAACATCCGAATCATATTCCTCTGTCTCTCCTCTCAACCATTCCGGCGAAACATGTAACGCCTCTGATAACCCCTCTAAAATAAGCTTCTTAGAATTATCTATCGTTCCTGCTTCATATCTTTGAATCGTTGATTTATTAACATCCATTTTCTCTGCAAGATATTGTTGTCCCAGATTCAGTTCGTTTCTTCTTTGTCGGATTCTGTGACCAATTAACTCACATAACTCTCTATCATGCATATTTTATGCCTTTCTATTATTATTCTGTTGTAATTATAGCATATCATTCTATGTGTTGCAATACGCAACTCATTACATTATTATAATGGTGCATTTTGCTCTTTTTTGAATTTTATTTTTCTACAATCATTATTTATTGTCTTTTATTACATTACTTTCCATCTCTACCTTATAAAATGTATTTAATGCGATACAATCCGACCTTTTCTGCCCATTTATTGCATTTTACCTTCTTTTATGCTAATATATATAAGGTTAAGCAAGTATATGTTCTTTCCTATTGTAATGAGGGGGATGGAACAAATTACTTTTCTTATTTATTTTATATAAACAAAAGAAAATACTCAGAAAGGACATTGAAATCATGAGTAACAACACACAGAAAACTGGTGGCTGGCGCACCAACAAATGGTTTAGAGCTGCAATTCCTGCCTTATTACTTCACTGTAGTATCGGTACTGTTTATTGCTGGTCTATCTTCAGCCAGGAAATCGCTGATTACATTGGACATTCAAAGAGTGCAACTGAATGGGCATTCAGTTTTGCTATCTTCTTCTTAGGAATGTCAGCCGCATTCTTAGGAAATGTAGTAGAAAAGGATATTCATAAGTCTTCCTTAATCGCTACAATCTGTTTCGCAGTAGGTATGGCTGGTACTGGATTCTTCATTTGGTATGGTGGACAGAATCAGGGAAGCATGCTTGCATTATTAGGAATTTATCTTTGCTACGGTTTAATCATGGGTATCGGTCTTGGTACAGGTTATCTTTCTCCTGTTAAGACTCTTATGCTTTGGTTCGCTGACAGAAAAGGTCTTGCAACAGGTCTTGCTGTAGCAGGATTTGGTGCTGCTAAGGCAATTGCCAGCCCTATTATGCAGTCTCTTCTTTCTAGTCTTGGTGAGAATGGTATCTGGCAGATGTTCCTCATCCTTGCATGTGTATACTTTGTAATGATGTTTATTGGACATTTATTATTAAAGAAGCCAGAAGGATGGCATGAGCCTTCCGGTAACGAAGAAAAGCCAAGCATTATGCAGGTTATCAAGACAAGACCTATTACGAACTACATCGGTATCTGGTTAATGTTCTACATCAACATTACTTGTGGTCTTGCATTAATCTCTCAGGAGAAGGCTATTGTTAAGTGTCTCGGACTTGCTGCTTCTGTAGGTATTATCTCAACTGTATCTGCTATTTTCAACGCTGGTGGACGTTTAGGATTATCTGCATGGGCTGATACTATGAAAGACAGAAATACCGTTTATAAGATTATCTTCATCGTTTCTATCGCATTTACAGGACTTGTCATCTTAACAGGTGGTATCAAGAATGGTGCTGGAAACATGGGATTAACAATTCTTGTACTTGCTTTAATTATGCTTGTTAACGCTGGCTACGGCGGAGGCTTCTCCAACGTTCCTACTCTTCTTTCCGATAACTACGGAATGGGAAGCATCTCAGCTCTCCATGGTATCACATTATCTGCATGGGGATTTGCAGGACTTACAGGAAACCAGCTTGCTACATGGATTGTAAACAACTTCGGTGAGCAGGTTGAAGTAGATGGTTACATGGTAAATCCTACTGGATACCAGACAGTGCTTTATGTAACAATTGTACTTTATATTGTTGCTCTCCTCTTAAGCTTATTCTTCGTTAAGCCAATGAAGGAAGAACAGAAATAATTATACATAAAATTTTGACCTCTATCTAATTCGATAGAGGTCTTTCTTATTTTCCTGTATTCTTTCTTACTTGCTTGTTTGCGTACATCTTTTTATCTGCCGTTCTGTAACATTCTACAAATGCTTCATATGTATTCTGATTACATACGCTATATCCTACACTCGCACCAATTTTATAGGATAATGTTTGCTTTTCTGCAAGATCAGCCATAGTTTGATTTAACTTCTCATCAAAAGCATCCCAATACTCACAATCTGTCATATATGACAAAATCAGGAACTCATCTCCCGCATATCTTACTAAAAGATCTGAAGGCTGAACACAAGCTTTTAATGCATCTGCCATAATATTCAATGCATTGTTTCCTGCCAGATGACCATAGGTATCATTAATCACCTTTAATCCATCCATATCAATCATGACAACTGTAAAAGAACCCGATTCAATAAACTTATGCACATATCTCTCCTGTGCATAGCGATTATACAACCCTGTCAAAGCATCACGCATATGTTGCTCGTCCAACTCTCTGATACTACTTCGTAATATCATCTGTCTCCGCAATCCTTCAATACTACTGCCTATACTCTCATGTAAGATACGATGATTATACATATCAATCGGCTTATAACTATTAATAAATGTCACGTAGCCATACACTCTTTCATTTCGATGAACAGGCATAATTACATACATATCACCTGCCTTAGGCTCAATCGGCAGAATCTGTGAAGTTTCGAATTCCGTATCCGCTATGTTATCTACACCTTTCAAATTTCCGGAAATAACAACCATTTTATCATCAAACGGCTCTTCCATGTCTTTCCCAAAATCTTCTGTCTCATTCAAAATATAACCAATGTCACGTTTATTCAGACAAAATACAAATTCTCGCCTTTTGCTTCCCTGCAACATCTTGAAAACATTATTTCCAAGCTCATGCAAGGACTCGACCTTCTCTAAAGCATCATTATAATTCATCATAAGACTTATCTGACTCCCAGACTCAATCTTGTTCAGAATGATTTCTTGAAAAATCTCTTCATCAAAGCTATCATTTATTACCTGACAACCACAGCTTTGTCCATATTTTATCTTTCCATAGAAATAATTTTCATACAAAATCTCTTTGCCATCCAATATATCCCCCAAAAGTCTACAAGCTTTACGTGATATACTCTCATCCTGCCGGTTAATACCTGTGATAACCGGACGAAATACCATACTATTTGTACTATAATTCAAAGAACATAATCGCATATCTTTCGGAACCGATAATCCCCTTTTTTTCATTTCCAAGCATAATCCAATAGCATGCACATCATGATAACATATCGTAGCATCTGCATCATCAATTCCACGCTCCTTGAATTCATCAAGTAGAGTTCTTCCGTTCTCAATGGATACAATTTTAGAAAGTACTCGTTTTTCTTCATAAACCATACCATATCTTTCCAATACATCACGATATCCACGCACCGCCTGCTCCGTAAACATATCTCCTCTGATAAATCCGACTAAATTAATCTTCTTACATTGATGCTCTTGAATCAGATGCTCCATGAGCTGTACCTGTGAAGAATAGGCATCCAGAATTGCAAACGGAACCTGTTCCAGAATAACATTCAACCCTACACATGGAATACCACATTTTCTAAATGTCTTCGCTAATTCTGAAAGCATACTGTGACTACCCACATTGCTTCCAAGAATACAGCCATCGAAATTATGCCTTTTGACTAACTGATAAATAGAACTCGCACCACTATTATAAGGAGTGTCATTTACGAAAATGCCATAATTCGTAAACACGTAAAGTGCGTACTCTCCCATCTCTTTTAAAGTTTCATGAACTTCATGAACCACTCTTTTATGTCGTTCAAAATTTGAACCACACGTTATTAATGCTATTTTTCTAACCTTGCCCATAATAAAATTCCTCTCAAATGTATCTCTTATTATACACGAAAAGAAGTTGAAAGGAAACTAATACAAAGAGAAAAAGCGAAGTCTGAAAAACTTCGCTTTCTCCTACAAAAACACTATTTTAGTAAAGAATAATCAAATCTGTATAATCAACACCCGGCATTGCAATCGTACCATTCTCAGCAATCAAGCAGGTGGTCATCAGCTCTACCTGATTATTTGCCAGATTTCTATGGAATACAAACGCTGTCTTACCTGCATTCTCTTTTCCAAGATTAAATGCAACCGCAAGCTTTGCACCATAAATAGATTCTTTTCTCGGATCTAATACAATTGACTTGAAGTTCTGTCCAAAATCCTTATCTGTTGAAACCAAAATGTTCAAATCAAGGTCTCCGGTTACTTCTGCCAAAGCACTGCTTGTAAATGCTAATACTATATCATTTCCATAATGGAATCTAAAATCCGAATTACTTGCAACCATGCTCTTAACAACATCTGCCGGAATTGTCTTTACTGTATTTTCAGCAAGAACAATATCGATAACAAGTGCATTCGCAACGCTATTTACACCCTCTCCAAGAGGTACTCGATTAGTCTCTGCTTCCTTAACAGCTTCCTCAATTACATTCTTCCAGCCAGAAACAATCTTTCCATCTATTCTGGTGTAAATTGGCTGTAACACTACCTTTGCCGGTGCTATAGGTATATTATCCTCTTCTAAATGATTCTTTGAAGAATTATTCTCTGAATCTGAAGGCTTCTGTGGTTTTTCTTCTGTTGTCGCCTTGCCAGCCTTTAGAATCACAGTACCACCATCAGTTGCCGCTGGAATTGTAATGTTAACCATTCCTGCATTATCTGCTTTATAAGTATCTCCGCTGTATAAGTCAGTATAAGTTGTTCCTGCATTTAACGGAACTGTAATCTCTTTTTCCTCTGCCTGATTTATATTGAATCCTACATATAATGCCTGACCTGCATAGTTTCTACTCACAACTAATACACCATTGCTCTCGTCAAGCTTAACAGTATTTCTGGTACCCTTCGCAAATACGTCTGTATACTCATTTCTGATGTCTAACAGCTTTTTGTAATGAACTAACATTTCGTTATCATCATTTGCCGAAGCCCAATCCATATCATAACGATTCTCCTGATATGGCCAGTTATTTGCTCCTGTCTGACCTAACTCTTCACCATAGTAAATTACAGGTTGTCCTTTTGCAGTAATCTGGAAAGTAGCAGCTACCTTCATAAGATCGTAAGCCTTATTTTCACTGAATCCTCTTTCGTTTACCATTCTGTACATCAGACCATCTTCATCATGGCTTCCTAAGAAGCTTCCTACGGTAGCACTATTGTTGATTCCCGCATTACGTCCTTCCATGAAATTCTCAACACCAGAAAGGTTGCCACCTACGAAATCTAGTGCCTTATCGTTAAAATCAAAGTCTAAGATGGAATCCATCTGACCTGTTCCAAGCTGTCCTGCATGTGTTGCATAACCACTTCCCGCATATTCGCCAATCATCTTGAATTCCGGATTTGCCTTTGTAAGCTCGTTCTTGAAAGCCTTCCATGTAGTATCATCAACATGCTTCACAGTATCTACACGGAAATAGTCAATATCATACTTCTCTACCCATGCTGTCTGCCATTCAACCAGCAATTCACTTACTTCTCTATCCTCTGTCACAAAATCAGGAAGACCAGAAAGCGCATCCTTCTTGTCATCGCCCTTGATGGTAGTTGTGTTATCACGAAGCATATTCTTGCCTGCGATATAAGTATTGTTAAATACATCTTCAACGCCATAACCTGAATGATTCAATACCACGTCTACCATAATCTTCATGCCACGCGCATGCATTGCATTGATTAAAGCACTGAACTCTTCTTCTGTTCCCAAATGCTGATTCAACTTTGTAAAATCACTTGCCCAATATCCATGATAACCGGAATTATACTGATTATCATATCCATCGCATGCAAAAGAATCTTCAATGTTTTCTACAATCGGAGTAATCCATATTGTATTTACACCTAAGTCCTGTAAATAATCAAGCTTTGCTTCTAAACCTGCAAAGTCACCACCATGATACATAGAACCTTGGCTAGGATTATAAGAGCCTGTTCTATATGCATCATTGTTGCTGCTATTTCCATCAAAGAATCTGTCTGTTACCGCAAAGTATATAACTGCCTCATCCCAATCAAAATCTCCATTATTTCCTCTGGAAAGAACGGTTACTTTTACTGTTGTTTCATAGAGATTACCATACTGATCCTTTACAGTAACAGGAATCTCTTTTTCACCTGCTGTTACATTCTGATTTACTGCAATGGTTGCCTCCATTAAAGCAGGATCAATCACAAACTGACTACTCTGTCCCAGTGCACTCAAATCAGCATAAGCTTCCACAATTTCAAGTGTATTGTCTTCATTTCCAATGCTAAGACTTAATACTGCGTTCTGATTATAATCAATTGCACTAGGTTCTACTGTCGCTGAGAGCTCTGCATCAAATGCAATATATTCATATACGGAATAAGTAACATCATTTAATACACCTGTTTGTGCATTGAATCTATCTAAAATCAGACTGCTATCTACCATGTAGCCATAATAATGACTGCCCGCTTCCAGCTTTCCTGTATAGAAATATCTCTCATTCTGGGCATCATAAGCCATATCGTACTCTGTTCCGTCTAAAACAAGCTTTACTTTTCCCTGTAAGGAAGCTTCTTCATACTTCTGATATAAAGCGTCATCTCTATAATAGAAATGAATCTCGCCTTTTGTAACATCTGTTACATATCCGATATTATAAGGACGATTTCCCGTTACACCAGTCCCCTGTTCAAAAGTCGCTTTTACCACCTTCTGGTCAAGTGGAATAGAAATCATATGATCTCCGCCATCCTTCTCAGCCCACGGATTGCCTTCTTCACTCCTTCTCATACAGAAGGAAATGCTTTCCTTAGTATCTACAACAGGAACAAATGCTACCATTTTTCCTGCAATTTCCTTGAAATCAACCGTTACTTCACTACCATATCCGGTATTCCAGCTGTAAATATTCCAGCCTTCATAATCATTAGCAGGTCTGTTATATTCAATCATAACATATCTGTATTCCTTCGCTTTTAAATCCGGAATCTCCGTATATGCTGTTGTATCACCATTAACAAGATATAAGGTTACATTCTTCTCCTGTGTACTATTAGCAAATTCCTTATCTGCATCCTGCCAAGACCAGTCCGCATATGCTCTTGGGATAATATAGAGAACCTCATAAGGAACCTTTATTTCTGCCTTTAACCATGTATTTCCATCAGAAAGTTCTACCTTAGCATCAAAGTAATACTGCACTCCATTTACACCATTTGACCAAACCCAGAGTGAAGCAGCACTTGTATCCTGATGCTTTTCATCTAAATAATAAAGAGTATAAGTAAATACATTTGCCTTCACATTTACATATACATCTGCTGTATAGCTTTCATAAGAAGCTATTACCTTAAAATACTCAGTTGTAAAATTCTTTGGCACTGCAATCTTGCCATCTTCTACTTTGAGTACACTCTGATACTGCTCTTCTATTGTATATGTCGGAGCCACATCAGTTGCTACACCGTTTGCATCAAACAGCTTTAAAGCTGTTGGTAATATAACCTCAGAACCAGCCTCTACATCAAGCGTTTCTCCCTTTAGGCCACTTACATAGCAAACACTGTTTCCGTTGCTCTGCGCATCATTTCTTGAATCTATAGTCCAGTTGCCGTCTACAACAAATTTATATTCATATTTTCCAGGTATAAGCTCTTTATCAATAGACCAGAAGCCTGTTTCACCATTATATGTAAGTGGTGTTGCCGCTGCATCCCAGCCATTCATCTCACCAGCTACCGTCACACTCTTTGCTGTTGGTGCAAAGTAATGGAAGGTTACCACATTACCATCTATAACAGGACTCTTAACAGAAGCATCTTCTTCCGGAAGCTTGCTGATAGAAAATACAGCTTCCTTACAGTTTACATCTGCTGTCTTGACTCCATCAATCTCAAACATATAGCTATAATCACCCTGAGCTGTGACTGTAGCAGATAATAATGCTGAATGATATGCATCTTTTGTCATGTCAACACTTGTATATTCTGTCTCATCAGAGAGCTTATACAAAAGCTTTACATCCTCATCACCCTGTGGGTAATAAAAAATTGTTACGCTTCCATCGTTATTGAAACTAGGATTTCTTAAAATCTGCGAATTTCCATCACTTCTAGGATTGGTTGGGTCACCTACCCAATTGTCATTTACTACGATTCCATATTCATAAGAATCTTCTAAGGACAATTCAGCTGTTACACTCCATACACCAGCCTCTTCCTCTGTCATGTAAAAATATTCGCTCCAGTCTGATTTCCATGAGCCTTTTACATACGCAGATGTTACTTCTTCTCCCTCTGTCGAATAATAGTGGAAGGTTACTTTTCCATCTGCTCCAATTGTCGGACATGTTTTGGTAACGTTTCCAATTTCTGCAAATAAAGAAATCTGATTATCTTCTATTGTTATGCACTCTTCTTCTGTAACAGATTCTACTTCTGTTACAGCCTCTTCTTCTGTAACAGATTCTACTTCTGTTGCAGCCTCTTCCTCTGATTCCTTTTCAGAAGTTGTCTCAACTACTTCTGAAATTTCTTCCGTGCTTACTTTTTCAGTATTTACTTCCTCTGAATCAGCTTCCTCCTCAGATCCATTCGCTTTTGTTGCTTTCACTTCAGAGCTCTCTTCTTCCTTCTGTTCTGATTCTTCTTCAACTTCTGTTTTTTCTACTGTTACCTCCACCTCAGACTTAGCTTCGCTTGCAGACAAATATTCCTGCTCCTCCACAGCCTCAATCTGCTGTTCCTCTGCTACCTGACCGTTCTCTTCCAAGCTCTCTTCTGCATGAACAGAAACAGGGCAGGACGAAAATGCCAATGCCGCAGAAAGAATCCATGCTGAAGTCCTACTCACAAGACCCTTTGTGTTAACTCTTTTCATGACGTTCCTCCTTATATATTAGTTCCTCCCGAAATCAGACAACTCCCCATCCGATTTTTGCGAAATATTTTCGTTTTTTTTCGCATTTCCATTATATGTCAACTTCCTATTTTGTTCAATCTGTATATCTTTCGAATAATTCACAATATTTTTCTATAAATTTTGTGCTTTTTGGAGAATTTTGGTTTCTTACTTGAAAACATTTACATAATCATGTATTCTTATCTTTTAGATTACGAAAATATGCGAAATATCTATCCTATCTGTCGATGCTCCTATTTGACAGATACAATAAAGTAAAGGAGGAAACAGCTTGGTAACGATTAAAGATATTGCTAGCAGACTTGGAATCGCTCCCAGCACCGTTTCAAAGGGATTAAATGATGCAAATGACATAAGCCCTGACTTGAAGAAGCTGGTTCTTGATACTGCTATTGAAATGGGATATGTTACAAAGAAAATGAAAAAGGAGACCAGAAAGCGTCTCTGTATCTTTATTGAAAATATGCTCTATGAAAACCCGGAGGACTTCGGCTTTGATATCCTTCTTGGTTTCAAACAGGCGGCTGTCCGTGATAATTGGGAAGTACATATTGTTCCTATGACTCCTGTTCTTCAGATGAAAGAGCCTTATGACAGATATATGTTACGAAATCAATATCATGGTGGATTCTTAGTTGGATTCGCCCTAAAGGATCCTTGGATGAAACAATTGGAGAATACAACCATTCCAACGGTTCTTTTCGATAACTATATTAAACGTAATCCCAATGTTGCTTATATAGGAACAGACAGTTTTGAAGGTATCGATCTTGCCATTGACCACCTTCACGAGCTTGGACACACACGCATTGCTCTGTTAAACGGTTCTAAAGATTCCATGATTACTGCAAACCGTTATGATGCTTATATCAGTAGTATGCAAAGTCATAATCTTGATGTGGATGAAGATTTGATTGCTTATGGTTACTATGTCGAAGAAAGTGCCAAGTACCATGTTGCTGATTTGATTAATCACGGTGCCACAGCTATTCTCTGTGGTAATGACCTTCTTGCTATTGGTGCTATTAAGGAATGTAATAAATTAAAAGTACGTGTTCCGGAAGATATTAGTATTATCGGATACGATAATCTTCCTGCTGCCGAGAGCACCACTCCGCCACTGACTACCATCAATCAGGACAGACTCGACCTTGGCAAAAACTCTTATGCTGCATTATACTGGTTAATCGCAAAGGTTCCGATTTCACGTTCTCTTTTAAGACCGCAGCTAATTATTAGAAATTCTACAAGCACCAGTGCTTTAGGTGGTTCAAAAAAATCTGAGACTATAAACGAATAACTTATTCAAAACATAAAATTTTGTATTAAATAATAAAGCTTAAGTCGCATTCATCTAGAAATGCGCTTAAGCTTTTCTCTTTTTCTTCTATAAATCTTATTCCTCCACCATATTCTGCAGCCATACACCCTTTTTAACCAGAATAAATCCTATTACACACTTAATCAAATCAATACACTGTACTAACACGAACATGGAAATAATCGGAATCTGTGTATAATGTGCTAACACAAATGCTGCCGGTACACTGACACAGCAGATAAATACACTATCAAAGAAAAATGTAATAACTGTTTTTCCACCCGAACGAAGTGTAAAATAAGATGCATGTAAAAATGCATTCATTGGCATCATAATCGCTACTACATAGATTAAGTTCTTTGCAATCTCCTTAACCTCGTCCGTTGTATTATAGAGCTGTGGAAACAGAGGCGCTATCATTATCAGAACAGTTCCCACCACAAAACAGCTTGCTACCGAAAAAGCAATCAACTGTGTATCCTCTCGTTTTGCATCTTCCATCCGATTTGCTCCCAGATGCTGTCCTACTATAATTGCAACTGTAGAACCTAATGCGATATAGATAACATTAAACACATTATTAATCGTATTGCTAATATTCAATGCTGCAACAGTTGCAAGTCCTCTGGTTGAGTAATTCTGTGTTAAAAGTGTCATACCTACAGACCATAAAAACTCATTTATCATTAAGGGCAAGCCTTTGATTAATATTTGTTTTACCAATGGTAAAGGAATATAAAGGCTTCTATATGCTCCCTCAATAAAGGGCACCTTTTTAGTATGTGTATGTGTCCAGATTATCACAATTCCACATTCTACAAATCGAGAAATTACCGTTGCAACTGCAGCACCAACCACACCAAGCGCAGGTGCGCCAAAATTTCCAAAAATCAATACATAATTCAAGCACAAATTTATAAGCACCGCTGCGATTCCTGCTTTCATTGGTAAAAGGGTCTCTCCAGTCTCTCTAAGAGTACTCGTATAAGCCGAATTAATAGCAAATGGCAATAGACCAACCAACATAACCTTCAAATAATCCATACCGTAACGCAAAGTATCCTCTGCATTACCTGTTGCACTTCCGTCATGTAAAAACATACCTATTAACGGCTCTTCAAAACCTATTAATACTGCCAGTCCAATTAATGTTACCAAAATACAGGTAATCATCTTAAAACGAAAAGTCTGTCTTACACCTTCATGACTGCCCTTTCCGTAATACTGCGCTGTAAAAATACCAGCTCCTGATATACCACCGAAAATACTCAGATTAAATACAAACAGTAACTGATTAACAATTGATACACCAGACATTTGATCTGTACCAACCTGTCCTACCATGATATTATCCAGTAGTCCTACGAAATTCGTAATACCATTCTGCAAAATGATAGGAATGGTTATAAATAAAACCTTTTTATAAAACTCTTTTGTACCTATAAGCTTTCTTAAGTTCATAATATTCTCCTATATTATTATTTGGTAAATATGCACGAAAAGAGCGACTATATAAATAGCCGCTCTTCTATTATCCTTTATTTATTATACAAATGCAAGAAGATTTTAAAATCCCATCTTCTTATAAATATCAAAGCAATCAAAGGTTGCGAAATAATCCTTTGGTTCCTCTGCTCTTCTAATAAGCTGTACGCTTCCATCTTCCTTTAACAGAAGCTCTGCCGACTTTAATTTACCATTGTAATTATAGCCCATTGCAAAACCATGTGCTCCCGTATCATGAATAACGAGATAATCTCCCTTATCAATCTTTGGAAGCTTTCTGTCAATAGCAAACTTATCATTATTCTCACAAAGAGAACCTGTAACATCATAAGTCTGGTCGCATGGCGCATCTTCCTTACCAAGAACCGTAATATGATGATAAGCGCCATACATTGCAGGTCTCATTAAGTTTACTGCACATGCATCGACTCCAATATATTCCTTATGTGTATGCTTTTCATGAATTGCTTTGGTTACAAGATGTCCGTAAGGAGCCATCATGAAACGACCAAGCTCTGTATAAATAGCGACATCTCCCATTCCTGCCGGAACAAGAACTTCTTCATATACCTTTCTTACTCCCTCACCAATTACCTTAATATCATTTGGAGTCTGCTCTGGTCTGTAAGGAACACCAATACCACCTGACAGATTGATAAAGGTAATGTTTGCACCGGTTTCCTCTTTTAACTTAACAGCAACCTCAAATAAGGTCTTAGCAAGAGTTGGATAGTATTCATTTGTTACGGTATTACTTGCAAGGAAAGAATGGATACCGAAGTTCTTTACTCCTTTTTCCTTCATAATCTTGAAGCCTTCAAATAACTGCTCTGTCGTAAAACCATACTTCGCATCACCCGGATTATCCATAATATCGGTACTAATCTTGAATACTCCACCCGGATTATAACGGCATGAAAGTGTCTCAGGCAGCTTACCAATAGTCTGCTCTAAAAACTCAATATGCGTAAAATCATCTAAGTTAATGGTTGCGCCAATCTTAGCTGCATATTCAAACTCTTCTGCCGGTGTGTCATTGGAAGAAAACATGATATCCTCTCCCTTTGCACCCATTGCCTCGCTAAGCATAAGCTCTGTCATAGAAGAACAGTCACAGCCACATCCATAATCACGCAAAATATCAATCAAAAATGGATTTGGAGTTGCCTTTACTGCAAAGAACTCCTTATATCCCTTATTCCATGCAAAAGCCTCCTTTAAAGCCTGCGCATTTGCTCTGATTCCTTTCTCATCATAAATATGAAAAGGAGTTGGGTATGTTTTTACGATTTCTTCTATTTGTTCCTTGGTTACAAATGGTTTCTTACTCATTTTGTACCTTTCCTTTCTTTTCTTACTCATTCACAATATGATATCTGCCATCATACTATATCATTTCACTCTGATTTCTCAAAGTGTTTTTGTAGTTCAATTAGCTTAATCTCATTTTTTAGAGATTCTTTAAATACATTGACGAAGTTCTTCTGCCCGCAATACAGACAAGTATCGGAAGCACTTCCGCTCATATCTCCGGTTAAAACATATTCCGAATCCACGATTAAGCGTATCTGTGCCTCTTTCTTATCCGTAATATAGATAACCGCTCCCGGAAAATCTACCGCCTCACTCACAATAAGAACTACTTTTTTCCCTGCTTTAATCAGGCACTCTATATCCTCTCTGCACTTTTCCAAAAACTTCACAGGCATTGATACATAGATTCTGTACTCTGCATTTGCAAGCATATAGTGAATTCTGTCCATAATGTGCTTATGACTGGAAATGGTAATATAGCCTTCACAATCTGCATTGTTTTTGGGCATATCGCGAACTAGCTCATCCTTGGTCTTTTGCAGAAAACGTATCTTATTATTACAGAACTCTTCCACATCAACGGCAGTATATTTATTGGTACTGCCCTCTAAAAGATAAGCAGCTCCCTCTTCTACCAGACTCGCTAGTGCATTATACACGTTGGAACGCGATATTCCGGTTATTTTTGATGCTTCGTAACCAGACAACTCCTTATTCGTTGCCAGACACAGATAAATCGCTGCCTCCTGCCTTGTCAGTCCAAAAAGCATGAGCTTGTCAATTAAAGCCGCTTCTTCCATCCTTAATCACCACGCCTTTTCTGATTAAAGCATATGTGCTCTTAACTCTTCTCCACTCTGTCTGCAAAGATATGCAGGAGCTACGTCAAATACGGTCTTGCAGCCCTTCTGTCCTTCCTGATTCATACGATATGCAGCTCTTGCATAAGCAACAAGCACACTTGATGTAAATTCAGGGTTAGAATCTAACTTTAAGCTATATTCAATAATGTGCTTATTCTCACTATTCCAACCAGTCTTTCCGCTACGAATTACAAATCCGCCATGAGGAATACCTTTATGATTCTTATCTAATTCTTCCTGTGAAATGAAGTTTACGGTTGTATCATAATCTGCAAAATAATTTGGCATTTCCTTGATTTCTTTCTCAATTCTAGCAAGGTCTGCACCTTCCTTTGCTACTACAAAGCATTCTCTTGTATGCTTCTGTCTTGTTGTTAACTCAGGTGTTTCACCACTTCTTACCTGCTCTAATGCTTCCGGTACAGGAATGGTATACTGTCTTGCATCGGCAACACCTTCAACTCTACGGATTGCATCAGAATGTCCCTGGCTTACACCTTTTCCCCAGAAAGTATAATCCTTTCCATCCGGAAGAATTGCATTTGCATATACTCTGTTTAAAGAGAACATTCCCGGGTCCCAGCCTACTGAAATAATACCTACTTTACCTGATTCCTGTGCGGTCTTATCTACATTTGCAAAATGCTCAGGGATTCTTGCATGAGTATCAAAGCTGTCAATAACATTGAAATATTTTGCATATTCCGGTGTCTGAACCGGAAGGTCTGTTGCACTACCACCACAGATTATTAATACGTCAATGTCATCCTTCTTTGCTAAAATATCATCAATGTGATAAACCTTTGCAGTCTCTGTCAAAATCTTTACTGTTTCCGGACTACGACGTGTAAATACGGCAACTAATTCCATATCGTCATTCTGCTTTACAGCGCATTCCACGCCACGTCCAAGGTTACCATATCCTAAAATACCAATTCTAATACTCATAACTCATTTCCTTTCATTATTCCTATCATAATTAATGTGTTCCATCCGCGTTTAAAATAGTAGTACTATTTAGCACTACTATAATACCATGAATAAGTTTTGTCAAGAAATGTTTGCGCATATTTATAACAGCTCTGTTCTTAACTGCAAAATCCTTTTTTCTATTTCCTTAATTATTATTTTAAACTCTTCATCTGATTTCCCAGTCGGGTCTTCCAAGCCCCAATTATCATCAAAGGCTCTGCCTATAAAAGGACACCCCACATTACACCCCATTGAAATTGCTATATCAGGAGCCTGAATATCAGAAATCAGTTTTGAATACTGCGTCTGTTCCATGTCTATTCCATACAATTCCTTCATAATGCGTACTGCATCCCGATTGATTTTCGGTTTCGTTTCTGTTCCTGCCGAATATGACTCAAACACATCTGATGCCAAATGCTTCCCCAGTGCCTCTGCAATCTGACTCCGGCATGAATTATGAACACATATAAATGCCACTTTTTTCTTTACTCTATCTTCCATCTCTATTCTACCCATCCTATATTTTGCTAAACGGAAATCCACCAACATATTCATCTACTCAATCCGTTAGTTAGTCTATCTAAAAACACCGCCCATTCTTCAATGGACGGTATTTTTTAGATACTATTCTAATACCTTAATCTCCGGATAAAATGTAAATGCCGCCTTGCCGATAATCTCTTCCTTTTTTACAAAGCTATTCTGCCAATAACGTGAATCCCATGAATTATTACGGTTATCACCCAGCATAAAATAACAATTCTCCGGCACTTCAAAAGGCGCAAAATCACGCTCCATACATTCCGATGTAAAGTCATTCTTCAGTTTTATTCCATTAATATAGACATAACCATCAATTCCCTCAATAGTCTCACCCGGCAAACCCATAACACGCTTCAAATATAACGTCTCTCCATCATCCGGATAATAAAAAGCAACAATATCTCCTCTTTGTGGTTCTTCTGCTATGTATGCCAGCCGATTAATCATGATTCTACTTCCTGTCATAACCGTCTCTTCCATAGAACCAGATGGCACTAATGCACCCGCCGCAACGTTATTCTTAAAAAACATAGCCACTACCAATGCAAAAAAGATAATCTTTGAATAATCCAATATTTCCAATAAAATTGTTTTTAAACGATTCCTTTGCATATCTTCCCCTTACTACAAGTTCTCAATCTGCCAATCAATCGGCTCTTCTCCGTTTGCCTGTAAAAACTCATTCGCCTGACTGAAATGCTTGCAACCAAAGAACCCTCTGTACGCTGAAAGCGGACTCGGATGGGGTGCCGTTAAAATCAAATGCTTTGGATTAGTCAACATTGGAATCTTGCTTTGTGCAGGTCTTCCCCATAACAGATAGACTACCGGTCTGTCTTGTGCATTTACTGCCTGAATAATGGCATCGGTAAACTTCTCCCAGCCTTTTCCCTGATGGGAATTGGCCTGATGAGCCCTTACCGTAAGTACTGTATTTAAGAGCAATACACCTTGGTCTGCCCATTTTTTCAAATAACCATTATTCGGTATGTAACATCCCAAATCAGTATTTAGTTCCTTATAAATATTCTGTAAGGATGGGGGTAAATCAGGCTGGCTTGGTAATACAGAGAAGCTAAGTCCATGCGCCTGATTAACGTTATGATAGGGGTCCTGTCCTAACAATAACACCTTAACTTTACTCAATGGTGTAAAATGCATCGCATTAAAAATATCGTCTGCCGGCGGATAAACCACTACTTTACTATATTCTTCTCTTACAAACTGATATAACTCTTTATAATAGTCCTTCTTAAACTCGCCATTAATTGCCTCTAACCAGTCATTGGAAAGCTGTGCCATTTTTATATCCCATCTTTCTGCGAAAGACACCAATGCGTCATGAAACAGGTGCACTGGTTTTCGCTATCTAATATATTTTCCTTCTGATATTATTCCTTTATAAGACTGACACACTACAGAACACGTGGAGGTGAGTGGCGGGGCTGTATAGCGGCGACCTCGTATTTTTATATGTTGTCGGTCATCCGTTAAGGCATCAATGAGTGGCGCATAACAGTAGC
>JAFSGY010000081.1 GCA_017440575.1 Lachnospiraceae bacterium | reverse complement strand
TCAAAACATTAACCACAAGAGATTACAAGGAATCTATGAAAAAGGGTGGTTGTGGAGAATGCCAGACATCCTGCCAGTCAGCTTGTAAGACATCTTGCACTGTTGGAAATCAGAGTTGCGAACAGGTAAAATAAGATTAAGGTAAGCAGCGATTGAAATCGCTGCTTATTGTATGAAAGGAAAGAATTATTTTGATACATCAATATAAAAATAACGGATTCAATATTGTACTTGATGTGAACAGTGGTTCCGTTCACGTTGTTGATGATGTTGTTTATGACGTGATTGCCTGCATGGTTGAGAACCAGATGGAGAATATGGACAAGGCTGCTGCAACAGAGAAGCTGCTTGCAACAGGTAAGTTTGATAAGGAAGTGATTGCAGAGACAATCGAAGAGATTTATGAATTAAAGGAAGCACAGATGCTTTTTACAGAGGATATTTATGAAAAGAGCATCGACGCATTTAAAAATAGGGAGACAGTTGTAAAGGCTCTGTGTTTACATATTGCACATGACTGTAATCTTGCATGTAAGTATTGCTTTGCGGAGGAAGGTGAATATCATGGCAGAAGAGCCATGATGAGCTTTGAAGTTGGTAAGAAAGCGCTTGATTTTCTGGTTGCCAATTCCGGAAGCCGTGTGAATCTGGAGGTTGACTTCTTTGGTGGAGAACCGCTGATGAACTGGCAGGTGGTAAAGGATTTGGTAGCCTATGGAAGAAGCCTTGAGGAGCCGAATCATAAGAAGTTCCGTTTCACCTTAACTACAAATGGTGTTCTTTTAAATGATGATATTCTTGAGTTTGCTAACAAAGAAATGGCAAATATCGTATTGAGTATCGATGGAAGAAAAGAAGTTCATGATTTTATGAGACCATTTCGAGGTGGTCAGGGAAGCTATGACGGAATCGTACCAAAGTTCCAGAAGGTTGCAGAAAGCAGAAACCAGATGGATTACTATGTAAGAGGTACTTTTACCCATCATAATCTTGACTTTGCAGCAGATGTATGTCATTTGGCTGACTTAGGATTTAAGCAGATTTCTGTAGAGCCTGTTGTAGCTCCGGAGACAGAGGATTATGCTTTGCAGGAAGCAGATATTCCAAAGATTTTAGAGGAATATGACAAGCTGGCAGTGGAATTGATTAAGCGCCGTAAGGAAGGAAAGGGCGTGAATTTCTTCCACTTTATGATTGACTTACAGGGTGGACCTTGTGTATACAAGCGTTTATCAGGCTGTGGCTCAGGAACAGAGTATCTGGCTGTAACACCTTGGGGTGATTTCTATCCATGTCATCAGTTTGTTGGTCAGGAGGAATTCCTGATGGGTAATGTGGATACGGGTATCGTAAATACGGCAATCCGCGATGAATTTAAGACATGTAATGTATATTCTAAGGAAAAGTGCAAGAATTGCTTTGCGAAGTTCTATTGCAGTGGAGGATGTGCAGCGAACTCCTACAATTTCCACGGAAGTATTCATGATGCTTATGACATTGGCTGTGAACTTCAGAGAAAACGTGTGGAATGTGCAATCATGATAAAGGCAGCCTTGGCTGAAGAGTAAAGGAGATATAAATAATGAAAAAGAGTAAAGGTATTTTAACCCTGATTGGGGTTCTGGTGGCTATGGTAGCGCTTGGCTATGTGGCTATCTTTGGTATCGGTACGGAAAAGGCAGGTGCAGCCTCAGAGATTAAGCTTGGACTTGACCTTGCAGGCGGTGTCAGCATTACCTATCAGGTAGTGGGTGATGAAGCACCATCGGATGAGGATATGAGTGATACGGTATACAAGCTGCAAAAGCGTGTAGAGACATATAGTACAGAGGCAATTGTATATCGTGAGGGTACAGACAGAATTAATATCGAGATTCCGGGTGTTTCTGATGCAGATGCGATTCTTGCTGACTTAGGAAAGCCGGGGGCATTGTACTTTATTTCCCAGTTAGATAGTCAGGGCAATCTGAACTATATTTATACCGGTGAGGGTGTAGAGGAAGGAAAGAGTGGCTTTGTTCTGAACAAGACTTTGGAGGAAGTGATTGCGGATGAAGGAAGTATAGTTCTTACAGGTACGGATGTTGCATCTGCTCAGGGTGGTTCTATGCAGGATAGCATGGGAAATAATCAGTTTGTAGTAGCTCTTAGCTTTACAGAGGCAGGAACAATGGCGTTTGCAGAGGCAACAGAGAATGCGATCGGTCAGACCATTGGTATTTATTATGATGGTGATTTTATCAGTGTTCCTACCGTACAGACCAAGATTTCAGAGGGACAGGCACAGATTACCGGTATGGAAAGCTATGAGGAAGCAGAAAGACTTGCAAGTCAGATTCGTATTGGTGGATTAAAGCTTGAGCTGGAAGAGCTTCGCTCTAATGTGGTTGGAGCTCAGCTTGGTTCTGAGGCGATTAAAACCAGTCTCTATGCAGGTGCAATTGGTCTTGCATTGATTGCGGTGTTTATGGTTGCGGTTTATTATTTACCGGGCTTTGCATCTGTGATTGCTTTAATCATTTATACGATTCTTACGGTACTTTGTATCAATATGTTCGAGCTTACACTTACCCTTCCGGGTATCGCAGGTGTTATCCTTGCGATTGGTATGGCGGTTGATGCTAATGTTATTATCTTTGCAAGAATTCGTGAAGAGCTTGCAACGGGCAAGACAGTAAGATCTTCTGTGGATATAGGTTTTAAGAAAGCTATGTCAGCCATTGTAGATGGTAATATTACAACCTTGCTTGCAGCACTTGTTCTTGGATTAAAGGGAACCGGTTCAGTAAAGGGATTTGCACAGACTCTTGCATTGGGTATCGTGCTGTCTATGTTTACCGCATTGGTTGTTACCAGATTGATTTTGAAGGCGCTTTATGCAATTGGTTTAAAGGATATTAAGCTTTATGGTGTTGCAAAAGAGAAGAAGACAATTAATTTCCTTGGAAAGAGAAAAGTGTTCTTTGGAATCTCAATTGCTTTGATCGTAGCAGGATTTGTGTTCTTAGGAGTGAATAAGACAACAACAGGTAATATTTTGAATTATAGTCTTGATTTTGTTGGTGGTACATCAACAAATGTAACCTTCAATGAGGACATGACACTTGCTGATATTGATGCAAAGGTAGTTCCTGTATTTGAAGAGATTACAAAGGATGCCAATGTTCAGGTACAGAAGGTTGCTGGAACCAATCAGGTAATATTTAAGACTAGAACCTTAGAGATAGAAGAGCGTCAGGCACTGACAGATGCATTGGTAGCTGATTTTGGAATTAATCAAGAATTGATTACGGCAGAGACGATAAGCTCTACCATCAGTGCAGAGACTAAAAGTGATGCGATTGTTGCAGTTGCCATTGCGACAGTTTGTATGTTATTATATATATGGTTTCGATTCAAGGATATTCGATTTGCAACAAGTGCGGTTGTTGCATTACTGCATGACGTATTGGTAGTGCTTGCATTCTATGCGGCAGCAAGAGTATCGGTAGGAAGTACCTTTATCGCATGTATGCTGACGATTGTAGGTTATTCTATCAATGCGACTATCGTTATCTTTGACAGAATTCGAGAGAATCTGGAACTCATGAGCAAGAAGGATGCTCTTGAGGATGTTGTGAATAAGAGTATCAGCCAGACTCTTTCCAGAAGTATCTTTACTTCATTAACAACCTTTATTATGGTTGCTGCGTTATTCGTTTTAGGTGTATCATCTATTCGTGAATTCGCATTGCCATTAATGGTTGGTATTGTATGTGGTACTTATTCATCAGTATGTATCACAGGTGCGCTTTGGTATGTTTTAAAAACAAAGATTCAGAAAAATGCATAATTCATACCATAATCACATCTAACAGGGGAGTGACAGCCTGGAGCAATCCAGTGTAACCTAAAGGATGTGCAAAAATGGAAGCTGATCGTAAAAAAGGAAAACGGATACGAAATATTGTATTATATAGTCTGGAAGTGGTGCTACTCATTACAGGGGTGGCTGCACTGTTCCTTGTTTCCAAGGTCACAGACAATGTACAACGGCATGAATTAAATATACAGATAAAGCAGGAGCAGGTGCCACAGCAGGCACAAGTGACGGAAAATGTCAAGGAAGTGGTTGAGGTAGAGCCGAAGCTACAAAAAGCTCCTGTTGTATCTGAAGATACAGAGGATATTACGGTAAAGACTTTGACGGAAGAAGAAGAAACTTACCGTAATATTGTTTTATTCGGCGTGGATTCGCGAGAAAAGGTATTATTGAATGGAACGAGATCTGACACGATTATGATTGCTTCCATGAATGAGAAAACACATGAAGTAAAGCTGGTGTCAGTATATCGTGATACCTTTTTAAATGTTGGTGAGGATACCTATAACAAAGCAAATGTTGCCTATGCATATGGTGGACCAAGCAGGGCAGTTGAGATGCTTAATAACAATCTTGACTTGGAGATTACCGATTATGTAACGGTTGGCTTTTCAGGACTTATAGATACCGTGGATGCGGTGGGAGGCATTACCATCAATCTGACAGAAGAGGAAGTTGGATATCTGAATTCCTATCAGATTTGTATGGCTGAGGAGCTTGACAGAGAGTATATACCGGTTGAACGTGCGGGAGAGCAGATGCTAAATGGTATGCAGGCAACGGCATATTGTAGAATCCGTTATACGGCGGGTTCAGATTTCAAGAGAACACAGAGACAGAGAGATGTGCTGATTCAGATATTGGAAAAGGCAAAGACAATGTCATTGATGGAGATGAACGCAGCGATTGATGCGATTTTGCCGAAGGTCGCTACCTCACTGGATATGAAGGAAATTCTCGAACTTGCGGCAAGTGCAAAGGAATATACGGTGATAGACAATACAGGTATTCCGTTCAAGAAGAATCTGGTAGGTGCATTTGTTGGTAAGAAGGGTAGCTGTGTTGTACCATATGATTTAGAAGAAAATGTCATTCGATTACATCAGTTTTTATATGACGATGAAGATTATGAGCCATCTGAAATAGTGAAACAATATAACGAAGAGATTCGGATGCAGACAGCAGAGTATGTAGGATGGGAATAAGGAACAAAAAAGGGCTGCAGCTTATCGGTTGCAGTCTTCTTTATTCGTTAGGAGATTGTTCTGCACTTTTTATTGGGAGGAGTATAGGTGAGAGAAAAATTACAAAAAGGCTTATCAGCATCATCCTTAAAATGGATTGCTGTTATTTCTATGCTGATTGACCATTTTGGAATAGCAATCTATTGGCAAATGGAGCATCATGTCTACCATATTTATGAGATTTTTCGATACGTTGGCAGGATTGCTTTTCCAATTTACTGCTTTTTAATTGTTGAAGGATTTTTCCTGACAAGGAATATTAGGAAATATATAGGGAGATGCTTGCTGTTTGCCTGTATATCTGAGATACCATTCAATATGGCTATTTACGGACAAATTTGGAATCCCTATAGTCAAAATGTTTTTTTTACGCTGACAATAGGTTTGGGTACGCTTGTGGTG
Organism: Lachnospiraceae bacterium; assembly: GCA_017440575.1. GTDB lineage: Bacteria > Bacillota > Clostridia > Lachnospirales > Lachnospiraceae > COE1. The sequence continues at coordinate 15,105 of JAFSGY010000081.1, read as the reverse complement.
TTGGATAAGGTAAGAGGTTATGATGCGGTAAGTATTGTGAAGCAATTGCTGTGTATCGGAATAGGTGCTGGTCTTGCACAGATACTGGAGGCTGATTATCATTATCTAGGAGTATTGTTTATCGTGATGTTCTATTATTGCAGAGGGATGAACAAATGGCGTAGAGATTTTATTGGAGCGGTTGCTTTTTCTTATGAGGTGACAGCACCACTGGCGATGATACCAATTCACTTCTATAATGGAGAGAGAGGATTACCGTTAAAGTATGTATTCTATCTGGTATATCCGGCGCATTTGCTGATTTATGGTATGATACGAATGTTTGTATTGTAGTGAAGAATACGAAGCTATTTTGACAGAATAATGGAAAGGAAAAATATATAAGATGTACATATTTGAAACAAGAGTAAGATACAGTGAGGTTGACGATAAGCTGAGGTTGACATTACCGGCGCTTGCAAAATATTTTCAGGATACCTGCATTTTTGATTCTGAGAATAAAGCAACCGTTAACATGGAGTACCTGGCGTCTAGAAAGCTGGCATGGGTGCTTAGTTCATGGCAAATTGTAGTGGAGAGATTACCAAGATTAAATGAGGCAATAAAAGTATATACGGTACCTTACGAGTTCAAAGGTTTTATCGGTTATCGTAATTTTTGGATGGAGGATGAAGCGGGGAATTGTATCGTAAAGGCAGCTTCTATCTGGACGTTGATTAATTATGAAGAAATGAGACCTTGCAAGCCGGATGAAGAGATATTGTCAGGGTATCCATTAGGAGCAAAACTGGATATGGAATATGCACCTAGGAAGATTATAGTGGAAGGTGAAGGAGAGGCAGGACAAGAGCATACTGTTTATCGAGCACAGATTGATTCGAATCATCATTTGAATAATTCTGAGTATATTAATCTGGCATATGCATATTTGCCGGAACATGTGAAGGTAACTCAGCTTAGAGTAGAATACAAGAAGCCTGCTTATCTTGGTGAGAAGCTGTTTCCGGTTATCTATACACAGCAGGGGAAGGTACAGATACAGTTGAATGATGCAGAAGCTGCACCATATGCAATTGTGGAGTTTTGTTATGAGTAAGTGGATGGTGGCAGCTAAAAGGGCTGATTTTCAAAGACTTTCGCAGGAATTTGGCATTAGTCCTGTCTTGGCGAGAATTATTCGGAATCGAGATGTGATTACCGATGAAGAAATGAGAAAGTTCTTATATGGAACGATGGACGATTTGTATGCTCCGCAGTTGTTAAAGGATATGAACAAGGCAGTGGATATTCTGCTTGAAAAAATTGCAGAACACAAGAAAATCAGAATCATTGGTGACTATGATATTGATGGGGTATGCTCTACCTATATATTATATAAGGGCTTATCCTATTGTGGGGCTGTGGTAGATACTGCGATTCCACACCGCATGAAGGATGGTTATGGACTCAATGAGAATCTAGTACAGGAGGCTTATGATTCCTGCGCGGATACGATTCTGACCTGTGATAATGGTATTGCTGCCTTTTCACAGATTGCATATGCGAATGAACTTGGCATGACGGTGGTGATTACTGACCATCATGAGGTTCCGTACGAAGAAACAGATGGTGAGAGGAGATATCTGATTCCAAAGGCTGCGGCAGTGGTTGACCCGAAGCAGGAGGATTGCAATTATCCGTTTTCTGAAATTTGTGGGGCAGTAGTTGCTTATAAGGTGATTCTGGCGTTGGTTGCAAAGCAGCAGAATACAGACTGGAAGGCGGTTATGAAGTCAGAGCTTGGCTTGGAGTTGATGGAGTTTGCGGCATTTGCAACAATCGGAGATGTGATGGAGTTGCGAGATGAGAACCGTATTATTGTAAAGAACGGTCTGGAGCTGATGAAGAATACCCGGAATATGGGATTAAAAGCACTTATGGATGCAACAGGAACCCAACCGCAGAATGTGAAACCATATACCATAGGCTTTGTTCTTGGACCATGCTTAAATGCGACAGGGAGACTGGATAGTGCGGTAAGTGCGCTGGAGCTTTTTCAGGCAAAGGACAGGGCTGTGGCAGCGACAATTGCCGGTAATCTGAAGTCCATGAACGATAGCCGCAAGGAGCTGACGTTGGATGGTGTGGAACAGGCAATTGTACAGGTGGAAGAAAAAGGCTATGGAAAGGACAGAGTTCTGGTTATTTATCTGCCGGATGTGCATGAAAGCCTTGCGGGAATTATTGCAGGAAGAATACGTGAGAAATATGGAAAGCCTTCATTTGTTCTGACAAATGCAGAGGATGGTGTAAAGGGTTCAGGACGTTCTATCGAAGCCTTTCATATGTATGATGAAATGACAAAGTGTAAAGAGCTTTTTACAAAGTATGGAGGACACAAGCTTGCTGCTGGTTTATCGTTACCGGAAGAGAATGTAGATAAGCTTAGAGCTGCCTTGAATGAGAACTGTACGTTAACGGAAGAGGACTTTGAAGAAAAGGTTCTGATTGATGTACCAATGCCAATGGAATATGCGAATCTTGCATTTATCGAAGAGCTTGATAAGCTGGAACCATTTGGAAATGGAAATGCCAAGCCTTTGTTTGCCCAGAAGCAGGTAAGCTTTGTGAAGGGAAAGATTCTGGGGCAGAATCGGAATGTTGGAAAGTATACCGTTGCGGATGAGAATGGAAAGGTGTATGACATGATTTATTTTGGGGATATCGAAGCCCTGAATGACTATATGCGTCAGAAGTTTGGAGAGGCGAGTGTAGACAGTCTGTATTATGGAAGCTGTCGGGATATACAGATGTCGGTTGCTTATTATCCTGATATCAATGAATTCAGGGGAAATGTATCGATGCAGATGGTGATGAAATATTATCAGTAAGATGTGTTAGCCATTTTATGGAAGCAGATTTTATGGTTTGTTTAGAAAAATAAGTTTTATTTTATGAATCCTACACACTTTCGACACATTTTCGAGGTATAGTAATTACAGATAGTTGAAACACTCACTATCTCCCCCCTCATAAGAAATATAGTAAAGGCCCGGCGTAAGCTGGGCTTTTACATTTGTCAGAAACGTTGAAATTAAAAAAGGTATATGGTATTCTTTAAAGTGGGGTTCAATATAATATTTTAACCGAGTGGTTCAGAAATGGAGCATGTGATATGTGGAAATGTAGTGATTTGTTAAAGGGACTTGAGTATGAATGTATCAAGGGCAGTGTAGACGTAGAAGTATCTGAGGTTGTCAACGATTCCAGAAAAGTTACGAAAAACTGTCTTTTTCTATGTATAGAGGGCGCTAATTTTGATGCGCACACCATTGCAGCTGATGTTGTGAAAGCAGGAGCAGCAGTGCTGGTTATCAGCAAGGATGTAGAGATTTCAGAGGATGCAGAGGTAACTCTGATTAAGGTATCGGATACTCGTTATGCGATGGCGTTTATTGCAGCAGCCTATTATGGGAATCCTGCTGACAGTATGAAGATTATCGGTGTGACAGGTACAAAGGGTAAGACTACCACGACCTATTTGGTAAAAAGTATTTTAGAAAATGCAGGACATAAGGTTGGATTGGTAGGAACGATAGAGACGATTATTGGTGATAAGTGTATTCCGTCCTGCAATACAACGCCGGAGTCGTTAGTGTTACAGCAGTATTTTAAGGAAATGAAGGATGCAGGCTGTGATACGGTTGTAATGGAGGTATCTTCACAGGGGCTTATGCTTCATAGAACACAGGGTTTTGTCTTTGATTATGGTATTTTTACGAATATGGAGCCGGATCATATTGGACCGAATGAACATTCCTCCTTTGAACATTATATGGCATGCAAAGGTATGCTGTTCAAACAGTGTAAGGTAGGAATCGTGAATTGTGATGATAAGCATTGGAAAACGGTGTTAGAGGGGCATACCTGTGAATTAGAAACTTATGGATTTAGTGATGAGGCGGATTTACGGGCAAGCGATTTAGAGCTTGTGACAGGCGCAGGCTTTCTTGGCATTAACTTTAAGGTATCCGGCTTAGTAAATATGGAAGCAAAGGCACAACTCCCAGGCAAGTTTAGTGCCTACAATGCCTTAACGGCAATTGCGATTTGCAGACATTTTGATGTTAGCAAAGAGGATATCCAAAAAGCCTTATTGAATGCAAGAGCAAAGGGCAGAATTGAGATGATTAAGGTGTCTGATGAATTTACGCTCATGATTGATTATGCGCATAATGCGATGTCATTGGAGAGTCTTTTAACAACCTTGAAGGAGTACCATCCAAAACGATTAGTGTGTCTGTTTGGCTGTGGTGGAAACCGTTCTAAGCTCAGACGCTATGAGATGGGTGAGGTGAGCGGAAAACTTGCAGACCTTACGATTATCACATCGGATAATCCAAGGTTCGAGGAGCCTCAGGATATTATTGATGATATTAAGATTGGAATGGAAAAGACCACCGGCAGATATGTGGAAATCAGCGATAGAAAAGAAGCTATCCGTTATGCGATTACACATGGTGAGAATGGAGATATTATTGTCCTTGCGGGTAAGGGACACGAGGATTATCAGGAGATTAAGGGTGTAAAGTACCCAATGGATGAGAGAGTACTGATTCGTGAAATTTTAGAAGAGAATGTAAAAAATCCATAAGCGGAAGATTTTTTACATGGCGAATTTATGCTGTGTATAAATTCGTGGAGTATGAGTATGAAAGGTATATATGCTAATGTTATTGTAGACATATCCCATGAGAAGGTAGACCGTCCCTTTCAGTATCGTGTTCCAGAGGAATTAATGGGGCAGTTAGAGGCAGGCATGTCAGTCATGATTCCTTTTGGAAAAGGGAATAAGCTGATTAAGGGTTATGTGATGGAGCTGACGGATACACCGGAATATGAGATATCCAAAATAAAATATGTAGATTCCGTGGTAAAGGGTGGAGTCAGTGCACAGGCGGATTCTATTAAGCTTGCATGGTGGATTAAGGAGCATTATGGTTCTACTATGATAGCTGCACTAAAGACAGTGCTTCCTGTAAAACAGAAAATGAAACAGGTGGTGAAGAAAACGGTTTGTTGTCTGGTAGACTCCGATACTGCGTTTTCAAAAAGTGAGGAATTCGAGAAAAAACACCAGACGGCAAAGGCAAGGCTGATGCGTGAGCTGTCTATGCAGCCCATGTTGCCACAGCTATTAGTTACAGGAAAACTAAATATTACGACTCAGACAATTCGTTCTCTGGAGCAGGCAGGACTTGTAGAGGTAACGGAAGAAAATGTTTATCGTAATGCGTTGCCGGATACCACATCAAATCGGTGGGCAGCAGGAGGAAAAAAACAGCTTTCTGTAGAACAGCAGAAGGTTGTTGATTCCATTATGGAAGAGTACGGACAGGGAATTCGGGACACTTATTTGCTCCGTGGCGTTACCGGAAGTGGTAAGACGGAAGTGTATATGGAACTGATAGAGCATGTGATTGCACTGGGGAAACAGGCAATTGTATTGATTCCTGAGATTGCATTGACTTATCAGACCTTGCTTCGCTTTTATCAGAGATTTGGAGACAGGGTATCGGTTATGAATTCGAAGCTGTCTCCGGGTGAACGTTCCGATCAGTTTGAGAGAGCATCAAAGGGCGAGATTGATATCATGATAGGGCCTCGTTCTGCTTTGTTTACACCATTTGCGAGACTTGGATTGATTATCATTGATGAAGAGCATGAAGCAAGCTATAAGAGCGAAACAATGCCTAAGTATCATGCAAGAGAAGTTGCGCAGGAAATCTGTCGTATGCATGAAGCAAGCCTGCTGCTTGGTTCTGCAACCCCTTCGTTGGAAGCGTATTTTCAGGCAAAGGAAGGGAAAATCAAGCTTTTTGAGCTGAATAACAGACTAGCAGGAGGAGAACTTCCGAGGGTATATATTGAGGACTTGCGCGAGGAGCTGAAGCAGGGAAATCGTTCTATTTTTAGCAGAAGGCTAAAGGAACTTTTGCAGGATAGGTTGCAAAAGGGACAGCAAAGTATGCTCTTTTTAAATCGAAGAGGCTTTGCAGGCTTTGTGTCATGCAGGGCTTGCGGGCATGTTATGAAGTGTCCTCATTGTGATGTTTCACTTTCAGAACATAAAAATGGTAAGCTGGTATGTCATTATTGTGGTTATGAGACACCTCATGTTACGAAGTGTCCAAAGTGTGGTTCTAAATATATTTTGGGATTTCGTGCAGGAACCCAGCAGATTGAAGAAATGCTGCTGAAGGAATTTCCACAGGCAAGAGTGCTTCGCATGGATGCGGATACTACAAAAAATAAGGACAGCTATGAGAAGATTCTTTCTCAATTCGCCAATGAAGAGGCGGATATTCTAGTAGGAACGCAAATGATTGTCAAGGGACATGATTTTCCAAAGGTAACACTTGTTGGTGTAATTGCGGCAGATATGTCCTTGCATGTCGGAGATTACAGAGCTGCAGAGAGAACCTTTCAGCTTTTGACACAGGCGGCGGGAAGAGCAGGAAGAAGTGCACTTCCTGGCGAGGTGGTTATCCAGACCTATCAGCCGGAGCATTATGCAGTAGTACATGCAGCTAATCAGGATTATGAAGGGTTTTACGAAGAAGAAATATCCTATCGTGACCTGATGATGTATCCACCGGTTGCAAATATGATGGCAATTCTGGTATTATCTAATGATGAGCTGACAGGAATGGCACATGCAAATGAGCTTGCCGATGCGATGAAGCGCCAGTTTACGAAGGAGCGGCTCTATGTAATTGGACCCGCAGCCGCCTCAATTGGTAAGATTAATGATATATACCGTAGTATTATCTACGTGAAGCACAGAGATTATGGTATGTTAGTTAGGGTGAAGGATGAAATGGAAGCATTGATTGCAGCCAAGGAATGGAATGCAGATACGGTGCAATTTGACTTTAATCCGATGAGTGCATATTAAGTAGCGAAAATTAATAAGTACATATATAAGAAAGGGAAGAAATAAGATGGCAATTAGAACAATCAGAGAAATAGGAGATCCAGTATTAAATAAGATTTCAAAGGAGGTAACTGAGGTAACTCCAAGAATTCAGGATTTGATTGATGACATGTTTGAAACAATGTATGAAACCAATGGTGTAGGACTTGCTGCACCACAGGTAGGAATCTTAAAGAGAATCGTAGTGATTGATACAACAGGAGAGGATCCGATTGTATTAATCAATCCTCGTATCGTAGAGACTTCCGGTGAGCAGACTGGAAACGAAGGCTGTCTTAGCGTACCGGGTAAATCAGGTGTTGTTACCAGACCAAACTATGTAAAGGTGGTTGCACAGGATGAAAATCTCGAAACTTTTGAGATTGAGGGAACAGAGCTGCTTGCAAGAGCTTTTTGTCATGAAATTGACCATCTGGATGGTCATCTCTATGTAGAAAAGGTAGAGGGTGACTTGGTGGATGTAACACCGATGGATGATGACGATGAGGAATGGGAAGACTAAAAGATATTTGTAATAAAGAGGTGGAGAATGAAAGTTGTATTTATGGGAACACCTGACTTTGCAGTGGGTGCGTTAGAAGCAATTATTCAGGCAGGACATGAGGTTACGGCAGTCGTAACCCAACCGGACAAGCCAAAGGGCAGAAGTGGACAGATGCAGTTTCCGCCTGTAAAGGAATGTGCAGTAAAATATAATATTCCGGTATTTCAGCCAGTTAAGGTAAAGGAACCGGAGGCAGTGGCAGAGCTTCGTAACTATGAGGCGGATATCTATGTGGTAGCAGCATTTGGACAGATTCTTACCAAAGAGATTCTGAATATGCCACGTTTTGGTTGTGTGAATATTCATGCTTCTTTGCTGCCAAAGTATAGAGGAGCTGCGCCGATTCAGCAGGCAATCATTGATGGAGAAACGGAAACGGGAGTAACCATTCAGCAGATGAATGAGGGTATCGACACGGGAGATATTCTTAGTACAGTGATTGTTCCAATTGACAAAAAGGAAACAGCAGAATCTTTATTTGTAAAATTAGAGCAAGCTGGAGCACAGTTAATCGTAGATACACTTGCAAAAATCGAAAAAGGTGAGATTACACCAGTTCCACAGGATGAGTCCAAGGCAAGCTATGTTAGAATGATGAAGAAAACACTTGGAAAGATTGACTGGAATAAAGAGGCTGTTGTAATCGAAAGACTTGTCAGAGGTTTAAATTCATGGCCAAGTGCGTATACTTTTTTTGAAGGAAAGAGTCTGAAGCTCTGGAACTGCGATGTAATAGAGGAAATATGCACAGAAGCTCCGGGAACGATAGTAAGAGTAAATAAGGATTCTATTGATGTTGCAACAGGTAATGGTGTGCTTCGTATTTTAGAGCTTCAGTTAGAAGGTAAAAAAAGAATGGATACCAAATCTTTCCTGCTTGGTAATGCGTGGAAGGCAGGAATGTGCCTTGGACAAAATTAAGTTTGAGTGATAATAATGGAGGATTCTTATGCCGTATTATTTTTATGGTTTTGACCCAACGTATGTATTAGTGTTAATCGGTGCTGTGTTATCTATCTGGGCATCGTCAAGAGTACAGTCTACTTATAATAAGTATTCCAGAGTTAGAAGTATGTCAGGAATGACAGGAGCACAGGTAGCTGAACTGATTTTAAGAAATAAGGGAATCAATGATGTCAGAGTAGAACATGTAAGAGGAAATCTTACCGATCATTATGACCCAAGAACAAAGGTAGTGAAGCTGTCTGATGCTGTATATAACTCACAGTCTGTAGCAGCGCTTGGTGTGGCAGCCCATGAGTGTGGTCACGTTATCCAGCACCATGAGAATTATGGACCTTTAAACCTTAGAAGCATGTTGGTTCCTGCTGCCAATATCGGTTCCAGGGCAGGCATTCCGATTATTTTATTGGGGGTATTGTTAGGCTATAATTCAACTCTGGTAACAATTGGAATTTGGGTGTTTGCGCTTGCTGTAGCATTCCAGATTGTAACACTTCCGGTAGAGTTCAATGCTTCTAGACGTGCGTTAGTGTGTCTTGAAGAATATGGTGTGGTAACAAATGATGAGAGGGACAAAAGTGCCAAGGTATTACGTGCGGCAGCCTATACCTATGTGGCAGCAGCAGCAGCCTCTATCTTACAGTTATTACGTCTCATTATGCTGTTTGGCGGCAGAAGGAGAGATGATTAAGGATGAAGCAGGAACAGGTGAATCTTCGACAGCTGGTTATGGAAATGCTTCTTGCAGTTACCATACAGCGAGAAGACAGACCAATGGAATATAGTCACGTAATCATTCGTGATGTTTTGAATAAATACAATTACCTTTCCGGTCAGGAAAAGGCGTTTATGAAAAGGCTCTTTGAGGGAACACTGGAGCGTATGATAGAGCTTGACTATCTTTTAGACCAGTATTCCAAGGTCAAGGTATCAAAGATGAAGCCGGTTATTCGTACCATTATGAGAATGAGCGTATATCAGATACTTTATATGGATGCTGTGCCGGATTCAGCAGCGTGTAACGAAGCAGCAAAGCTTGCAGGTAAGAAGGGTTTTTCTACTCTAAAGGGCTTTGTAAATGGCGTGCTTCGTAATATTGTTAGAAATAAAGAACAGCTGCCTTATCCTGACAGGGAAAAGGATTTTGAAGTATACCTGTCAGTAATTTATTCGATGCCAATATGGATTGTAAAGCTATGGATAAAGCAACTTGGAAAGGAAAAGACAGAGACTTTGTTAAAGGGCTTGCTGGCAGAGCATCCGGTGACAATCAGACTACGTAATGATGTAGCAACAGACATTGAAAAAGCATTACAAGGTCAGGGCGGAATGATAGAAAAGCAGGCATATTTGCCTTATGCGTATCGTATTGCAAAGACGGATGATATCAGTCAGTTACCGGGCTATGATGAGGGCGCCTTTGTGATTCAGGACGTAAGCTCCATGCTTGCGATAGAAGCACTTGGAATCAAACCGGGAATGAAGATTTTGGATATTTGTGCGGCACCGGGTGGAAAGTCCATGCTGGCAGCAGACAAGCTTGCAGGTACCGGAGAGGTAGAGGCAAGAGATATTTCGGAATATAAGGTTGCGCTTATGCAGGAGAACTTCGACCGATGCGGTTTGCAGAATGTGAAGGCTGTTTGTAAGGATGCAACACAGCCGGATGAGAGTTGGGTAGGACAGGCTGACATGGTGATTGCGGATGTTCCATGCTCAGGGCTAGGCGTAATTGGTAAAAAGCGTGATATTAAATATAAGATGAATCCCGATGCGATAAGAGATATTATTGTTTTGCAGGAGCAGATTTTAGAACAGGCAGTGTCTTATGTGAAGCCGGGTGGTTTGCTGTTATTTAGCACATGCACCATTAATCGGGATGAAAATGAGGCTCATGTGAAGCTCTTGAAGGATAAATACAATATGACACCAGTGTCATTAGATGAAACATTACCGGAAATGCTGCATTCAGAAACGACAAAACAGGGATATTTGCAGTTATTGCCGGGAATCCATGATACAGATGGATTCTTTATCAGTATTTTCAAAAAAGGATAACACAAAAAGGATACTATATGAAAGATATAAAATCACTTACATTACCACAATTGAAGAAGGAGATGGAAGCACTTGGAGAAAAGGCTTTTCGTGCAAAGCAGCTCTATGAGTGGATGCATGTCAAGCTTGCAAGAGGTTATGAGGAAATGACTAATATTCCAAAGAGTCTTGTAGCAAAGTGTGAGGAGCATTTTACCTATACCTCTGTAAAGGAGGTTATGGTGCAGACTTCTGCCATTGATGGAACGAAGAAGTTCTTATTTGAGCTTGCAGACGGGAATTACGTGGAAAGTGTATGGATGAAGTATCATCACGGCAATTCTGTATGTATTTCCTCGCAGGTTGGTTGCAGAATGGGATGCCGTTTCTGTGCATCTACGCTTGATGGTTTAGAGCGTTCCCTGTTACCAGGAGAGATGTTAGACCAGATTTATGCGATTTCAAGAGCAACCGGAGAGAGAGTTTCGAATGTCGTTGTTATGGGAACGGGAGAACCTCTTGACAATTATGAGAATCTGTTGCAGTTTTTACGAATGCTTTCGGATGAAAATGGTTTAAATATCAGCCAGAGAAATATTACAGTATCCACCTGTGGTATTGTAGAAAATATGCGTCGTCTGGCAGATGAGAAGCTGCAGATTACGTTGGCGCTTTCTTTGCATGGTTCTACACAGGAAAAAAGAGCAGAGCTTATGCCAATTGCTAGAAAATATGACATTCATGAAGTGATTAATGCCTGTCGTTATTATTTTGAACAGACAGGGAGGCGAATTACCTTTGAGTATAGTTTAGTAGGTGGCGTGAATGATACGAATGAGGATGCAGAGAATCTGTGTAGGCTGATAAGTGATGTGAATTGTCATATCAATCTGATTCCGGTTAATCCAATTAAAGAGAGAGATTACATCGAATCAGAGCGTAGAGATATTCTGAATTTTCAAAACAAGCTTGAAAAACGACACATAAATGTTACAATACGTAGAGAGATGGGAAGAGATATTGACGGAGCATGTGGACAGCTGCGTAGAAGGGTATCTGCCGATAAAAATACAGATTAGAGAGAGTGGAGGAAGACCAGTTGAAGTCATTTGCGATAACGGATGTAGGTAAAAGGCGGGAACTGAATGAAGATTACATCTATACTTCGGATAAAATGGTTGGAAGCTTATCCAATCTTTTTATTGTTGCTGATGGTATGGGAGGGCATAATGCAGGAGATTATGCATCCAAGCATACCGTAGAGAAGGTTGTAGAGACCGTTGAAGAGTTGAAAAACGAACAGGATATTGAAGAGATTATACAGGAAGCAATCTATAGAGCGAATGCTTACATATATGAGAAATCCAAAGAGGAAATGAGCCTGAGCGGAATGGGAACTACTTTGGTAGTTGCTACGATTAAGGATCAGGAAGTAACGGTAGCTAATATCGGAGATAGTAGAATGTATGTGGTCAATCAGGATATTACGCAGATTACCAAGGATCATTCACTGGTGGAAGAGATGGTTACTATGGGAGGACTTGATAAAGAAGCCGCAAGGAATCACCCGGACAAGAATATTATTACGAGAGCAATAGGGGTAAAAGAATTGGTTCTTGCGGACTTTTTTACGGTCAGGCTGGAAAAAGAAGATAAGATTCTGCTATGTACAGATGGTTTGACGAATATGCTTAAAGATGACGAAATACACCACATCGTTCAGAGTAATGAGAATGTTGAAGACGCTGCGAGAGCTTTGATTACAGCAGCAAATGCAAATGGTGGGCGTGATAATATAGCAGTGGTTCTGGTAGAACCGTTTGGAGGTCGTGAATGATTAAGTTAGGAATGCTGATAGGAGACCGCTACGAGATTCTTGATAAAATTGGTACGGGCGGAATGTCAGATGTATATAAGGCAAAAGATCAGAAATTGAACCGTTTTGTTGCGGTAAAGGTTCTGAAACAGGAATTTTCGGAGAATAAAAACTTTGTATCTAAATTCAGAGTCGAAGCACAGGCAGCAGCAGGCCTCATGCATCCAAACATCGTAAATGTATATGATGTAGGAGAAGAGGATGGCATCCATTATATTGTCATGGAGCTGGTTGAGGGAATTACTCTGAAAAAATATATTGAGAAGAAGGTAATGCTTACTACCAAGGAAGCAATCAGTATTGCCATTCAGGTAGCAATGGGAATTGAAGCGGCTCATAATAATCATATCATTCATAGGGATATTAAGCCGCAGAATATCATTATTTCCAAGGAAGGTAAGGTAAAGGTTACTGACTTTGGTATTGCCAAGGCGGCATCCAGCAATACTATAACCTCTAATGTTATGGGCTCTGTACACTATACATCACCAGAGCAGGCAAGAGGTGGTTTCTCAGATGCTAAGAGTGACATCTATTCCATGGGTATCACATTTTTTGAAATGCTGACCGGACGTGTGCCATTTAATGGAGATACAACGGTTGCGATTGCGATTAAGCATATTCAGGATGAAATGCCGACTCCGAGAGAGTTTGTGCCGGAGATACCGGTTAGCGTAGAAAAGATTGTGTTGAAGTGTACACAGAAGAGTCCGGATCGCAGATACCAGAGTATGGAAGAAATGATTCGTGATTTAAAGCGTTCTCTTATTAATCCGGACGAAGATTTTGTGCAGTTGGATTATGTAGATGAAGCTGGAAAGACAAGAGTAGTACCAGAGGTAAAACCAGTGGCAAGACCAGTTGATAATACAGAACTGGAAATGACACAGGAAGTACAGATTGTTGAAGAAAAGCCGATTCGTAGAGAACAGTATGCCAGAACAGAGGATTTGCAGGAGATTCAGAAAAAAAGAAAGGCAGAATCTTCTGGTACTTCTAATGTGAAAAAGAATGGCAAAAAACAGCATAAAGCCAATCAGGCAAAGCCTGTGAAAAAGGCAAAGAAAAAAACGAATACGCCAAAGAAAAAGGAATATACAGTCTATCAGAAGCAGGATAATAGTGCTGTAAACAGAAAGAATCTTCGTAAGTTTGATTATGAAGATGATATGGATTATACAAGTAGCAATGAAGAGTATGATTATAATCCGAAAGTGGAAAGTCTGACTACGATTTTGACAGTAATTGCAGCAGTGATTATTGGATGCATTTTATTGTATTTTACTGGAAAGACGATGGGAATCTTTTCCACAGAGCAGGTTCAAGGAAATGAAACTACTCAGGAGGAAAAGGCAGAGCGTTCAATTATGCCTGAGTTTGAAGGTAAGGATGTTCAGGTAGTGAAGGAGGCCTTGAATAGTGTTAATCTTGGCTGTAAAACCAATTATATAGAGTCTACGGAATATGCGAAAGACATTGTTATATCTGCGGCTCTCGATGATGAAAAACAAACTAAGGTATTAGTAAATGATCAGATTATTAAGAATACAACGATTGTGCTGACAGTAAGTGCGGGTGCAGAAGGTGTAAGAGTACCAGATGTTGTAGGGCTTACTGAGGCGGAAGCAACGGCAAAGCTTACAAATGAAGGCTTTAAGGTCAATAAGACCGATGCTTATTCTACGGAGTTTGCAAAGGGTGTTATTATTTCCCAATCGCCAGAGGGAGATAGTGTTGCTGGAATTGAGTCCGAGATTACCATAGAGATTAGTAAAGGTGCTGAAAGAGTCGATGTGCGCATGCCGCAGGTTCTTGGATATAATCAGGAGGCAGCTATCAGTACCTTGGAGGCAGCAGGACTTGTGGTTGGAAACATTGAAGAATCTTATAGCTCAGAGTATGCAGCAGGCTTAATCTGTTATCAGAGCTTTGCGACGGGGACGACAGTAAACGAAGGAACAACCGTTGACTTAAAGATTAGTATTGGTAGTGAGGTTGCGACCTATAGTTGTAATCTGAGTATACAGGCACCAGTTGATTATACTGGGGGAAATGCAGAGGTTATTCTTACGACAGCAGATTTCTCAGAACAGCTGTGGTATTCACAGAACGTAACTTCCTTTCCTGTTAATATTAATCTGAGTGGATTCTCAAGTTCTTCGGCATATGGTATTGTAACCATATCATATCTCAAGAATGTGGAAGAGATTGTAACAGATTCTGATGGCAGACAGACGGTGCAAATGAATCAGGCATTGGCGCAGACACAGCAGAATGTACAATTCGTAAAGGAATAATGGGATGCAGGGTAAGATTATCAAAGGAATTGCAGGATTCTACTATGTCCATGTAGGTGGAAAAGGAATCTATGAATGTAAGGCAAAAGGTGTCTTTCGAAAAGAAAATATAAAACCGCTTGTGGGAGACGATGTCAGGATAGAGGTGACGGATGCGGAGAACTTCAAGGGCAATATTGTAGAGATTTTGCCAAGAAGGAGTGAGCTGATTCGTCCTGCCGTTGCGAATATTGATCAGGCGTTGCTGATTTTTGCAATGTCGAAGCCAGAGCCGAATTATAATCTGTTAGATCGTTTTCTGATTATGATGGAGCAACAGGGGTTGGAATGTATTATCTGCTTTAACAAGCGTGACATTGCTTCGAAGGAAGAAAGAGAGCAGATTCGTGCCATTTATGAAAATAGTAATTGT
>JAFSGY010000080.1 GCA_017440575.1 Lachnospiraceae bacterium | reverse complement strand
GTAGGTGCACTAAGTCGGACAGCTGCCATTAGGCAGCGAATGCTAAATTATCTTCAGCGTTTAATTTTAATTTTGGAATTAACGCATGCCTGCGACCTGCTTCTCCATCTTCAAGCCCCCTGTCGAAACCTTTACTACCCCGTGTTTCGTGTAGATAACCTGTATCTGAAGAATCACTCTTTTACGTAGCTAACACGCAATTGAGTGCCTTTCTATTATATTAAATGCATTGCTCAAAGTCAATGTTAATATAAATTTTTAACCTTAAATTCACGCTCTGTTTCACGTCTTTGGTCTTTCTTGGCAATATCATCTCTCTTATCATAGAGCTTCTTACCTCTTGCCAGACCGATTTCAATCTTAGCTCTTCCATTGCTAAAGTAAACCTGCAATGGTACCAATGTATATCCTTTTTCCTTTATCTTGCCAATAAGCTTATTAATTTCCTGCTTATGTAATAATAACTTCTTCACACGCAACGGATCCTTGTTGAAAATATTACCTTTTTCATAAGGGGAGACGTGCATGCCATAGACATACACCTCTCCATTTTCGATGCGTACAAAGGATTCCTTAATGCTGCATTTTCCCATTCGCAGAGACTTCACCTCTGTTCCATGCAGTGCAATGCCACATTCATATTTTTCTTCGATGAAATAGTCATGGTACGCCTTTTTATTATTGGCTACCAGCTTCATGGTTTCCTTTGCCATATTACTCCTTAACCTTCCTGCTCTTCTTCAAGTTCCCATTCTTCCGGGATTACAAAATCTATGGTTCTAGCTATTTTATCGGTTGCATTGACACGAACCTTAATACGCTCACCTAGCTTATATCGCTTGTCGGTAGCCTGTCCAACCATTTCATAGGACTGCTCATCATAATAGAAATAGTCACCCGGCAGCATGGATACGTGAACCATTCCTTCGATGGTATTTTCAAGCTCCACATATACTCCCCATGCTGTAATGGAAGAAATAACACCCTCGTAAATATTTCCGATTCTTTCCTCCATATACTCTACCTTTTTCAGCTTATCCGTCTCACGCTCTGCCTCATCAGCACGACGCTCCATTTCGGATGAATGTTTTGCTACTTCCGGTAAAATCTCCTGATAATGCCCGATTCTCTTCTCATTCATTCTTCCACGTAGCTGTTCCTTAATAATACGATGAATCTGTAAATCAGGATAACGTCTAATTGGCGAAGTAAAATGACAATAGTACTGGCAGGCAAGACCAAAATGTCCACTGCAATCTACCGTATACTTAGCCTGCTTCATACTTCTAAGTGTCAAACGGCTAATCAAAGCCTCCTCCGGTGTATCTTCTATTTTTGCAAGCAGCTTCTGCAATTCTTTTGGATGAACTTCATCCTGCTTACTTTTCAGTGTATAACCAAAATTTCGAATAAAGGTTGCAAGCTTCTCCACCTTCTCCGAATCAGGATTATCATGAGTACGATATACGAATGGAAGCTCCATCCAGTAAAAATGCTGTGCTACTGTTTCATTGGCAATCAGCATGAAATCTTCAATAATCTTGGTTGCCACATTTCTATCATATGGCTTAATATCAATAGGATGCCCTCCTTTATCCAAAATAATCTTGGTTTCCGGGAAATCAAAGTCAATCGAGCCTCTTTTTCTACGCTTTTCACGTAATAAAGCTGCTAATTCCTTCATCATCTCAAACATCGGAACTAACTCTTCGTATTCTCTAATTTCATTCTCATCCTTGTCTTCCAGAATCTTCTTCACACTAGTATATGACATTCTTCTGTCTACTCGGATAACAGACTCCACAATATCATGTCCTACCACTTCACCCTTGCTGTCAAGCGTCATCAGACAACTCAAAGCCAATCGTTCTACACCTGCATTCAATGAACAGATTCCATTGGAAAGCGTATGTGGAAGCATCGGAATAACCCTGTCCACTAGATATACACTAGTTCCTCTAGTCTTCGCTTCCCAATCAAGCGCCGAGTTCTCCTGTACATAATTGGTAACGTCTGCAATGTGAACTCCTAATTTATAATATTCACCTTCCTTGGTCAGACTGACAGCATCATCTAAATCCTTGGCATCCTCACCATCAATGGTAACCATCTGTACGTTTCGCAAATCCGTTCTTCCTGCCATATCAGCTTCTGATACATCCTTGGCCACGTTTTCCGCTTGATGAAGAACCTTCTCTGAAAACTCTACTGGCAGTTCATAACCTCTTACGATCGACATGATATCGACTCCCGGATCATTTACATGTCCCAGAATCTCAACAATCTTGCCCTCAGGCTTTCTATTTTCCTTACCATAATCCGTAATCTCACAGACTACCTTATGACCGGTTACTGCACCCTTAGAGCGTTCTGTTGGCACAAAAATATCCTTACTAATCTTAGTATTATCTGCAACTACAAAACCAAAGTTCTTATTACTCTTATCAAAAATACCAACAATCTGCTTCATACCGCGGGCAACGATTTCTACAACCTGTGCCTCCTGCCGCTTTCCACCCTTACCGGACAATAGAGCCACTCTGACTGTATCCTTATGAAAAGCACCATTTATAAAGCCCTCTGGAATGTATAAATCCTCTTCTCTTCCCTCAATCTCCACAAAACCGAAGCCCTTGGGATGACTAATAAAGGTTCCAACAAGATTATCCTCCGAACGCTTAGCACGTATAAACTTGCCCTTCTTCGTAAGAGAAACCTTACCCTCTGCCAAAAGCTCGTTCATAATGCGATTTAGTTCATCTCTGTCCTCTTTTGACACCTGAAGCATAACTGCAAGCTCTTTTTCCTTCATCGGAACATAGAATTCCTGTTCCATTAACTCTAAGATAATCTTCTTTCTCTTATCATTTGATTTATCATTTTCTTTTTTTCCCATTTGCATCTCCCCTTTCTATTATATGATGTGTCATCTTAAAAAAATACGCGAATAAGCACCTCGCGAACTTTGCTTATTCGCGCAAAAAAACACTCTTTATTACAAAGAGTGTTTTGAATGTTAGAAATTAAGATTTAATACTAATGAAAGTACAATAAAAGCAATACCTAATACGGTTGTAAGCTTCTGAAGTGTACCTTCCATAGAACGTCCCTTATTCTTTCCCCAGTAAGTCTCTGCAGCACCACTGATTGCTCCAAGTCCAGCAGACTTACCTTCCTGCATCAAAACGATTCCTGTAAATACGAATGATATTATTATTAACAAAATAGTAAGAACTATTCTTAAAACTTCCATTTCTACACCTCCTAATGCCAGGTAGATATCCTGTCACGAAGTAGAGTTTAACATAAATCTTTTTCTTTTTCAACAATATTTGTATATTTTTTTATAAAGCTTCATACTCTTTTCCAGTAATGGCAAAAATTACTTTTTCTGCTATATTTACAGCATGATCCCCTATTTTCTCAAAATACTTTGCAATCATTAATAAATCCGTTGCCTGTTCCCCATAAGAAGGATTTTCATGAATAAGACGAATCAATTCTTTTTTTACAGTAACAAACAAATCATCTACGATATCATCGGAACGAATAACTTTGTCTGCTAATACAACATCCCCCTGAACAAAGGCTTCTATACTGTTAATAACCATAACCGTTGTTTCCTTCGCCATCTGCGTCAGATGCTCCAGCTTCTTGATGTATTCCTCATCTGCCAGATAAATAGAGATTTCTGCAATTTCTCCTGCCTGCTCTCCGATTCGTTTCATATCATTAATCATCTTAATCGCAGACGATATCATTCGCAAATCACTCGCCACCGGATGCTGGGACAACAGAATCTGAAAGCACATATTCTGCAATTCTTTTTCTTTATGCTCAATCTCTTCAAAATATAAAATTGTTTTTTTTGCCTTTTCTATATCCTGCTTCGCCAATGCAGAAATTGCCATTTCAATCGCCTGTTCAACCATGCTTCCCATATGTATCATTTCTTCCTTCAATGTAGCAAGCTGTTTATCAAATTTCGTACGCATATCAACCGAACCTCCCAGTAATATAATCTTCTGTCTTTTTATTTTTTGGATTGGAAAATATATTCTCTGTTTTATCGAACTCAACCAACTCTCCCACAAGGAAAAATGCCGTTTCATCTGATACACGGGTTGCCTGTTGCATATTGTGTGTTACCACAACTACCGTATACTTTTTCTTCAGCTCTTCCATCAGTTCCTCTACCTTCATAGTAGAAATCGGGTCTAGCGCAGAGGTTGGTTCATCCATCAGCAAAACCTCCGGATGTACCGCCAATGCTCTTGCAATACATAATCTCTGCTGCTGCCCACCTGACAGTCCTAATGCTGATTTTTTCAGTCTATCCTTTACCTCATCAAAAATAGCCGCTCCTCGAAGACTCTCCTCCACAATTTCATCCAGCTTTGCTTTACTCTTAATCCCGTGAATCCTTGGTCCATACGCAATATTGTCATAGATGCTCATCGGAAAAGGATTCGGCTGCTGGAATACCATACCAATCTTCTTGCGAAGTAACGTCGTATCTACATTTTCTCCATATATATTTTCATTATCCAATGTAATCTCACCAGTTATCTTTACATTTTCAACCAAGTCATTCATACGATTCAGACTTTTTAAAAAGGTGGACTTTCCACAGCCGGATGGTCCGATAAGTGCTGTAACCATATTTTTCTTAATGTCCATATTTATATTTTTCAGTGCATGATTCTCGCCATAATAAAGGTTTACATTTTTTGCGCTGATTTTTACCGTTTCATTTATCATCTAATATCTTTTTTCCCTTCTTCAACGTGTAAGCCTTGACCTGCTCGCACGATATTTCACACCATTCTTTGAAATCACTTCTGTCTGTTTACATCCAGCCTGCTTGCCAATACCTTAGTCAGGAAATTAATCACCAACACAATTACCAGCAAGACCACTGCAATTCCAAAAGCCACATCATACTGCCCCTTTGACATAGACAGATATAACTGGATGGTCAATGTTCCACCTGACTCTAATATCTTGGTCAGATACCCTTGTGCCGTTCTTGGCAGTAAAAAGCCACTTCCTGCCGTAAATAGTAACGCTGCTGATTCACCAACAATACGTCCAATGGCAAGAATGACACCTGTTACAATTCCCGGAAGTGCTGACGGAAGCAAAATAGTCCGAATCATATACCACTTTGTTGCTCCCATTCCAAGCGCTCCACTTCGATAACTGTCAGGAACCGTTTTTAAAGCTTCCTGCGTATTTCTCGTAATCAATGGCAGTACCATGATTGCAAGTGTCAACGAACCTGTTAACAAAGAATAGCCAAAACCAAGTGTAGTTCCGAAGAAAACCATACCAAACAAGCCAAAAATGATAGATGGAATTCCCGATAAGGTTTCTGTTGTAAACTGAATCATCTTTATCAATTTTCCAGGCTTTGCATATTCGTTCAGATAAATGGCTGAGCCTATTCCAATCGGGGCTGCAATTAGCAATGTTAGTACAACCATATAAATAGTATTCAAAATATTACCCGCTATTCCTGTTGTTCCCTTTAAAACGCTGGTAACCGAAGTTAAAAACGTCCAATTTACTTCCTTAATCCCTCTAGTAAACACATATCCCAGAATTCCTATTAATAATGCCACTGCAATCCCGGCAGACAGATAGATGAATACATACATAATATCATCTGCGACTCTTGTACCCTTTTTCTGTATACTGTTATTTTCCTTTTTTTCAAATTCACCGAGCCCCGGTAATACAATCACTCTTTCCACTTCGCTCCTCCAAATTACTTTTCTGTTCCGCTATATTTTCTTTACCAAACAGACAAAATTATTTTTCATCCTTACCATTTAATATCCTTGCAAACGTTGTATTTACAAGCATAATGAATGCAAACAGAATCAATCCTATCGTAAACAATACTTCTCTATGCTGGTCTGCCGCATATCCCATTTCTGCTACAATTGCCGTCGTCAGAAATCGTACAGAATTAAATGGCAGTGGAATATTTACAGAACTTCCCGATACCAAAGTAATTGCCATCGCCTCACCAATCGCACGCCCTACTCCGAGTACAACGGCTGATGCAATACCTGATTTAGCAACCGGCAATACAACCTTAAAAATCGTCTGTATTTTGGAAGCTCCGAGAGCTAAGGAAGCACTTCTTAAATCTCTTGGAACAGCTCTGATTGCAGATTCACTAATATTAATAACGGTCGGCAAAATCATAATTGCCAACACGATAATCGCAGAGATTAGATTCGAACCACCAGTAAACTGATGTGTCTCAGAATCCTTGAAAATAGTCAATTCCAACTTATACATAAGCGGATTCAATATCATAATTCCAAGTAATCCATAAATAACCGACGGAATTCCTGCCAACAATTCAACTGCCGGCTTTACAATTGCCGCTATTTTTTTCGGTGCTACCTCTGCTATAAATACTGCTGTCAGCACACCAATTGGTACCCCTATCAAAACTGCACAAGCCGTACCCACAATAGAGGTCAGAATCACATATAAAATGCCGTATTTAGGTTCTGCTGCTGTCGGCGCCCATTGTGTTTCAAATAAAATCTCTTTTAGCCCCACCTTGAACAATGCCGGCGTCCCATTTAAAATCATATACAGTGTAATCGAAAACACTGCAAGTACCGCAAAAAAGGCACATACTAGGAAGAGGTATTTCATTACCTCTTCCAACAATGCCTTGGACTTTTTATCTTCAATTATCGAAAACGATTGATTCATTGTTTTCACGTCCATATAAATCCTCCATGAAAAATTCCCTGTTTCTGAACTTTTCACACTATACTAACTAGTCTACTGTAATAAGCCCTACTGCCTTGATTACTTCCTTACCTTCTTCCGATGACAGATAATTAAACAACTCCTGTACCGCTGCATCCTGTTCTGCGATTTCTCCCTTTGTTGCCATTACAAATGGTCTACTTAGGAAGTAGTTGCCTGCCTTAATATTCTCTGCTGTTGCTTCCACACCTTCTAAAGAGAATGCTTTTACTGTCTCATCAATAACATCTAAGGATACATATCCGATTGCGCCCGGTGTAGAAGACACTTTTGCCATAACTGCTCCTGTAGAATCTAACTCGTTTGCGTATGTACACTGATCTTCGATTTCAAGAAGCTCTTCGAATGCACCTCTTGTACCAGAACCTGCCTCACGTCCTACTACTACGATTGCGGAATCTACTCCACCAAGCTCACTCCAGTTTGTTGTCTGCCCAGTATAAATGCTGACAAGCTGTTCCTTGGTCAAATCTGCTACTGCATTTGCCGAATCTGTTACTACTGCAATACCATCGATTGCTACTATATTTTCTACAGCACCACTTTCCTTCTCACTATCCTTCAATGCTCTGGATGCATTACCAATGTTTACACTTCCTGCAAGAACAGACTCAATTCCTGCTGATGAACCAGTAAACTCAGCTGTTACTGTAACATTTGGATATTTTGCCATAAAGCTCTCTGCAACTGCATTTGCAAGCTTCTCCATCGATGTACTTCCTGCCATGGTAATTGTTCCTGATACATCTGTTGTCGCTTCTAAAGCATTGTCTGTTACTGACGCCTCAGCTGCCACTTGTTCCGGCTGAATATTCTGTGTCGTTATCTGTTTCTCTTCCTTTGCACTTCCACATGCGGTAAGTCCTACTACCATTGCTGCTGTCATTGCCACTGCCATACTTTTTGTTAATGTCGTTCTCTTCATAATTTCTCCTCCTCGGATTGTACCTCCCATCGGGTCAATCCATTATGATTCTATTTCGAATGTCTTTTTTTTCATTCGTTGAACCTAGAATACCCTCCCTATGTAAAATGCAAAATCATAGTTGTGTAAAGTTTATGTAAATTCAGCTTACATGTAAAAACCGCCCTAAGGCGGTTTTATATCTTATAGCTTGTTAAACGGATCCATATACGTTCCCACCGGATCCAACTCTTCCTCAATGCGCAGTAACTGATTGTACTTTGCTACTCTATCGCTTCGGCATGGTGCACCAGTCTTAATCTGTCCTGCATTGGTGGCTACTGCAAGATCTGAAATAAAATTATCCTCTGTCTCACCACTTCTATGACTAATAACTGCCTTATAGCCATTGTGTTGTGCCATTTCTACCGCTGCCATCGCTTCACTGACGGTTCCAATTTGATTTACTTTAATCAAAATAGCATTTGCAACCTTGAGCTTGATGCCTGCATCTAATCGCTTTGTGTTGGTTACAAAGAGGTCATCTCCGACAAGTTGCACCTTGTCACCTATACGCTTTGTCAGTTCCTTCCAACCGTCCCAATCGTCCTCCGCAAGCCCGTCCTCAATCGATATAATCGGGTAGCGGTTAATCAACTCCTCATAATAATCAATCATTTCCTCTGTACTTCTTGTTATCTGTTCTTCCTCTTCACATTCGCAGGATTCACCACAAGCACACGCTTCCTGATTCTTTTTATTACGAAGTTGGGTTTCTCCCTGGAAATGATACTTACCATCCTCTTCATTATATAATTCTGATGCCGCAACATCCAAAGCAATCTTAATCTCGGTATCCGGCGAATATCCCGCTGCCTTAATTGCTTCTACAATCAGGTCTAATACCGCAAAAGCATCCGGCAAATCGGGAGCAAAGCCTCCCTCATCTCCCACACCAGTTGATAAACCTCTCTGATGACAGAGTTTCTTTAGATTATGATAGATTTCTGCACAAATACGAAGTCCTTCCGTAAAATTGACAGCCTTAACCGGCATAATCATAAACTCCTGAAAATCCACTGTATTTGTCGCATGTCTTCCACCATTTAAAATATTCATCATGGGAACTGGAAGACGGCTTGTATTCACACCGCCAAGATATCGATATAACGGAATGCCAAGTGCATTCGCTGCCGCTCTAGTTACAGCCATAGATACGCTAAGCATTGCATTCGCTCCCAGATTTCCCTTATTTTCCGTTCCATCCGTATCTACTAAAAGCTTATCAATCAGTTTTTGGTTGGTTGCATCAACACCTAATAACACCTCTTTAATCTTTGTATTTACATTCTTAACCGCCTTTTGTGTTCCAAGTCCCATATAACGAAGCTCGCCATCTCTTAGCTCCACTGCTTCAAATTTTCCAGTACTTGCTCCTGAAGGAACCGATGCTCTTCCCTCATAAGTATTATTTATCGTAACAACTGCCTCTACGGTTGGATTCCCTCTAGAATCCAGAATCTCTCTTGCATGAACATCCGTTATCAGATACTGCATAAAATTACCTCCACTTTGTTAATAAGATATACATCCTATTTTATCCAAAGTAGAGGTAAGCTATTCGTTTCTATATAATATTGTATCTTGCGACAAAAGCAAGAAATTCTTCTTCACTGACAGGCTTTGAATAATAATATCCCTGTAAATAATCACAACCTAGCTCCGTCAGTGTTATCATCTGCTCTTCACTTTCTACACCTTCTGCGACAATCTTTCTTCTCACATCATGAAACATGGAAATAAGATTCCTCAAGGTCACAAAATTATCCCTGTCATGGAATGCACTCCATACAATGCTCTTATCTAGCTTGATTACATCAACCGGGTATTCTAGCACTCGAACTAGATTTGAGTAACCTGTTCCATAGTCATCCAAAGAGAAACTAAAGCCCAACTGCTTAATCTTCGCTAACTGGCGTCTAAGTCTTTCTTCATCAAAAATGGCAGCAGTCTCTGTAATCTCAAGATTAATCTGCTTTGGATCAACTGCATACTTGTTGGTATAATACTCCAATTTCTCAGTCAGCTTTTTATCCATACACTGCATAACAGAAAGGTTCAATTCTATAAATTCAATACCCATATCCTTTAACGGATTATCCCTTACAAAACGAAATACATTATCAATGACATACTCACTGATTTCCATAATTTTTCCATTACTCTCTGATATCGGTATAAATTCCTCTGGTGAAATGTATCCAAGTACTCTATCATTCAGTCGGATCAAGGCTTCGGCAGAGATAATCTTCCTATTTTCCGTAGATACAATAGGCTGATAGAAAATTCGAAATTCCTTCTCAACCAAAGCTCTTTCAATTGCTTCTTCTACATTACGATAACGTTGCAGCTGGTCAATGCCAAGACTATCACTATAAACTACTTCTATCGGCTCCTTACTACGATATTTGATATCATCACATGCCGAAAAATACTTATAGAAATTATCCGTAGTAATCTTCCCGTTATCCATATTCATAACCGCAATAAATAAATTCAAATGAATATGAATTCCATTCAAATCAAAGGTAATATCAAAACGTTCTCTTAACTTATCAAAAAAATCCTCTTCTACGAATTTGTCACGTTTATGAACAATAACAGCATATCGGCCTACTCCCAAATAATAAACTGATGGAAGCGTTGCATATTCTTTTATACATTCTCCCAGATTTTTTATCACTGTAAGCAGTGATGTTTCACGGCAATTCTCCTTAATATATTCATAATTTTTCAATTTTACCAAATATACAGCCTTATGCCCCTTACGTCCAATTTCCTTTTGCGCATACTGCTCAAATGCTTCTCTATTCAACAGTCCAGTCAAACCATCTTTATAGAACTCTACAACAGTCAGTGCCAAGAGAAAGGTAATGATATTTACGATTAAGGTAGTGTAATATAAGGTTTCATCATGGGAACTCCAAAAAACAACTCCCTGAATAACCGCAAAAAAAGCCACCAAGATAACACTTTGCCCAAAAATTCTAGGCATCAGGTGTCTCTTCACAATCGCATGAACCGTAGCAACAATCGCATAAGAAGCTCTGATAAACGACATCAACCAAAATAATATACCTTCATGGCAAATTCCATCTTCCACATAAAAAATCAAATGCGTAATCGGTGAAGTAATAATCATCAAGCACATAAAAGTTCCAGGTAGAAACAATAGCATTTTTTTCCACTTTGGGAAATATTGAAACTGGTCAATAAGGCAAAACATAAAGAATGCATATAATTCATAAATAACTACCGTTAATACATAATGAATTATCCGTTCTATATTTAGCAGGATGTCATTGCAAGAAATAAACCCATCTTGCATACCTATTTCAAACATGCGATTCGCATACATAAAAACACCAGCCCACATAAGGCAACGGAATATTTTCCTGTAATATGCATTACTTTTTACACTGGCATATGCAAACCACAGACATACAAACAATAAATTGATTATTAACAAATTATATGCAAACCTCATATGTACCACACAACCTCATCTCCTATATCCTAAGCCCATTATATGTGCTTATTGTAATCTTATCGTATACAGGAATACCTGCTTAATATTTATATTATAGCATCAATTTTCGACATCTTTCAATATTTTATCTTTTTTTCAGTTAACCACACTGTATATCTCAAAATTGAGTGAACATAATCTATTCACAGTACATACACGTAAAAAAATACTGGCAATCACCAAGAAAAAAGAGCCATGTGATTCATTCACATGACTCTGGTAGAACATAGCATTTCCTATGCATTCAATTATTCTTATTTCTTAATCAATAATGACTTACCTGTCATTTCAGCAGGCTGTGTCATTCCCATTGTCTCAATTAAAGTAGGAACGATATCTGCAAGGCATCCACCCTCTCTTAATGTGTAATCCTTGTCATAATTTACTAAGATAAATGGAACCTGATTGGTTGTATGTGCTGTAAATGGTGCACCTGTCTCATAATCAACGAGCTGTTCTGCATTACCATGGTCAGCACAGATGAACATAGTGCCATCTACTGCAAGAATAGCCTCTACTGCCTTTCCTACACATTCATCAACAGCTTCTACTGCCTTGATTGCTGCATCTTCTACACCTGTATGTCCAACCATATCAGGGTTAGCGAAGTTAATGATAATCACATCATACTTACCGGACTTGATAGCATCTGTTAACTTATCACAAACAGCATATGCACTCATCTCTGGCTTAAGGTCATAAGTAGCTACTTCCTTTGGAGAAGGAACAAGTACTCTATCCTCATCCTTGTTAGGCTCTTCTACACCACCATTGAAGAAGAATGTTACATGAGCATACTTCTCTGTCTCAGCGATTCTTGCCTGTGTCATATTGTTAGCTGCAAGCCACTCACCAAAAGTATTGGTTACTGCAATCTTGTGGAATGCAACAGACTTGTTTGGAATCGTAGGGTCATATTCTGAGAAACATACAAACTTAATCTCAGGTCTCTTTCTGTCAAAGCCCTGGAACTCGCTGTCATTATCACAGAATGCTCTTGTAATCTCTCTTGCTCTATCTGGTCTGAAGTTGAAGAAAATAACAGAATCGCCATCCTTAATCGTAGCAATTGCCTGTCCGTTTTCGGTAACAACTGTTGGCATTACGAACTCATCTGTCTTGTCATTGTCATAAGACTGCTGGATAGCTGCGGGACCAGATGCTGCTGTCTCGCCTTCACCCTTTGTCATAGCATTGTATGCAAGCTGTACACGATCATAGTTGTTATCTCTGTCCATTGCATAGTAACGTCCCATAACAGAAGCAATCTTACCAACACCAATTTCAGCCATCTTAGCTTCTAACTCTTCTGCAAAGCCCTTGCCTGATGCAGGAGGAGTATCACGTCCATCTAAGAAGCAGTGTACAAATACTTCTGATAAACCATTCTTCTTAGCAAGCTCTAATAATCCATAGAGATGTGTATTATGGCTGTGAACACCACCATCAGATAATAAACCAAATAAATGAAGTGCAGAATTCTTCTCCTTACAGTTATTAACTGCCTCTAATAAAGCAGGATTCTCAAAGAAAGTACCATCCTGAATCTCCTTAGTAATTCTGGTAAGCTCCTGATATACGATTCTTCCTGCACCCATGTTCAGATGTCCTACTTCTGAGTTACCCATCTGACCGTCCGGAAGACCTACTGCCATACCGCTTGCATTTCCTCTAACGAATGGATATTCCTTCATCAACTTATCCATTACAGGTGTCTTAGCTTCTGCTACAGCGTTATGCTCTGCCTTGTCATTCAGTCCGTAACCATCAAGAATCATTAATACTGTGGTTTTCTTGCTCATTTTTCATTCTCCTTTTCTATCTTTACAGTTCTATAAACTGTGATTCTCTTTGCTACGCTACGCGTATCTATTCACGAGTATAACTGTTTTTTGTGCAAATCGCAATAAGATTATTCGTCATTTTGTATCATTTTTCCAAGCCTGTTTCTGTTCACACAACAAACCAAAACCTTTCAATTCACTATATATATCAAAAAACACATTCAATCGGCGCAAAGTTTTTTATAATTCATAATCTTTTTAATTTTTTATTGACAAATCAATTTTATGGGCGTAAGTTAATAAATGTCACTGAACACAAATTTGTAACTATAAAGATAATGAATAGTTACACAATTTTTAAGAAAAGGAGGTAAAATTATGTTCATTAATGTAGTTTATAACACAAACAACAACTTAACAAAGTTAAATACAAAAATTACCTCTGGGTGTTGTCATTCATAATATCACCAAACATGAATGTCATATATTAGAATACATATTTTGATTCTGAACCACGGTAGTTTTTATATCGTGGTTTTTTCATGTACACAGACGTATACAGCTATGCTACATGCGTCTAGTACAGCGTTGATTCGTAATACCCGGAGAGTATTCATTACATACATGAGGAGGGAACATTAACACATCATGAAAAGAAAGAAACTATCAACCTATATTTGGGAATATAAATGGTCTTACGCGTTTGCCATTCTATCCCTGTTAATCAGCGTATCACTGGATATGCTGTCACCCATGCTGACGATGCATATTATTGATGATGTTATCCTTGGCGGAAACATCTCACTTCTGCCCTATTTGCTCGGTGGAATCCTATGCGTCGGTGTCGGCAGATGTATTTTTCAATACACGAAGGAATATACCTTCGATAAAGCTGGCTCTAAAATTGCTTCTGAAATGAGAAAGGAGCTGTTTGACCATATTCAGAGTCTTAGCTGTAACTTTTTTGATAAGAATAACACCGGCGAGCTGATGGCTCGTGTCAAGGACGATGTTGACCGTGTATGGAATACCATGTCCTATGTCGGAATGCTGGTAATTGAGGTTATTTACCATACTACTGTCGTTCTTTGCTGTATGTACAGTCTGAATGCATCCCTTGCCGTCATTCCAACCTGTGCTATGATTCTCTGCGCTTTCATTGCATTAAAAATGGAGAAAAAGCTTGGAGAAATATATGAAGAAATCAGTGAAGAAAATGCAAAGCTGAATACCGTAGCCGAGGAAAATCTTGCCGGAGTCCGTACCGTAAAGGCCTTTGCAAGGGAACGTTTTGAAATCAAGAAGTTCCTTTCCCATAATAAGCGCTACTACGAGTTAAATATGCAACAATCCAAGGTCTTTGTAAAATACTATCCATTTTTCCAGATTATTACAAAGCTTCTGCCAATGCTTATGCTGTTACTTGGGGGACGACTTGTGATGCAGGATGTCATCACTCTTGGTGTTCTGGGTGCCTTTATTGAATATTCCAACAATATTGTATGGCCTATGGAAATGCTTGGCTGGCTGTCGAATGACTTATCCGCAGGTATTGCATCTAATAAGAAAATACAGAAGATTTACAACGAAGTTCCTGCCATTCTGGAACCCGAAAATCCTATTACTCTCAATACCGTACAGGGAAAAATCGAATTCTCCCACGTTTCCTTCCATAAGGAAGATATGCACGAGATTTTGCATGATATTTCCTTTGTAGTAGAACCAGGTAAAACAATTGGTATCATGGGCGCAACCGGAGCCGGAAAAACTTCTGTTATTCAATTATTACAAAGACTATACGATGCCACCGATGGAAAGATTTTATTAGACAACGTCGACATTAGAGAGCTTTCGTTAGAGCAGTTACGAGGAAGCATCTCTCTTGTCATGCAGGATGTTTTCTTATTCTCTGATACCATTACCGAGAATGTGAAGCTTGGAAAAAAAGATTACATAGATGCAACTATGGTACGCAATGCTTCCAAGGCTGCACAGGCAAGTGGCTTTATCGAAAAGATGGATGATGCCTATGAAACCATCATCGGCGAACGAGGTGTCGGACTTTCCGGCGGTCAGAAGCAGCGAATCAGCATTGCCAGAGCCTTTGCAAAAAATTCACCAATTCTGGTTATGGATGACTCCACCTCTGCCCTTGATATGGAAACAGAGCATGAAATCCAAAAAACATTACACGAATTACAAAATACAACAAAGCTTATCATAGCCCACCGAATCAGTGCCGTTCGCCATGCCGATGAAATCATTGTATTAGAAAACGGTTCCATTGCCGAACGTGGCACCCATGAAGAGCTCATGGCGCTGGAAGGGTTATATTATACCACTTACTGCTCCCAGTACGGAGCACCCAGCAGAAAGGAGGCATAACCGTGCCTATTAACTCATTCAAGGAAGATGAGAATCTCGTCGAGGTCAGCAAGCTCAAGACACTCGGACGACTATTCTCCTATCTTTTACAATATAAGCTGCCAATCCTTGGCGTGCTGCTGATTATGGCATATTGTGTTGGTGTCAGCCTTGTAAATCCACTTCTTATGGAAGCTGCGATAGATAAACACATATCCGTAAAAGATTTTCAAGGACTATACCGCATTGCCGCTATCGCTATTGCCCTTAATCTGATTCTAATCGTCTTAGTAAAGGTCAGAATGTATGTAATGGCAAAGGTCTGTAACAATGTACTGGTAAATATCCGTCAGCAGCTTTACACACATATTCAGACCTTAGACTTTAAATTTTTTGACAGTAGACCAACTGGTAAGATTCTGGCTAGAATTATTGGTGATATTAACTCACTCAAAGATGTCCTGTCAAACAGTGTAACGACTCTGATTCCTGACTTCATTACTCTTTGTGCTGTTGTTATCATTATGTTTGTCAAGAATCCACTGCTTGCAGCTGCATCCTTAATCAGTATTCCATTTATGATTGTAGGAGTCTGGTTTATTCAGTCACGTTCCCATGCAAGATGGCAAATACATAGGAAAAAATCATCTAATCTGAATGCCTTTGTACATGAGGACTTATCCGGTATTCGTATCATTCAGAGCTTTCATGCCGAAAAGGAAACAAGAAATACCTTCCATACGCTTATCAAGGAACATCGTGGTTCCTTTATGGATGCAGTTTTATATGCCGATGCCTTCGGCTCTGTCGTAGACTTCTGCTGGGGCTTTGGCTGTGTATCACTCTGGTATACTGGTATCGTCATCTTAGGTGTGGAAAAAGTATCTATTGGTACTCTTATCGCATTCGGAACCTATATTACCATGTTCTGGCAGCCGATTATGAACCTTAGTAATTTCTACAATCAGCTGATTACAAATATATCAGGCGCTGAGAGAATCTTTGAAATCCTTGACACCAAGGCTGAGATTACTGATGCTCAAAATGTAACAGAAATGCCTCCTATTGAAGGTTCTGTTGACTTTGAACAGGTTACCTTCTCCTATGACGAAAATACAAAGGTATTACAAAATGTCAGCTTTCATATTAAACCGGGCGAAACCATCGCTCTCGTAGGTCCAACCGGTGCCGGCAAGACTACCATTGTTAATCTTATCAGTCGTTTTTATGACATTCAGGAAGGAACTATAAAAATAGATGGACATGACATCAAATCTGTCAGTATTGAAAGTCTCCGTAAGCAAATGGGAATCATGACACAGGATAATTTTCTTTTCACAGGAACGATTCATGAGAATATCGCCTATGGAAAGCTGGATGCTACAGAGGAAGAAATCATTGCTGCAGCCAAAGCGGTTCATGCGCATGACTTTATCATGAAGCTTCCGAAGCAATACGACACAGTCCTAGAGGAACGAGGAGGCGGCTTATCCGTTGGACAAAAGCAGCTCCTTGCATTTGCCAGAACGATGGTAAGTATGCCAAAGATTCTGATTTTGGACGAAGCAACCTCCAGCATTGATACGAAAACCGAATTGCTCGTGCAAGAGGGAATTGAGGCATTATTGAAAGGACGTACTTCATTCGTCATTGCCCATCGACTATCCACGATTCAAAAGGCAGACCGAATCTTTGTTATCGACAATGGCGGTATCTTAGAGGAAGGAAACCATGAAACTCTCATGGCAAAAAAAGGAGCCTATTACAAGCTGCAAATGGCTCAGTTACAGGATATTATCTAATGACACGAAAATGGAGTGCTGTCCTTTCAGACACCACTCCATTTTGTTGTATTAAACCTACTCACCATACAACCACCTTATTCAAACGCCGCCGCCAAAGCATTTCTAAGCTTTCTTGTCAACGTAAAGGTTCCACTGTCTTTTCTCTGAACTGTCATAA
The DNA here is from genome assembly GCA_017440575.1 of Lachnospiraceae bacterium. Lineage (GTDB taxonomy): Bacteria > Bacillota > Clostridia > Lachnospirales > Lachnospiraceae > COE1. Next base: position 25,978 of record JAFSGY010000080.1, on the reverse strand, counting down.
GGAAGGTTGTTTCTTCCTTTGGCATATTCGCAAAATATGGTCCAAGCCATCCATCCCATCCGTATTCTCCCACTGAACCATTAAATATAGTAAGTGACGGATCAACTAATACTCTCATCAGATTTCCATACGAAAAGCCATACAAATTCTCCCAATCCTTCATCATCACCTGTTGCTGTGGCTGTAAATGACAGCCTGCCAGATACTCAACCGTTTTCGGTGCAAGGATTTCCTTTCCATCAAAGCTCCCCTTTTGCATCAGCATCTGCGTAAAACGCCAATAATCATCCAGTGTAGACACCAGCCCTGCACCGCCGGACTCAAAGACAATCTTTGTATCCATATGATTACAGATTCCTAAGTGATTTCCATGATATTCTACCAGCCCCTCCGAAGTACTTTCATAGACTACTGCCAGTCTGTCCTTCTTATCATCCGACACAGAAAATCCTGTATCCTTCATACCCAGAGGTTGAAAGAATTCCTTCTCCAAAAAAGCTCCAAAACGCCTACCACTTGCCACTTCTACTACAGCGCCTAATACATCTGCACTGGTTCCATATCTCCAGCCCTCACCCGGCTGAAAATCCAATCTGCAACCGCCAAGTCTCTTTGCCAGCTCTACCGTGGTCATTGGCTTGTCTGTGTACAATCTCTTGTCCAGTTCTTCGAATACTATTCCAACATCGTTACTGGAAATATCCGCGTCACCACCATAAGGCAGCCCGGAAGTCATATTCATACAATCCTTAACCGTCACGGAGCGCTTTACCTTGACAGCCCCCTTGTCTATCCATCTATCTGCCGTTACTGTCGCATTAGCAAACTCAGGAATATACTTTTCCAATGGATCCCATAAATCAATCACTCCACGCTCCACCAAGAGCATGACTGCCGCCGCTGTAACAGGTTTACTCATAGAATAGAGTCTTACAATCGTATCTCGTTCCATTTTCTTCTTTTCTGCAATATTCGCATATCCTGCCTGTGCATAATACACTTCCTGACCTTTGTGCATGACACAAAGATTGCCACCTGCTATCTCCTGTTTTGCTACGCTTTCCTCTAAAATCTCACCAAGTCTCTTTAATCTCTCACTTTTCATAATCTTTCTCATCCTGTCAATTAATCATTTAATAATGTCTATGTATATAAGAAATGATACAGCTTTTGAAATAGCTCATCTACATCAATCGGCTTTGCAATATGTGCATTCATACCTGCATGAAATGCTTTCTCTACATCCTGTGAAAAGGCATTGGCTGTCATTGCAAGAATCGGTACCGTCATAGCCTCTTCCCTTGGCAGACAGCGAATATTTCTCGCCGCACTATACCCATCCATACCCGGAAGCTGTATATCCATGAATATAATATCAAAGAAATCCTTGCCTTGATTCTCGATAATCTCCAAGGCCTCTTCTGCACTCCATGCACAGACAATCTTCGCCTTGGTTCGCTCCAGAATTCCCTTAATGATTTCCATATTAATCTCATTATCTTCTACAATCAGAATCTTCTTACCGGATGCGTCAAAGGCAATACTTCCATCCTTATCCTTTTTCATTGCCTCTTTGCTATTCTGATTCACCTTCATTCTTAGGTATATTGTGAATTTACTTCCTTCACCCTGCTTGCTCTGAACCTGAATCGTTGCTCCCATCGCATCAGCAATGCCCTTGGTAATGCTCATACCTATGCCATTACCTTCTATTTTTTTCACATCCTGACCTTCTTCACGCTCAAACCGGTTAAATATCTTATCAATGAATTCCTGAGACATGCCGATTCCTGTATCTTCAATCTCAAATACAAAATTAGCAAATTCATCCATTTCATTATCAACCTGCCTTGCAGAAATCGTAATGCGCCCTTCTGCCGGAGTAAACTTAACACTATTGCCAATAATATTCATCAGAATCTGGCGTAACCTGACATGATCTCCAATCAAATTGCCACTTTTAATATCCGTATAAAATTGCAGGTCAATCTTCTTATTCCTTGCACTCTGCCAGACCACAACTTCTATATTTTCAAGAAGCTCCTCCAGATTAAAAGGTATCTCCTTTAGCTTTAATCCCTGTGTCTCAATCTCCGACATATCAAGTACATTATTGAGAAGTTGAAAAAGCTGTGTGGATGACGCATTGATTACTTGCAGACATTCCATTACTTTCTCTTTATCATCAATATGATACTTTGCAATATCTGTCATTCCCACAATCGCATTCATTGGCGTTCTGATGTCATGTGACATATTGGTAAGGAAGTTGCTCTTTGCCTGATTGGCTTTTTGCGCATTCTGCTTCTCCTGCTCCGCTGCTAGTCTTGCAATCTCGATTACCTGTGTCTGCCGCTTCTGCACTATCTTCTGATACTTCAATACAAAACCGCAGGAACAACCAACCACCAGCATCGCTATCAGATTATCATTATAATAATAATTTCTTAGCATTCTCTCCGGTACAAACTCCGGGTTCAGATACGCCCACATCATCATTCCTGTATTTACTAATAACGTCAATGGTAATAAAATCTTAAAATAGATTCCCTCCGTCATTAAAAATACAAGTAAAATCCCAAATGTCAGCCAAATCGGCATACCCGATTTGATTCCACCACCTGAAGCAATCAGAAATTGATATGGGAAAAATACAAAATTAATCGGAATTGTTACAATCGCTGACCATAATCCTATCTTCTGCGGATACACATTGACCAGCAAAAGCATAATCATTAAAAACAGCATAATCAGAAAAAGCCCTAAGATACCACTTTCTTCTTCCCTATACATCATTGCTTCTGTGCTGATTAAGACTACCAACGCCGACAATGAAATAATCAGAATTGCATTCATAACCAATCTCTGTGTATCAAGCGTTCGATATTTTTCATCTATCCATTCCCCAAACCTGCGTATGATATTCAATCATCCTACCTCCTTGGTTCATCTGATGTTTCTTCTTCCGTAATCTCCATAATCTCGTAAAAAGCGTTCTCATGCATCCTAGATACTGCATGTGGATTTCTCTTCAATAAAGCTCTCAATCTGACATATTCTTTATTTTTCATATTCAAAATATTATGTTTCTGTCCAGAAATAATACTTCTTGCCTCTGAAATCGCCTGCAATACGGATTCATCCTTTTCCGTAAACCCCTTCATCTTCTCTGCATACGCTTCCATGGTCTCGCTCAGATGTCGTAAAGTTTCTTCCTTCAAGGCTCTTGTGCGCTCCAAGTTAGCAAGAAATACTGCCTTGGTAACACTTTTACGATTCTTATGTATGCCATATTTATCATACCATTCCTTACCGGAAAAAATCGCCGCATTCAGTTTCTTCAAGCCAACCTCTGACTTCTCCTTAAGCTCTGCTCCATAAAATGCCTGTATCACTTCCATATGCTTCTGGATTCTTCTAAATTCCGCATTATTTTCCTCCAAGCTTAACAGCATTTCCTTTAAGTTCAAAGCCTCTCTTACTGATTCAAACATATCAACCGATATTACCACTGTCAGGATAAACACCAAAAATTCTAACAGATTATGATTCATTCCGAGCACAAAGCCTTCTATCGGAGTATGTCCATATAAGGTAAGAATAACGGAAAATCCCCCCCATGCCAAAGAAGAAATCAGACAAATATGCCCGTTTACATTAAATGGCTTACCCGTATAATCCCAATAACGAACATGAAAAAGCCTCTCCATCGCCGCACCAGTACAATATTCCAATATCGTCGCACTTATCATTCCAAAGAAAAACACGGGAATCGCCTGTGTTCGAAATGGCAACGTAAAAATAAGTATGATAATAGCTCCCGAACCATAAATCGGAAGAAATGGTCCCCGCATAAATCCACGGTTCACCCATTTTGCCTGCATCACACTGACATAGCAGGTCTCCCATATCCAACCAATAAAACAATAAATATAAAAGAAAAATAACCATTGTGAAAATGTATAAATCATATATTACTCCTCGCCATACGTCTTACTACAGGTGTTTATCATTCTACTTAATCTATTTCATGGATACATACCAGCAACATGCCATCCTTTACCTCTATCATGCTCTCCTTACCGATAAATTCATTACTAATTCCAATCGGAAATTCCATTTTTATCGTCGTATCCTGAACAGAATATTTTAATCCCTGCTCTGTCACACCCTTGGCATCTCCGAAAAAGGCAAACACCGAAAGGATTCCCTTCATCGTCGCCGGATACTCTATTTTTCCATCACATAACAGTTCTATTCTGTCATGTGCTCCATATAATATCCCCTTCGCGCCATGCTGATGCAGATATAACAGGCATTGCAAATTTGCAATAGAATGATCGATGCGTTCTCCACCTAAAGCTCCATAGATGATAAATTCCTTACATCCCTGCGCAAGACCTTCTTTAATTGCTGCCAACATATCCGTATCATCCTTTTCCCGCGGAAGTCGCTTAACCTCTACTTCAAGACCAGTATATTCCTGCTCTATCGAATCCATATCACCAATTAACAGATTCGGCATTACTCCCATCTTTCTAAGATGTTCAAAGCCACCATCTGCCGCAATCAGGAAATCCTCTTTCTCATAATCCCATATTTTTTCGTAGAATTCGCCTGCTCCTATGATAATGCATCTCTTCATATTCTGTCTGACCTCTTTTTCCATCCATGTTCAAAATATTCGTAATTATACAAGCTTAACACACAATTCCTATACAATTACCAACACTTTAAGTCTAGCAGACTCTATATAAAATGTAAATCACGGTCCTCTGTTTCTCTTATACAAGTTATCCAGAGTGACCGTGATTCCATCATCATGCCAGTAATTTAAAATTTTGTAAAAATAGCGGTTCCCTGTTGAAGAACACCTGCAATCTTTTCGTTTACATCCATACGATTACTAATCTTCTCCATATCCACAACAAGCATCTGTGTGCTCTCTGCTGCTCCGTTAACACCCTCTGCACCTTCATCAATTGCATTTGTAATGGTATTAATAGAGGTTGCAATTTCATCCATTGCTTTTTTCAAAGCATCGGTTTTTTCTGCAAATTCGTTCATTACACCTTCAATATAGGCTGCATTCTCTCTATACTGAACACCACTTTCCACGAAATTCCCAAATTCAGGAAGAATGGATTCATTCAGATACTCTACAAGGTTATTCGCATTGCCAGCAAGATTATGTACTGCCTGTGTAACAACAACGTTGATTTCCTGAATTCTGTTTGCTGTATCACGGCTTGAATCTGCCAATTGACGAATCTCATCCGCAACTACTGCAAAGCCTTTTCCTGCTTCTCCTGCTCTTGCAGCCTCAATAGAAGCATTTAACGCAAGAAGATTCGTCTGGCTTGAAATACTAAGAATTTCATTTGTAAGACTGTTAACCTGATCTACACTCTTACTGTCTTCAATCGCCTGATTCAATACATCAAGAATCTCTTGTACCTTTGTACCTGTTTCCTGCATGGTTGACTTTGCATCATTTTCCATCTTATCTGCATTTACCTTCATGCCTTTGGAATACTCATTAATGCTGCTGGACTTATCTGCAATTTCCTCAACCTCACTACGAACAGAATCTACATTTCGATTAATAACTCCAGTAGAATTTCCTACCTCCTGCATCGTTGCCGCAAGCTCTTCTGTTACTGCTGAAAGGTCTGACGCACTGTCATTCGAAGTGCGCACACTTTCCTGAACCTCATCCACTACAACTCTCATTTCGTTTGTGTTCTCAATAATCAGCTTCAAGATATTCTGTAATTTATCCATAAAGGTATTAAAACCATTTCCAAGCTCGGCTACTTCTCGAATCGCTGCAATATTAACACGCTTTGTTAAATCGCCTTCATTTCTGTCAATATCAGAGATAATATTTCTAATCTGCTTATTGGTTCCTGCAATTGGTCTGATAACCAGAACCAATACGCAAAGCAAGGAAGCTGCTAATGATAATACACTGACCCCTATTGTAATAAAACCGCTTACAACAGAACTATTATATACATCTGACAGCTGCGTTCTTGTATCAGCCGCTGCCGCTGTTGCATTACTATTAATCAACTCAATCTGTTCCTGAATCGCATTACTGTATTCTGCAATCAATCCATTTGCGAGATCATGTGCTGCAACCTTCTCATTATTTGCACTATATGCCATCATATTAGCAATCTCGTATTTCATTCCCTCATAATTGCTTACAATTAATTCAAAGGCTGTTCTATCCTCTTCTAATAAATAATTCTTCTCATATTCATCAAGATATCCTTCCAAGACCTTTTGTTCTGCTCTGATAGAGTCTACCATGGCAATCATGGTATCAAGATCTGTTGCTATAATATGAGATAATCCTTTACTATGTACTGCTTGTGTCTCCTTCTGAATCTCACTCAGTTTAGAAATACTGGTCATATATTCATCTGCAATCTCACTTGCATTCGCATTTACTTTCTTTATATTAGAAATAGCCTGAGCACTGGAAATCACACATACAATTCCTAGTACAAAAACCGGAATCAGAATAACGGTTGTAATGCTTATACGTCTTTTCTTTCCCATCTTTTCTTCCTCCTATTATTGTACTGTTGAAGCCGTAATACCGGCAACCATATTATCCATAATATCCTGTAGTGGCAGACCATTCGGATTACCTGCTACAATTGTTTCTGAGAATCTAGTACATGCATCCCAATATAGATTACCTACTCTCTGCAAGGTACCATATTGTGACTGTTCAATAACTGCTGCTATAGCAGGAACCTTTGCAACTGCATCCGAAGCTGCTGCCTTAATATTAGAAGGTCCTTGACTTCTCTGTTCAAACCGAACCGTCTGATTCTGTTCATTTGTAATCCAATCTGCCAGCTTATGAGCCCATTCCACATGGTCTGAATATGCATTCACACCCATCAACTTATATCCGGTAAAGGATGACATCTGAATCTGCTTACCTGCACAAGTATAGGTAGGAAGCTTACATGCTCCATAATCTTTTCCCCATGCCTCCTGAATAGCAACCGCATTCCAAACACCACTGATTCCCGCAATTACTTCTCCGGAAGCAGCTCCTTCTACAAAAAGACTATCTCCCTGTGATAAAAACGACGGACTTGCCGTAATCTTCAGCAGTGCCTCCGCAACATCAGTACCCTTTACAGCACCTTCTGTGGTATTCCAGTTACAGTAGTTCGTAACTCCATCTTCATTAATTCCAAATTCCATACCTGTTCCGCCAAAGAAAGAGTACAAATACCATCCGGAGCTGAACTCCATCGAAAACTTTTTCTCGTTTGCTTCTGCTACTGCTAAGATACCATCCAGTGTCTGAACATCTGCTTCTGTAAAATAATCCTTATCATAATACAGGAAATAGCCATTATCCGCTGTATATGGATAAGCAAACAAAGTATCCTTATACGTAGCTGCCGCAACTGCTTCTGCCAGATTAGCCTTGCTCACTTCATCTGCATTCGGAACCGGTGATAACGCTCCTGCTGCAATCATACCAAGTAACTGGTCATCCGGTAAGGATACCACGTCTGCCGCATTGTGAATATCACCCAGCATAACATTTTTTGTTTCTGCATCTGCCTGCTGAACAAGTGTAATCTCAAATTCCGCTTGTCCTGCATACTCCTGCTTGAAGGTTTCAAACATTCCCTCTAGCATTTCAAAATTGTTTTCTTCTGCCCAGACAGTCAGTTCAACCTTACCTGATTCAAGCCCCTCATCCTGTTTTGTTTCTACATTTTCATTCTCTGTTACTGTTATCTCTTCCGTTGCCTGACTATTACCACATCCAGCCAACGTCATTGATAATACAGATCCCGACAGCAATAACGCAAGTAATTTCTTTTTCACGCTAATTCTCCCTTTCCCAACAGTCTTATGACTATATTTTGAGTTTTTATTTTATTTCATCTGTATTTATCTGAATATACATTACTTATATTTTACATTAACTGTTTATTTAATTCAACCAAAATAAAACAATTATACAATGTGAATTCGCCCATATAAAAAAGATGCCCGCTATCAGACATCCTTTTTTCCTTGATTATGATTCGATTTATAATATTTCTTCTTATTACCTGTATTATGATAATATGGTTTCTTCTCTTTTTTCTGTTTTCTGGCATTTCTCTCATTTACCGTATCACGAAGCAATATATAAAAGGTCGATATTAATGGAATAAAAAACAGCATACCTGCCACACCAAAAAGGCTTCCACCGATACTTACCGCCATCAATACCCAGATAGAAGGAAGTCCGACCTTATTACCCACAACCTTTGGATAAATAAGATTTCCTTCAATCTGCTGAATAACGAGGAACATAACGATAAAGATAAGCGCCTGCATCGGGTTATTTACCATAATCAAAAAAGCACCTACAAAGCATCCTATAAAAGCACCTACGATTGGTATTAACGCGGTAAAAGCAATCAGAACACCAACCAAAAGAGCATATGGCATCCTAAAAATAGTCATCGCAATCACAAACATGCTTCCAAGAATGACAGCCTCTGTACACTGACCACTAATAAAATTCGAAAAATTTCTATTTGCTATAGAACATACCTTTAATACAAAACGTTCTGCTCTTTCTGAACAAAATGCCGAAACAATTCTCTTCCCCTGATTACACAGAACTTCCTTCTGCCCCAAAATATAGATAGCAAAGATGAATCCAATAAACAAATTCATGACTCCACCAATAATGCTTCCCGCCATCGTTACTGTTGATGAAAGAACATTCGTCATTCCATTTTTCAAAAACTGTATCAGGCTATCCAATGCAGACTGCCAATCTATTTCTATATTTTCTAAATCTGCTACATACTTTTCCAATTGCGGATATTCTACACTGACAGCTTCCAGCTTAACTACAACCTCTTCTGCAAACACCGGAATCTGCGTTCCAAGCTCTACCAGCGTTTTCCCCAGCTGCGGTGCAACTGTCATAATAACGATATTCAGAATCAATACGACAAACAAAATACTCAGTACAATTCCTATCGGACGTTTCAGTTTTTCTGCCAACTTGCCTGTCCATTTCCTAAATATTCTATTCTCTATGAAACGCAACGGTATATTTAAGATGAAGGCTATCACCCCACCATAAATAAATGGTTTCATAAAACCAATAAACACTCCTATTGCACCAAACACTTCATCACTATAAATCAAAACCAGTACAATGAGTGCAATATACAATATCATTCTTCTTATTTGTTTTAATTTTTCTCTATCAAATCCCATGTTCCGCTCCTCATTTTTCATTCTATTTCTATTTTATTCATTCTATAAATACTGTGCAAGGTTATTTTTCTAAAATATGTATAAATTAATTTCATATTTTATATTTTCTTATTTTTAATGGTATAGCCTCAAAAAAAGTGCTATAATGAAATAAAATATGTCCATCTATTTGACAATTTTACAAGCAGGAGATTAAAATGAAAAAAACTTATTTTATAATATATACCATTCTATTCTTTTTTGCTTTCTTCTTTTTAACTTATATTGGCATCTTTGATGCAACCCATAATACAAGACAATATGTTTCTTCCAGTGATGTCGTTCTGTGGGATGATTATCTGATACGTCCTCATGGAGATGTCGTTACATTGGAAGGTGATATCTCTTCCATCCCCACTATCAACAATGTACTGGCATTTTATACTATACATCAGGATGTGACTATCTATTGCGACAATTTGCTAATTTATGAATATCCGATTAATAACAATAATCCGTTTGCCGTTACATCCGGTTATAATTGGAACTTCGTAACACTTCCCAAAGCAGACTGTCATTTGATTATTAATTTTACATCACCCTATGACGGGTATGCCGAAAAGATTCCTGAATTCTACTCTGGCAGTATTCCGGCAATCGTATCTCAAATAATCAATGAAAATATTACTTCCTTTTTACTTTGCTTTATCATTTTATGCATTGGCATATGTATGATTATCTATTGGCTTTATATCCGTTTCCATCTGCCTATTAAGCTGAACCTTCTTCAGCTTGGTGTTTTTGCAATTTTTCTATCCGTTTGGTCAGCCAACGAAAGCAGCTTCTCCGTTTTACTGATGAGAAACAATATTATTAGTTCTTATATTGCTTTTATTTCGCTCATGCTACTGCCTTTACCATTTGCATTATTTGTAAAATCACATTATGAGGACAATAGCAAAATATGGGATATCTACTGTATTGCAGATGTCATTCAAATAGCCCTTTGCCTCATCCTACAAATGTTCAAATTGGTGGACTTACGCAATACTTTATGGTCAACACATATTATGATAATCATTTTATTAGCACTTGTACTATACTGCTCTATTAAGCTGTTAAAAAAACGGCATAATTCTACAAATGTCAAAATACATTTACTCTGTATTTGTATCTGTGCTATTGCCTCCGGATTAGATCTCTTTGCCTTCTATCTTGGTTTCAGAGATTGCAACACCTTTGGTCGTGTCGGTTTTTTACTTTATGTTATTATTCTTGGCTTCACATCCGTTAAAGACTCAGCATCTCTTATGAAACTCGGAAGAAAAGCCAATACTTATCAACGTCTTGCCTTTACAGACCAGATGACAAAAATGTCAAACCGTACTGCCTTTCACCGTGACTTCGAGATACTATCTTCTTCACCGGACGATATTGCCATAATTAATCTCGACTTAAATAATCTGAAACAGATTAATGACACACTCGGACACAATATTGGTGACGAATACATTGTCAACTCCGCAAAAATCATTTCCAACACCTTTGCACATGTAGGTAAATGCTATCGTGTAGGCGGTGATGAATTTGTGGTAATTATTGAAAAGGCATCACATTTTGATTTTCGTTACTATTTCAATCTTATGGAATGGTCTATCGATTCTTTCAATGCAAGGCAAAAAAACATCCATATGCAAATAGCATACGGATATGCTGTTTTTGATTCTTCCATTGACAAAAAGCTAGATGATACACAAAGCAGAGCTGATAAAAGTATGTATATCAATAAAAAAGAAAAGAAAAAAATCCGTTCCTAATACGGGGACGGATTCTTTCTTTTCTAATCCTTATACCTTTATCCGATTGCATTATACCAGCTTCCATTGTTGCCATAATAAGCACTGCTCGTTCCATACTTATTATAAGAACTCTGGGTTCCGTACATACGATTCATAACCTGAATCGTTGAAGCTGCATTGCTCTCAATATTTTCTGCTCTGTCTGCTAATTTATCCACAATTCCATTACTCTTGCAATATACCGCTTTCAAAGTATTCAAATCTGTACTTTCTAAGGTCTTTGCTGTAACAGACAATGTACCATCCCTATTAATGGATACACCTGTCTTTTTTAATTCTTCCTCACAATTACCCATAAGCTGTTTTAGCTTGCTTAAAAATACTGTATTAACCGAGCCACCAAGCTCATCCAGATTCTTATAAATAATGTTATACTGCTCTACAAAATCCTTCACACCGGCAATAATTTCTTTCTTTTGCTCCTCTTCTGTCTTTTCTTTTGTCTGAGTTGTCGTTGCTGTGTTATCTGTCTTAGTTGCTGTTTCCGGCGTAGTTGTGCTGTCTGTCTTACTTGCTGTTTCTGACGTAGTTGCACTGTCTGTTTTGGCTGCTGTTTCCGTCTTGGCTTTTCCAAGTTCTAACAAAGCTTTTGCAGTCTTCTGCATATCGTCTGCTGCCTTCTGCACTTCCTCATACAACGCTATCTTCTTGGTTTGCTTCGTCTCGCTTGTGTTATTTGTTCTTGAAGAACTGTTCAGTCTGGAAGATGTATTTCCTGAAGTTCTTCTATTAAACATCTTACCACTTCTGCTTCTTCTTGCACTACGAATCATTCTTGCCCTTGCAAGAGATGTTCTTGTTCCCCTTATTACCATACTTGTCTCTCCCCTTTTTCTGTTTTTATAATGCTGTAATTATTCAGTACCTTCACAATTACAATGCAAAAATCCTTTTTAAATCGCTTTCAGCGATGAGATTTTTGCTTTCTGTATCATTTTCTTACGGTCTCAGCAGTAAATGTTTCGACCTACCTGAATAGTTACATAATACTTTATAATATATATCGACGCATATTATGTAAAGTTAACCCTTTTCATTTTATTTCATAAAAATTAAGAAAGACAGCCCTTTTCAAAAACTGTCTTTCTTATATATATGTATCATATTATTCTGTTTTTTTATCTGTTACAACAAGATTCACACTGTCCAGACCATTTACGGTAATATTACGATTTACAGCAGCATCATAAGAATCTGCCTTAATAATATCTGCAAGATCAATACCTGTTGTTTCCTTCATGGATTCAAAGAGCTTTGTCATAACTGCCGGAACATTACCAGCAACCTGTTCTACTCCATTGCTTCCTTCTCCACCACCAATAATGGTAATCTTATCAATCTGGGTAAGTGGCTCTGCAATCTTACCTGCAATATCAGGAAGAACCTTAATCATCATCTCAGCGACAGCTGCCTTGTTATACTTTGCATATGCCTCTGCTTTCTTCTCCATAGCTTCTGCTTCCGCAATACCCTTTGCCTGAATTGCAGATGCTTCCGCTTCACCGACTGCACGAATACCTGCTGCCTCCTGTTCTTTCGCAAAACGGTCAGCTTCTGCCTGTGCTTTTCTTGCCTCAGCTTCACGCTGTGCTTCAAACTGTTTTGCCTCTGCATCCTTCTGTCTCTGATACAGCTCGGCATCGGCTCTCTGCTGTGTTGCATATTTGTCAGCCTCTGCCTTTTTCTTAATCTCAGCCTCCAAAGCCTGCTCTGTAACAGCAACCTCCTTCTGCTTCAATTCAATCTCTCTTTCCTGTCTTGCAATATCAGCATTGGCTGTTGCGATTTCGATGGTCTTACGCTGTTCTTCCTTCTGAATCTCATAAGCCGCATCTGCCATAGCCTTCTTAGTATCAGATTCCATCTGTAATTCCGACTTCTTGATAGCAAGTTCATTCTGCTTCTTAGCAATCTCTGTCTCAGCCGCTACAGAAGCATCATTCGCCTCCTTATCTGCATTCGCCTGAGCAACCTTAATATCTCTCTCACTCTCTGCTCGTGCAATGGCTGCTGATTTCTTGATACGAACAATATTATCAATACCCAGATTCTCAATTACTTCATTACCATCTACGAAATTCTGTACATTAAAGCTGATGATATCAAGTCCCATCGCTGCAAGGTCAGGCTCTGCATTCTCTTTTACAAGAGTAGCAAATTTCTGACGGTCTGAAACCATCTCTTCAAGCTTCATCTTACCAACGATTTCACGAACATTACCTTCCAGAACCTCTCTAGCAACACTTGCAATATACTCTGTGTTTTTGTTCAGGAAATTCTCAGCAGCAAGTCTGAGCTTATCAGGCTCATTACTAATCTTTACATTGACTGTTGCATCTACATTAATGTTAATGTAATCAGCTGTTGGTACTGCATTACTAGTCTTTACGTCAATCGGAATCAGACGCAGATTCAGCTTATCCAGTCTCTCAAAGAACGGAATACGAATGCTCGCCTTACCAATCACAATCTTAGACTTTTTCTTAATACCTGAAATGATAAAAGCCATATCAGGTGGCGCCTTTACATAACCTGCACATAACAATGCAATTAATAGAATCACTACAATAAGTAAAATTAACATATCAACTCTCCCCTATTTTTTATTTTTAACGAATGTTCCGTCTATAAAATAGTATACACAAAGTTGACATAATTTCCACTATTTTCTTTTATTCTTTGTATTTTTCCCAAAATTCGCGCAAAGGCACTAATAATTCGCTAATGTCAATCGGCTCTTCTATTTGTGCATCCATACCTCCAGCAATTGGTGTTGCAATGCTCTCATCATAGGTATCCACAATAAGTGCAATGATCGGTATCAAATAAGCATCATTTCTATCCAACTGACGAATTCCATTTGTTATTTCAAATCCATTCATACCTGACATTCTGACGTTTATCAGAATCACATCATAGTAATAGGGTTCACTTTGCTGAAACCGTTCAATTACTTCCTGCCCATTCTCAGCTACCTCTACAATCATTCCTGCCTTTTCCAAACATCTGCGCGTTTGTTCTTCATTTTCAGGATTCTCTTCACATAGGATAACTCTTTTTCCTTTTAATATGGACAAGTCCTCTTGTTTTACAGTTCTTCCTTTATTCGCACTTTTACAAATCGGAAAGGTCAGCTTTACCGTAACACTTGTTCCCCTATCTACCTCTGACTCTATCTGTATTTCACCATTCATTAATTTTACAAGCTGACGAACAATGTACAACCCCAAACCTGTCCCATCTACAAGATTCGACATTTTATTTTTCTCTCGCATAAAAGGTTCAAACACATGCTCTAAAAATGACTTACTCATACCCACTCCATTGTCTCTCACAACAAAGCAGTTAGTAATCTCCTTTGAGGACAACGCAACTGTATATGCTTCAAATAAAATCTTATCGCCCTCATCAGAATACTGAGCCGCGTTATCTAAAAGCTGCCAAAATAACTGCACCAGCATTCCTTTATCTGTTTTTATGGATACATCCTCCATTTTGCTAAAATCAATCTCATATGTAAGATTTTTATCTTCACACATTGGCTGGAGCAGATATTCTATCTGCTTACGGAAATCCTCCATGGAAAAGGATTGTTTTTTAGGTTTTCGCAATCCCTTTTCCATTTTTGTATAATCTAATAAATCCTGAATCTGGCTTCCCATATGACTGATAATGCGCTGTGCACTTTTCAGATTTCTCTCCATATCAATCAATTCTTCTGACTCCGCCATCGGAAAGCTTACAAGTCCTTTCATCGTTTGTACAATGGCTCGTTCCTTCTCAGGCCGTTCTTCCTCATTCTCCATCGCTATAATCATCTTCTTCTGTTCCTTCCTCTTGTTCTATATATAAATCTCCAAAAACGGTACTGCTAATATCTTCACAATAAGCTTTGGAAAAAGTTCTATCCTGATATATCATCTCATTCTGTTTGGCAAGCTCTTCTGTATAATCAACAAGCTTATATGTAGTTATCTGCCCACTGCCAGATACATTATGAGTCACAAGCGGCTCTATACCATATTCACTAATATATGCCTCCTGTGTTTCTTCATTCATGGCGATTGTTACCTCTGCCATTGCACCTAACATACGTGCAGCTTTTCCATTTCCAGTACCACTTGTTGCATTAATAAAGTTTCCAATAGAGTAATACACTAACATCTGATTGCCTTCTGCTCCGCTTACCCACTTTACCGGTTCTACCACATGTGGATGTGTCCCAATAACCAAATCTACTCCTAGATCTGCAAGAAACTGTGCCTTTTTTCTCTGATCTGCAGTTTCTTCAAGAACATACTCTGTTCCCCAATGAGGACACACAACAATAAAATCTGCTATTTCTTTTGCTCTTACCACATCATCTGCAATTTGTTTTTCATCCCATAGTTCCACCGCATACGGCATATCTTTTGGTAATGCAATACCATTTGTCCCGTAAGTATAATTTAGTATTGCAACTCGAATTCCATTTATCTCCTGCACATAAATCTCCTGTGCATCCTCTTCCGATTCGTGGATTCCCAACACCGCAATATCCGGATACTGCTCCTCCCAGAACTGAATACAGTTGAGCAATCCCTTTTTTCCTTTATCAAGGGCATGATTCGTTGCATGTAAAATCACATCAAAGCCTGCATCTACAAGGCTGTCACCAACCTCGAAAGCTGCATTAAATGCCGGATAACCAGAAAGCCCCAACTCTCTTCCACCAAGAATAACCTCCTGATTCACGATTGCAATATCCGCTTCCTCAATGTCTGTTTTAACCTGTGCAAACATGTGGTCATAGTTATAACTACCATCTTCCATAAGTCCACTCTCATATACCTTCGTGTGCATAAGAATATCACCAACCATCACAAGGCTTACTTCCTGCGGCTCTGGCTCTTCCACTGTTTCTATTTCATCCTGTTGTGTCTCAACCTCTGTTGTCATAGTCATAGGCACATCTAATTGTTCTATCAGAACTTCTGAATTTGTTTCCTCTACACTTTCTGACATGAATACTTGCGCAGAATCCTCACCCGGCATTCTCATACAGCCTGTGACACCTAAAGCAAGTAATAAAGTCGTTAAATACAAATACCTATCTTTTTTTCTCATTCCATTTCCCTTTTCACCATGCATATTACCTATAGTTCCCTTTTCTACCTTCCTAATATTAGCACTTTCTCATACTTTTTCCATAAGAAAATATAAAATCAAGTTGCTCTCTTTTAACAACATATTAGATTACCTGATTCTTCAACCATTTGCCACTTAGGAATCGCGCCCCAAAAATAATACTTCGAATCATCCAGTCTGCAAACATACCAATCCACACTGCCATTGGACCAAAATGAAATACCTTTACCAGAAAAACGCAAAGTGCAACTCTACAACACCACATAGTAGCCGTTGATACAATCATAGAAAAGCTTACATCTCCTGCGGCTCTTAATCCATAGGCGATGACAAACGAACCTACCCAGAATAACGGTTTCACGATGGTAATTGCAGTAACCATCTCAAAGCACATGGCAGCACTCTCTGGTTCCATGCCTGCAAGCCATGTTACCGGCTTAGTAATTGCAAAGGCAAACAGACAGGAAAGTATAATCGCCACCTCTCCAATTCCAATAAACTTTACCATATAGTACTTAGCTTCTTCTTTTCTTCCTGCACCCATGCACTGTCCAATGACTGTCATCAGACCGATTCCTACACCAATACCTGCGATACCATTCACATTTTCCATAATATTTGTCATCGCCTGTGCCGCAATCGCAGTTGTTCCCATAGCCGATACCGTGGACTGAATGGCAAGCTTGCCAAACTGAAACATGCCATTTTCAATACCAGCCGGAATTCCTATTGCCATAATCTTCCATATCAAAGGCCAGTCAGGTCTGAGCTTCATATAATCACGTATTACAATAACCTGCTTCTGTTTGCGAAGACAATAAAATATAACAATAGTGCAGAACATTCTCGACAATAAGGTTGCAAATGCTGCTCCTCCTACACCCCAGTGACAGACATAAATAAAAAATGCATTTCCTACTATGTTGATTATATTTGAGATAATGGACACCTTCATTGGAAATTTTGAATCTCCACATGCGCGATAAAATGCTGCTCCTACATTAAATAGAGCTAAAAAAGGATAAGACAGCACCGTTACCAAAAAATATACCAGTGAATTCTCCATAACTGCCTCTTCCACATTTCCAAATATAAGGTAGAGTAAAGACTCCCTTCCTATCAAGCATATCACCATCAACACCATAGATATAAAAAATACAGTAAGCACAACCTGTCTTGCCGCCTTATTACAAGCCTTCTTATCACCACTTCCAAGATACTGAGAACAGATAATCGCCGCCCCTGCTGCCATAGCTGAAAAGACCTGAATGACAAGATTATTCAGCGAGTCCACCAAGGAAACCGCAGAGATTGCTTCACTTCCCACAGTACTTACCATCATAGTATCTATCATCCCCATAAAGGAATTCAGAAGCTGTTCCACAATAATTGGAAATAACAACACAAATATCGCCTTATTATCAAACAGAAGATTCTTCCAGTCTATCTTAGCTTTATCATATAGTTTCATGCTTACATACCTCATACATTAACTCAATTTTATGTACATTATTTTATAAATATGGTATAATTTTAAATCAGAGTTATGTAAATTACAATACAAAGGAGCTAATCTCATGAATATCATCATTGCAGGCTGTGGTAAGGTTGGTTATGCCCTCGCCCAGCAATTAAATGACGAAAATCACAACATTACATTAATAGATATCTCTGCAGAACGCCTACAGCCAGCGTTGTCTGCTATGGACATTCAGGGCATTGTCGGTAATGCTACCAGCTTTCTTGCCATGCAGGAAGCCGGTATAGAGGAAGCCGACTTATTTATTGCTGTTACCAGTGATGACGAAATCAATCTGCTCAGCTGTCTGATTGCCAAAAAATCAAGTAACTGTCAGACCATTGCCAGAGTACGCAATCCGGAATATTCTAAAGAAATCGCCTATTTAAAACAGTGTATGGGTATTGCTATGGCAATAAATCCTGAATTTGCTGCCGCAAAAGAAATTGCACATCTGATTCAGGTTCCGGATGCAATGGAAATTGATACCTTTGCCAAAGGACGTGTAGACCTGTTACGTGTTGCCATCTCGGAAAATTCTCCACTACATAACATGAAGGTTATGGAATTCTCCAGAAGATTTGGTAAGAATATTTTGATTTGTATTTTGGAGCATGACCATAAGGTTACGATTCCAAATGGCGAAACGATTCTCCAAGCCGGAGATACCATTTCCGTTGTTTTGCCAAAAGAAAAGATTCACACCTTCCATCAGGCAACAAAGCTTTCCTCTACAAAAGAGATTAAGGATGTTATTATTGCAGGCGGTGGAACCATTTCCTACTATCTGACAAGAATATTACTTGAGTCTGGAGTTCACGTTAAAATCGTCGAAAAAAATCGTGAACGCTGCGATTTCCTCAGTGTTGCTCTGCCTAAGGCAACCATTATTCATGCAGATGCAACAGACCATGACATTATGCTGGAAGAAGGACTTGCCAATACAGATGCCTTCGTTGCCCTGACCAATATGGATGAAGAAAATGTATTCCTGTCGCTCTATGCAAATAAGGTCTCTGCAAAGTGTAAAAAGATTATAAAAATGAATCGTTTGACACTTAATGAAATAATCGACGACCTGCCTGTAGGAAGTATTATCTCCCCGAAAAACATTACGGCAGAATATATTCTCCAATATGCCAGAAGCCATGATAATTCCTTAGGCAGCAACGTAGAAGCACTATACCGCCTAATGGATAATCGTGTCGAAGCCTTGGAGTTCCATGTAGAAACACAAAGTGC
Source organism: Lachnospiraceae bacterium (assembly GCA_017440575.1). GTDB lineage: Bacteria > Bacillota > Clostridia > Lachnospirales > Lachnospiraceae > COE1. The sequence continues at coordinate 6,979 of JAFSGY010000080.1, read as the reverse complement.
CGTTACGGATATTCCGTTGCTGGACTTACAGCTTAAAAATGAACTTCTAATATGTTGTATTGTCCGCGGTAATCAGATTATCACACCATCCGGTCGTGATACGATTCAAGTAAATGATACCGTTGTGGTAGTTACTACTCATAAGGGACTACGTGACATTTCAGATATTCTGAAAAATCCATCAAGATAAAAGAGGTGTATTATGAATTATCGTATGATTTGTTCTATTTTAGGACATGTTGTCATGCTACAAAGCGTTCTAATGCTACCATCCTGTCTGGTTGGTTTTCTCTACGGAGAGCGCCAAAATGCTTTGATATATCTTGTTGTTGCTATATTTTGTCTGCTTCTCGGAATCATTTTTCGCATATTTAAGCCAAAAAGCCGTACCTTTTATGCAAAAGAAGGTTTCGTTGCCGTATCCTTAAGCTGGATTATTATGAGCCTTATTGGAGCGCTTCCTTTTTACTTTAGTGGAGATATTCCAAGCTATCCGGACGCCTTGTTTGAGATCATTTCTGGTTTTACTACCACAGGATCCAGTATTTTAACAAACGTGGAAGCTCTATCTCATTGTAATCTTTTCTGGCGTAGTTTCAGTCATTGGATTGGTGGTATGGGAGTATTGGTATTCATCCTTGCAATCCTGCCAATGGCGGGTGGTTCAACTATGAACCTAATGAAAGCAGAAAGCCCGGGGCCATCTGTCGGTAAGCTCGTTCCTAAGACGCAGCAGACTGCATTTTTATTATATGCTATCTATTTTGCATTAACGCTTATTGAAATTATTCTTTTATTATTAGGTGGCATGCCTCTATTTGATTCCATCTGTCATGCATTCGGCACAGCCGGCACTGGTGGTTTTGGTATAAAAAATAGCAGCATTGGTGATTATTCTACCTATCTGCAAAACGTTATTACAATCTTTATGTTTTTATTTGGAGTAAATTTTACCTTCTATTATTATATCTTGATTCGCAAGGTTAAAAATGCATTCAATCTGGAAGAGGTTCGCTGGTATTTTTATATTTACATTACAGCTGTATTATTAATCACTGTAAATCTGGCTGTTGATGGTGCACCATTCTTCCATAGTATGCAGCAGGCAGCTTTTCAGGTTGCTTCCATCATGACTACAACCGGTTATGCAACCACAGACTTCAATTTATGGCCTCAATTTTCACGTACCATCATGGTTATACTGATGTTTATTGGTGCTTGTGCCGGCTCAACCGGTGGTGGTATCAAGGTATCACGTATTGCTTTATATTTAAAGCAGGTACGTAAAGAATTAAAGCAACAGATTCATCCAAGGCAAATCTGCATCACGAAAATGGATCAAAAAGGAGTCGAACATACAACCATTCGATCCTGTAATGTATTCCTAATGGCTTATGTAGTCGTTTTTGTTGGTTCTTTTTTACTCTTAAGCATGAACGGCTTTGACTTTACGACAAATTTTACAGCCATTGCTGCCACACTTAATAATATTGGTCCCGGACTTGATATGGTAGGACCCGTTGGAAACTTCTCTGAATTTTCCGTTTTCTCAAAATTCATTCTGATGTTTGATATGCTTGCCGGAAGACTTGAGATTATTCCTATGCTTATTCTCTTCCATCCTACTACCTGGAGGAAGCAATAAATAATACTTAGAATCACAAAAATCGCACCCTTAACAGGTGCGATTTGCTTTTTTCCTATTCTTTTCTTCATACATGATCTCGTCTGCTTCTCTTACATAGGCATCCAAGTCCTTATCCTCATTCATATCTGTTTTAATACAACCTACGCTAAAGGTCAACTCGAATGGAAGCTTCTTCATTGCAGCCTCTGCATCTACCTCTGCACGTATCTGCTTCACAATCCTATCTGCTTCTTCTTCACTCATCATATTATAGAGGACAAGGAACTCATCCCCACCCATTCGAATCGGAATAGAATCCATAGAACAGCATTTCTGAATAGCCCTTGCAATAATCTTTAATGAAGTATCACCATATTCATGACCAAACTCATCATTAATTATTTTCAATCTGTCCATGTCAACGAACATAATCAGCAGATTCTTTTTCTCACGTTTTCTCTTTTCAAATAACCTACATGCGAGCTCCTGATATCCAAGACGATTATATAAGCCAGTCATAGCATCCTTTATACTCATATCTGCCAAAACCTGATTCATATATTCAAGCTTTTCTTTTTCATGCAGATTCTCCATGGCCGAAGTCAGCACTGTCATTACTTTGAAAAGATACTGTTTCTCCATAAGATATACCGCATTACGAATCACGAAATAACCAACTGTTTTATTTCTGAAATGTAATGGCATAAATAAGAAATCCGTTCCCCCTTTATCATAATCAAAGGTTGGAAAAAGACTATCTATCGACTTGTCATCACAATTAACACTTTTACCATTTTCATAGATAAATTCTATGTTCATCCGGTTTGGATAACCCTGTACATGAAAGCTCTCATCATGAATCAGCCGTTGATTATAATAGTCCTTCTGCTTCCTAAAATCATTCATATGATCATCCAACACCAGATACATCGCATCGCAACGCATGGACGGAATACATTTCGGAATCAGATTCGACATCTCACGAACAGATTTACAGTTAAGCAATTCATATTCTAAAGCAATTACCTGTTCTTCAAAAGCCGAAGTTTCAAGCTCATATAAAATATGCTCCTTAATATGCTTACGGATATCTATTTCCAGCTTCGACTGACAGCCACAGCTCTCCCAGTAAATACACTCTGCCTTCGTATGATTAAAACGAGGCACATGCTCTCCTGCCCACAATCGAATCAAAACATCTGCACAGCAATAGCCTACCTCCTCACGAATATGTCCTACCGTGGAAATCTGTGGTGTAAAATAGCTCGCTTTATCAAAATTGTCAAAACCACTTACACAAAAGTCTGCCGGAATACGATATCCCTTCTCCGTAGCCGCTTCACACACTCCGACTGCGATATTATCATTCGCACAGATAATCGCATCCGGTGCCTCATCGTGTGTCTCTAACAGTTGATTAAAACCATGAAAGCCACACTTAAACTCATAGTTTTCATAATAGAAGTCCTCATCCTGATAAGGAATCTCATTCACTAACAAATAGTCCCTCAGTGCCTGTTCTCTAATCTGATTCTCATAATTATCCTCTGGTCCCATAACAAACCAGAAACGCTTGCAACCATGTTTCTTGTGAAGATGCGCTATCATCTCCTGCATTGCTGCATAATTATCAATTCCTACATAATAAAAATCATCTACTATATTAGCAATAGAAATAGCAGGTCTTCCGGATTTCTTTACCGCTTCAATAACCCTCATTCCGACATCAGCATAACGAATATTATTAATATCTAAAATGATACCGTCAAAATCTGCAAAATCAGGCAAATTATAAATATTATATTCGCCTACATTATAATCCTCATCCATGCTCCAATCACCAGAGCTGTTAAAAATATAAAGATTAACATCCTCTCCGGTTTCCTTGATTCTCTGCAAAATTCCCGACGGCCAGGCATATGTAAAAAAGCGTTTCCACCCATCCATAACCAAGGCTATTTTCTTCATCGTTTATCCTCCATAAATAGAATAACCACAAATTCAAACACTCAGCACACTCTTATCAATAAACACTGAATTTTCTAACATTTTATCACAACTTACGTTCTTTTACAACAAACTTATAGAAAACGTAACACGTCAGAAGGTTCTATTGCAAATTTATCTGCGCCACATTTCTCCAGAAATTCCTTATCACGGAATCCCCAAAGTACAGAAATACAAGGAATTCCTACATTTCTTGCCGTTGCCAGGTCTACCTCTGAGTCTCCGACATAAATTGCTGTTTCTTTCTTCTTACCAAGCTCCTGCAATGCTGCTAATACCGTATCCGGTGCTGGCTTACGCTGAACGCCCTCTCGCTCACCAATTGCTACCTGTATATAATCAGCAAAATACATGCTATTCAATTCCTTTACCGCTGAATCAATCTTATTCGATACGATTCCCATCACATAGCCCTTTTCCTGTAACTTAGCCATCAAATCCACTACACCGGAATATGGACCTGTCTTATCATTACAGTGTTCTCCATAATATTCTTTAAAAAGTGAAAATACTTCTTCAAACTTTGGATTTTCCTCTCCTTGCGGTACCGCTTGAAGCATCAGATTTCTTACTCCATTTCCCACAAAGCATCGAATCTCTTCTATCGTCCGCAGAGGCATATTGTATGCTCCCAATGCATAATTTACAGCATCGGTTAAATCCTCCAACGTATCTAATAATGTTCCATCCAAATCAAAAATAACGGTATCAAACTGACTCATTTCTGTCATAATCCTTTCTGAACAGTTACTTACTATCTATTGTAAATGTTCTTCATAAAATTCTAAAATCGTATTCATATATGGGATAAAAGTTTCATTATCGGTAAAAAGAATACTATGCTTAGCATCCTCCACAACAATCAGCTGTACATTCGATGCCCTGGTTGCAAACTCATTCTGTCCATTCGGTCCTACTGTTGTGTCCATTTTCGCCTGAAATAATAACGTATCTGTTGTATATTTCTCTGCGTTTTCACGAATGCTCTTTGTCGCATCTACTGCAGCACTGAGCCATTTATAATTTCCTCCGCTCATTCGATACCTTTCATCGGAGGCCCCCAGATGTGACACATAATCATAACGTGCCTCACTGGTATAGGAACTATTTTCAAAATCATATGTCTCTACATAATCACTGCTTCCTATGGTATATTTTTCTTCTCTTCCTATCAAATTGGCACCATTTGTAATCAACATTGCCATATGATTCGGTACTCCGCTGAATTCTATCTCCATCATCGGTGATGTCAGAACTGCCGCATCAAAAACAGCATTATCTTCTTCCAAAAGAAGCGCTGTTATTCCACCACCCATAGAGTGAGCATATACAAAAAGCTTTTCATCTGTTTTTAATGTCGGTCTGACAACATTCTCTACAAAGATATTCAAATCATCTTTATACTCATCAAAGGAGTCAATCGATATCATAGACAAATTATCAATCGCTCGGAATGAATAACCATGTCCCCTATGATCTAAGGCACTAACAGAATATCCACTCTTTAAAAAATAATAAATAACCTCGCGAAACTTGTAGGTTGCATCTGTAAAACCATGAACCACTACAATATGCCCCTTATCTTCTTCGGACAGATATTGCTCATAATATAATTCTTCTCCATCATATCCCTTGAAATATCCTGTCATTTTACGCTCATTAAGATAAGGCTCTACGACATTCTTCATATCCTCTTCCAGATTATCTTCTTTCAAATAAAACTCACTATTTTCTATTTTCGTCTTATCCAACACCATCGCATTTTCTGGTGCAGATATCTTCTTTTCCGGCCAAAGAAGATACCCCCCTGTAGCCAATACCACTGCACCTACACCAAGTAGTGCTCTTACTTTATTTTTCTTCATCCAAAACACCTCTATCATTTGATATCTATTTCATATAAAAACTAGTAAACCGCTAGCTTATTTCCAATTACATGCAAAAATCTTATCCATGAATGAAAACAAAACATGTATTCATAACCATAGATAAGATTATTGTACCAATTATATACAAAATAGTAAAATCATTTTTCCAACCAAATTAATAAACCATTACTTAACATCGGAATCACAAATGCAACAATACTAACATATACCACATTCATCCAACTTATTTTGTGAATGATGATTAACGAAAACAGCAGCTGTATCAGCATACAAGCAAGAAATGACTTTTCCACCCACTGTAACAGCAATCGTATTCTCCACTTTTTCAATGCCCGCATATCTACCGGAAGATATTTTATCTTCTGAGAAAGCATTTGTACATTTTGCTGTCCTTCCTTCACTAATCGATACGATGCCATATAGAAAAGCGGTGCACAGAAACTTAGCGTACCTATGGAAGTCAGCAAAATCCATCTATTTTCTTCCTCCCATAGTGTATGAACAGGTAACACCATCAGCAATATCTGTATCATAATAAAAATACCTGCCACAATATCATTCGACTGCTTATCCCACTTTTTCACCCGATAATATTCTTCAAAAAACTGTTCTATTTTCTGTTCCTGTTTAAGCTCTATCTGCATATTTTATCTCTCCTGCCTCACGAAACTGAATCAAACTTCCCTGCTCCATGATTCCAATAAAGTCCATTTTCCTGTCTATTTCTTCCTGTATATGACTTGTCATGATTACAGAAGCTTCTTCTGTAGCAATAATCTCCTGTAATATCTTAAAAAAGTCAATTCGAAATACCGGATCCATTCCTGCTGTCGCTTCATCTAACAGATACAATACCGGATGATGAGCCGCTGCAAATGCCATCTGAAACTTCATACATTCTCCTCTGGAAAGCTTTCCTACTGTTTTCCCTAATGTCAACCCCATTTTTTTCAACATATCCCGAAAGCACTCACCATCCCAGTTATCATACAATCGCCCTAATATTGCTTCATTTTGTCCGATCGTCATATCTTCTAAAAAATGATTTTCTTCGGAAACAAGTCCTACTTTATTCCGCATATTGACATGATTGATTCGAATATCCTCTCCCTGAATCCGAATCGCTCCCTGATATCTTTGCTGAGGATTCATAATATAATCAATTAACGTAGTCTTACCGGCTCCATTCTCTCCGGCAAGTCCCATAATATAACCTACTTCCAATGTAAAACTGATATCCTGTAAGCAGAAATTCTCCCTTTGCTTCCACCTTTGCTTCTTTATCCCCGTCACATGTTCAAATTCCAGTAACATCTCTATGCCCATTCGTAATTATTCAGTACCTTCCTAATTACGCCCTTTCTTATATGTATCATGTCTATTTTATCTGTTGTTCTCATAAAGAGCTTCTACCATTTCCAAAATCTCTTCTTTGGATAATCCTGCACTCTTTGCC
>JAFSGY010000079.1 GCA_017440575.1 Lachnospiraceae bacterium | reverse complement strand
TTACAGTGCTTCCAGCTTCAGCATTAAGCTTTTCAACCTTAATAACATCACCTTCGGAAACCTTGTACTGCTTTCCACCTGTTGCAATAATTGCGTACATATTGCACCTCCTAAAAAATTACTCGCTAGCTTCGGTAATGTTTGTTAACATATTTAAACCTCGCTATGCGGCATACTCATAAATGATACCATTCCATTTTGGAAAAGTCAACAATATTTTATTAAAAAAATTAGTTAAATTCATGATTCTAATTGAGCCTTTAGGGAACGCTTTGTTTTCTTACGAGTAATTTCAACCAAGTCTAAAGCGGTCATGTCAACAACTGTAGTTGGTATACGGTCAAGATGTGCAAGCTTTTTTAACTCCTGCATAAGCTGTTCTTTCATAGACTCTTCTTCCATATTGATAAAGTCAATAAGAATAATACCAGATAAATTACGTAGGCGTATCTGGCGCATAATCTCTTTGGCAGCCTCTAGGTTAATGGATAATATATAGGAATCAGATGTTTTTTTAGTCGTATTTTTCCCTGAATTCACGTCAATAACATACATGGCTTCCGTTTGTTCGATAACAAGATAAGCGCCGGAATTTAACCAGACTTTTGTCTGTAATAATTCTTGTACTTTGGTATCAATTCCATATAGCCTAAGAAGCGTAACAGAATCATCCTGATAGAAAGACAGTATTTCCTTTTTGCTAGGATGATAAGATGCAAAAAAATCATCTAGTTCATGATATATTTTTGCATCATCAGTTACGATTTGCTCATACTCCCAGGATACGTTGTCACGAAGTTCTGTCAGATAAGAGGCTGGAGCCTGATATATTCTGCTGTAACAGGTTCGATGAATTCCTTCCTTCAGCAGCTTATCCATTTGTGATATTAATTGCTTGCACTCCTGCTCTAGTGTAGTTAAATTATTTTCTATCAGAAGTTCTTTTGCATTAGTTCGCACAACGATTCCATATTCACAATCGGATGGAATTACCTGCTTCAAGATTTCCTTATCTGACTTATTTAGCTTACTGGAAACACTTTTGGTTGTATTTGCATTGGTTATGACGCTGTATTTACCAGCAAGTGACAGATTCATTGTAAAAACAGGCTCTTTTTCACGAATGGCTTCTTTTTCCATTTGGACAAGTATCTCATCACCCGCAAGAATGCGTCCATCATAAGTTCGGTTCAGAAGAATGGGAACATATTTTCCTGTAAGGGGAAGATATCCACGTTTTCCTTTCTGATAATCTATAAATGCAGCATTGATATTTTTTACTACGTTGAGAACCTTTGCTACATAAATATCTCCAATTTTTCCAGTATCATTATGCTGAGTATAAGAAATCTCCTGTACTCGATTATTCTTCAAAAGTAAGGAAAGTATTCCATTTTGATAATTTGTTAAAATCAATTTAGAGACAATCATTAGAAATTCTCTCCTACGGCTCCTAATGGAACTAAATTTCGCTGTATATCATCACCAATATTTGTATAGGTTTCTTCACGAGTAATCATAAGCGCTATCTCATTCAGAATTTTTTCATTTTTTTCATAAAACGCCTGAATGACAAGACTTGGTTTAATATTACCTGAACTGCTAGCATCAACAGTAAGGGAAATGGAACCGTCTTCTGCTACATGACAATCATAGATAAATGGCTTCATGTCAAAAGTGGATTCACTTTTTTTAGTTTTTTTCGTTACAATTATTTCTTCCTGTTGATAAAATTCAGCCAATCGTGCTTGGTATTCAAAATCCGGTTCATAGCCTTCACGGAAATGAATCGTATATTTTGCGGCAGCTACACTCGCCATAGCATTTCCTGCATTATCAGGTAACAGTTTGACTTCTAAGACTGAGATTCCTTCTGCCATCTGTTGGTTCAGACGTTCTAAGGTATCTTGCGTACTGGTTAAGGAATTTACCTCAATATCCATATATTCGCCATTACTTTCAAGTCCAACGCCGAGAGGTGCTGCAAAGGACATAATCTGATGAGGACTAAATCCTCCTGTGTAAGCAATGTCAATGCCGGCACGGCGAATTGCCTTCTGAAAATAACGCATAACATCAAGGTGACCTATAAATTTAATGGCTCCATGCTTGGAAAATTTTACTCTAAGCTTCATAATCTATACGTCCTCCTTCTGGTTACGTGGTTCAAAACAGATACCGCAGCCAAAGCGTGCAGCACCACAGGCATTACACTGTATCTTACAATTCTTGGTAACATCTTCGTCTAATGCTTTTAACCATTCTTTTTTCAAAAATTCTTTCGTAACACCACAATCTATAAAATCCCATGGGAAGATTTCGTCTAGATTACGCTCACGCGTTGTGTAGAAAGAGGTATCAATACCGCATTCTGCAAATGTTTCCATCCAAATATCATGTTTATAATATTCGCCCCATGCATCAAAGATACAGCCTTTTTTATAGGCACTCATAATAACTGGAGCAATTCGTCTGTCACCTCGGGCTAGAATACCTTCCATGACACTGGCATCTGCTTCGTGCCAATTATATTTTATGCTCTTCTGGTTCAACTGATCCATAACTGCTCTTTTGGTAAGATATGCTTTTTCAATAAACTGCTCTTTTGTATTCTGAGAAGCCCATTGAAATGGTGTAAATGGCTTTGGAATAAAGAAAGATGTACTTGCTACAATCTGCACCTTGCCATTTCTCTTCTCTTTAGGAACAGTCTCATAATAGGTGGAAGCTATCTTGTTAGACAGTTCTGCAATACCCTTAATATCGTCTTCTGTTTCTGTTGGAAGCCCAAGCATAAAATAGAGCTTTACACGGTTCCAACCACCTTCAAATGCAAGCTTTGCACCATTTAAAATCACTTCTTCGGTTAATCCCTTGTTTATAACATTTCGAAGTCTTTGACTTCCTGCTTCAGGTGCAAAGGTCAGACTACTTTTCTTGATATCCTGTACTTTTTCCATAACATCAAGTGAAAAGGCATCAATACGAAGGGAAGGTAACGAAATGTTTACCTTTTTGTTGCGACATTCTTCAATCAAGAAGTTTACAAGTTCCTCTAAATGTGAATAGTCACTGGAACTAAGAGAACTAAGAGAAATCTCCTCGTAACCGGTATTATCCAGCAATTTAATAGCATAGTCCTTGAGCATTTCCACATCACGTTCACGTACCGGACGATATAACTGTCCTGCCTGACAGAAACGACAGCCACGAATACAGCCACGTTGAATCTCTAATACGACTCTGTCCTGTGTACATTTTATAAAAGGAACAACAAGCTTTTCAGGATAATAAGTATTACTTACATCATGAACCAGCTCCTTAGTTATGGTACGAGGGATATCTTCACGTATCGGCTCAAAAGCTGCGATGGTATAATCCTCATGATAGGTTACCTCATAGAGCTGTGGCGCATAGATTCCTGGAAGCTTTCCTGCTTCTGCAAGAAAATCTGTTCTGGACATGCCCTTTGCCTTACAGTCCTTGTATAAATCAAGCAATGCTCTATATTGTGTTTCACCTTCTCCAATATAGAATAAGTCGAAAAAGTCAGCAATTGGCTCAGGATTATATGCACATGGACCACCTCCGATTACGATAGGGTCATCCCAGGTACGTTCTGCAGCAAGTAAGGGAATACCTGCTAAATCAATCACTTGTAAAATATTGGTATAGCACATCTCATACTGAATGGTAATACCAAGGAAATCAAAATCCTTAATTGGATCCTGTGATTCCAGAGCAAATAATGGAATCTGTTGTTCGCGCATGATAGCATCCATATCCGGCCACGGAGAGTATACTCTCTCACACCAAGTATCCTCAAAACGGTTAAACATATCATAAAGAATCTGAATACCAAGATGTGACATACCGATTTCGTATACATCAGGAAAACACATGGCAAATCTGACAGAAATGTCATTTTTGTTCTTCATCACACTATTAATTTCTCCTCCAATATAGCGTGCGGGTTTTTCCACTTTCATTAAAATTTCATCGCTTAAAGCTAATTTTCGCATATAAATATAACCATGCCTTTCTAAAGTCCTGTACATTACTTAGATATGCAAAAAGCACTCTGTTAATATTTATTGTACAGATGTCGTAATAAGTTTGCCATCAATATCAAACAGTAAAGGGGTTCCTCCTACGTCAACAACGCCTGTCTGCATATTTCCTGCATCATCAAAATAATATATGAAACCGTTGATGGTTGCAAGTCCTGTTACCATATGACCATCTAATTCAAAATATTTGGTATTTATTCCGTCATTGAACCAGCCTGTGTACATGACACCATCTGCAGCGAATAGGAATTTTTTATCTCCTATGGTCTGCCAGCCTGTCTGCATAATACCATTTTCATTAAAATAATAGTAGCGGTTATCAACAATATTTAACCCGGTTAACATGTGACCATCAGTAGCAAAGTATCTTTTACCATCCGGAAGATCAAGGAAACCGGTATGCATTACACCATTTTCCGCAAAATAATACGTTAATCCGTTGCTTAGATTTTGAAGTCCAATAAGCATTTTACCATCAGAATTAAAAAAGTACATACCATTTCCAATTGGCGTAAATCCAACGGACATGATACCATCCGGCTGTAAATAGTAAATACCGTCTTCCAGTGGCAGCCAGCCTGTTACCATTCTTCCGTATGGATCAAGATAATACTTTGCTAATCCTAAGTCAAGCCAACCGCGTTGCATTTTATAATTGATATAATAATATAAAAATCCTTTTCTAGGAACCCAGCCGGTATGAATAATGCTAGTTGAATAATCCTTGAGCGCAAAGTCTAAATCTACGTTTCCACTAATGCCATTCATTTGCCCACTGTCTGTATATTGCCATACACTTGCATCTGGTATACTGCATGCGCTAGACCATTGAGCAACCCATTTATCATAATAAATTGTTCCGAGTCGATTCTTAAACCAGCTTGCACTCGCATATACCATTGGTGTATAACCTTCTGCTTCAATAATTGCACAGAAGGTATTAGCCATCAGGGTAAGCGTTTCTTTTGGAATATTTTTTTGGATATCATCCTCAACATCCCATACAACAGGGTATGAAACAGGAAAATCTTTAATAGCTTCAAGAACAAATTGAGCTTCTATGGCTGCTTCCTGCACATTTGTTGCATAAGAATAAATGTAGACACCAGTTTTAATTCCTACAGCCTGTGCAGACAGCATATTATAATAAAATGTATCATCAATTCCTTTTTTAGTATTACCAACACGAATGAAAGCAAAGGAAACTCCACTTTGCGCAACAGCGCTCCAGTTAATAACTCCCTGCCATTTGGAAACATCAATTCCTTGCGCAACAACAGCAGCCTCTGTGTGGGCTGCCGGAATTGCTGAGACTAATATGATTGAAAGAATCAGACATAGAAATCTTGTGTATACTTTTTTACCTAAACGCTTAAAAATATGAAGCATTCGTATTTCCCCTTTTACTATTGTTTTATCGTTGTTTCTAGTTAGCGATTGGCTAATTCAGCCATGATTTCCTCCCAAGTAACCCCTTTTTCTACCATTAATACCATCATGTGATAGAGGAAATCAGAGATTTCGTATTTAATTTCATTTACATTTGGATTCTTGGCGGCAATCACGATTTCCGTTGCCTCTTCGCCAAGCTTTTTCAATATCTTATCAATACCTTTGTCAAAAAGATAGTTGGTATAAGAACCATCCTTTGGATTAATCTTGCGGTCTGCAATGACACCATAGACATCTTCAAATACCTTTAACGGATTCGTATCGTTGTATTCTTTTTTCAATACTTCATTGAAAAAACAGCTATATTTACCGGTGTGGCATGCTGCACCGACCTGTGAAACTTTAGCAAGTAAAGTATCATTATCACAATCGGCAGAAATTGATTTTACATACTGATAATGTCCGCTTGTATCACCTTTAATCCAAAGTTCATTACGGCTTCTGCTCCAATAAGTCATTTTTCCTGTTTCAACAGTATGCTGATAAGCTTCCTCATTCATATAAGCAACCATAAGAACTTCATTTGTCTTATAATCCTGAACTACAACAGGAAGCATACCGTCGGAATTCAGCTTGAAATCAGTCCATTTCATAGAAGCCTCACAAGCACTGACAGAAAATCCCTCTTTTGCAAAGGCAAGTTTCATAGGAAATACATCTGCAATGCTGTTATTTACTGCATTACCGGTAACACCACTTATATTTTCCAAAGTTAGATATTCTTTAATCTGATTCGCTTTATCAACATCAAGACTACATATAGTAGGTAATGCTGTGAGGGTATTACATTCCTTGATAATAGAAGAATTAAGGCAAATTAACTCACTTACATATTCTTCCAAAAGCTCTTTATTAGCAGTAAGTTCTTCTTTGGTCATGAAGGCAGCAAGGATTTTCTTCTTTCCAAATTTCTTGGAAACCTCTTCCGTAATTTCAATATTAGAAACCTTGCTGTAATTCAAAACAGCTTTTGCACAGCCTGCATAGATAAGTTTTTTTACATCTTCCATACGCTTTACATTGCCGGCACCGATAACAGGAACCTCACAGGCAAGAGCGATTTTTTTAATGGTATCTAACGCTTCCTCATGCTCCTCGTCCGTATTAGACTGGTCAAATACAATAATGCGGTCAGCATTGTTATTACAGTAATAAGCAGCAAGTGCGGCCGGATCATCACTTACAATTGTGTGGTCGGTTAGTGTCTTTACAGCACTTCCCTGATATAAATAAATACATGCATCAAATTGTTTTTTCATGTTAATTATTAGCTCCTTTCGGTTTTTATCCAGACATAAATATGTGGCTGAAAGAACGCTTCTCTCAGCCGCATGTATGTATATGTTATGCTAATGCACCTTTCGTTGAAAGGACATCTTTGATTCGTGAATCATAGGATACTGCTTCATCAAGAGCCTTTGCAAAGGCCTTAAAGATAGCCTCAATCATGTGATGGCTGTTTTCGCCACTTAGCATTTTGATGTGAATATTCATACCTGCACTGTATGACACAGCATAGAAAAATTCACGTACTAAGGAAGTATCAAATGCACCAACCATATCATTTGGGAAGGTGCAATCAAACTGTAAGTAAGGACGTCCACATAAATCAACCGCACAGAGGGCTAAAGCATCATCCATAGGAAGAATGAAATATCCATATCTCTTAATACCTTTCTTATCTCCTATTGCTTCCTTTATAGCTGTACCTAGTACGATTCCTGCATCCTCTACTGTATGATGTCCATCTACCTCGAGGTCACCTTTAATAACAACATCAAGATTGAAAAATCCGTGCTTAGAGAAGCCTTCCAGCATATGATTGAAAAAACCGATTCCGGTATCAATATTTGATATGCCTTCTCCATCCAATGTCAAGGCCATATTAATATCTGTTTCTTTGGTTGTCCTGTTTATGTTTGCGGTTCTACTCATTGTTTGCCTACGCCTTCCTTTTCGTTAGTCATTTTCGTTTTCAAATCTTACACGGATAGAATTTGCATGTGCAGTTAATCCTTCTTTCTCAGCAAACAGTTCAATGTCTTTATGAACTTTCTGCAATGCATCTCTGGAATAAGAAATAATACTTGATTTCTTCATATAATCATCGACATTCAATGGTGAGAAAAACTTTGCAGTACCATTTGTAGGAAGAACATGATTTGGTCCAGCATAATAATCACCTAATGGTTCAGAAGAATATTCACCAAGGAAGATAGCACCAGCATTCTTAATTTTTGTCATGGTATCGAATGGATTTACTGTTAAAATCTCAAGGTGTTCAGAAGCAATCTCATTTGCGGCTTCAATTGCAGTATCCATATCTTCTGCAAGAAGAATATAACCATAATTATCTAAGGACTTCTGAATGATTTCCTTACGTGAAAGCTGGCTGGTAAATACATCTACTTCTTTAGATACTTCTTCTGCAAGCTTCTTGCTGGTAGTGATTAAAATAGCAGAAGCCATTTCATCATGCTCCGCCTGTGATAATAAATCAGCCGCAACATATCTTGGGTTTGCGCTCTCATCCGCAAGAACAAGAATTTCAGAAGGTCCTGCGATGGAGTCAATGCTAACATGTCCATATACTGCACGTTTTGCTAATGCCACGAAAATATTACCAGGTCCAACAATTTTATCTACCTTTGGAAGCATTTCTGTTCCATAAGCAAGCGCAGCAATTGCCTGTGCACCACCTACCTTGAAAATCTTATTTACACCTGCTATATCAGCAGCAACTAAAGTTGCTGGATTAACCTTTCCATCAGCTCCGGCAGGAGTAGTCATGATGATATTTGGAACACCAGCTACCTTTGCAGGAACAACATTCATTAAGGTTGTAGAAGGATAAGCAGCTTTTCCACCAGGTACATAGACACCAACTGACTGCATAGGTGTTATCTTTTGTCCAAGAATGGTTCCATCTTCTTTTGCATCAAACCAACTATTACGCTTCTGCTTTTCATGATACTTTCTGATATTCTTAGCAGAATCCTTCATAACCTGAATAAAACGTTCATCTACTTCTAGGTAAGCAGCCTCAATTTCTTCTCTGGATACTTCAAAGTTATCTTTGGTTGTACTGCATTTATCAAATTTTAAAGAATATTCAAAAATAGCGTCTTCTTTTCTTGTTTTTACCTGTTCAATAATGTCTGCTACAATTTTCTCATATTCACCATAATCATTGGTGCTTCTCTTTAATAAATCTTCGAGAAGGTTTTTCTTGGTCTCTTCTGTTAATGCTACTATTTTCATATCAAAGCGTTCTCCTTTTAAAGTTCTTCCTTCAGAGCCTGAAGTATCTGCTTGATTCTTTGTGACTCCATTCTCATACTTACCTGATTGACAATCATTCTGGCTGATAATGGACAGATTTCCTCTAATACCTCAAGTCCGTTTTCTCTTAATGTCGAACCTGTTTCAACAATATCAACAATTACGTCACTTAAACCAACAATTGGTCCAAGCTCAACAGAACCGTTTAATTTGATAATATCAACAGTCTGATGCTTTTTATTATAAAAATAATCCTTGGCAATTTTCGGATATTTGCTGGCAACACGAATCATTTCATGATGCTGGAGTAGTTCTTTAGCAGAGGCAGGGCCACATACACACATACGGCATTTTCCAAAGCCAAGATCAAGAACTTCATATACCTTACGATTCTCTTCCATTATGGTATCGGCACCTACAACACCGATATCTGCTGCACCATATTCCACATAAGTCGGAACGTCAGGACCTTTTGCAAGGAAGAATTTTAGCTTTAACTCTTCATTTACAAAAATAAGCTTTCTAGAATCCTTGTCCTTCATTTCTTCGCAAGTAATTCCAATCTTTTCTAATAATTCCAAGGTTTTATTTGCTAATCTTCCCTTACCAAGAGCAAAGGTAAGATATCTCATATCTTCATTCATTTTACGTTAACTCCTTCTTTTTATCAAGCTATGTGTCATGAAAACAATGCAGGAATATTTTTACAAAAACAATATTTTTGCAAAATTCTGTGTTTCTGCGAACTTTTCATACTCCTCTTTGGACTGCTCCTGTTTCATCATAACAGTAGAATATCCATCCTCACGATATTTCCGTGTTGCTTCGATTGCACTTTGGATATCACACTGATATACAAGAAGAAGGTTTTTATTTTCAGGCTCAGGACAAAGCTTCTGTCTTGTTAATGCTGTCATTAAGTCATCTATCATAACAACAAAACCAGTTGCTGGAGATGGCTTACCAAATTTTTCAAGGAGGTTATCATAACGACCACCCTTTGCAATAGCGTTACCCATTTGATATGTATAAGCACTGAAAATAACACCCGTATAATAATGATATTTGCTAATCATGGCAAGATCAAAGGAAACATATCTTTCAACACCATAAAGTTTTAACAACTCATATACCTTCTTTAAACGTTCAATTGCACATATAGAACGTTCATTTTTTACATATTCTAAGGCTTCATCAAGAACTTCATAGGAACCGAATAAATTACTTACATTTAAAAGTGCTTTTATATCAGCTTCGGCTACATTCTTTCCCTCTAACAGCTCCTGCGCACCAAATTCATTTCGATTAGAAATAAAATCCTTTAACGCCAACTCTGTTTCTTCATCAAGCTGTGCTTCTGCGCATAAGCCTTTAAAATAATCTACCTGACCAATGGCAACCTGAAATTCCTTTAATCCAGAATTGAGTAATGCCTCAACTAGCATGGCAATCATTTCTGCATCGGCCTCTGCACTGGAATCACCAATAAGCTCAGCGCCCATTTGTGTTGTTTCTTTTAATTTTCCTTGTAAATTGCTGTTATTGATGAAATTATTTCCGCAATAACAGAATCTGAGCGGAATACTTTCATCCATAAAGTACTTTGCTGCACTTCTGGCAATAGAAGGAGTAAAATCAGGACGTAATACTAAAGTATTACCCTCTTTATCAAAGAATTTATACAATTCCTTAGATGGAGTTGTACCAACTTCTTTGCTAAATACATCAAAAAATTCAAATGTTGGTGTTTGTATATCCTGATAACCGAAGCTATGAAGTTTGTCATGAAACAGATTCTGAATATTCAGCTTAGCTGCAAATTCTGCTCCATACACATCACGAACTCCCTCCGGAGTATGTACTAATCTTTTTCCTGTAAAATCCATTAGAATCCTCTTTTCTATTTTATTTACACTTTAGTGCATTAACGTGCTACTTCATTAGCATGGTAGCACAGCGAATTATTCGTAGTATACACTTTTTAAAGGTATGTGTCAACCTCTATCGTTCAGGTCTTTTTGAATCATATCAAGGTATGGAACCATAATTCCATTTTTTTTTCGGAAGAAATATTCTGGATTCAGTTCATCAAAACGAAAGCTTTTTCTACCCCCCTTCTGCATTCGTTCCCAAAAGACAAGAAGCTCACATAAACGCAGATAATACATAATATCCTTACCTGTATAATATAGTAAAAAGAAGGCAACACCGTCCTGTGCTTCAAAATCCTTCATAAATTCAACCTGATGAGCATGAATATTTTGTAAGGAAAAAGTCTCTACGGCACATTCCTTGGCATCAAAACAGACAGGAATCCCTTGAACAGCACCAATATAGTCTACTGTACTCTTTTGGTCAAAATAGGCCAGCGTGATATGCCTTGTCTCTTTATCAATTGTAATTGGGGTAATTGGAGTTGGTACTTTTTGAATCAATGCTAGATGATTTTCGCGATATTTCTCATTTGACATATTTATCATTTCCTCTAACAGAGAACCACGAAGTCCTCTGGAACTCCAAGTTGCCATTTCTTTTGTTACCTGCCTTTTACTATGTGTTTTCTTTTATAAGGATAAAACCTTTTCAAATAATTTCGGTTCTGTACAAGTCAGAACAAGACCGGACAGATTCTGAAAGCGCTCTTCTTCTGCCTCTGGAAAAACGAGTCGATGCGCATGTAACAACTGGCTATGAACGCCTTTAGAGACATATGCGTTATTAATTGTCGTTGTTCCGTATTTACTATCACCGATAATAGGATGACCTAAGGATGCTAAATGTGCACGAATCTGGTGTGTTTTTCCAGTAAATATCTGTACTTCTATTAGCGAATGCTTATCATTTGCCTGTAAGGTATGGAATTCGGTATCAATATATTCCGCTTTTTCCCGCTTTTTTGCAGGGATTTCCTCAAGGGATTGATAAATCGTAACCTTATTGGAGACGTTGTCCTTATAAAGATAGCCTGTCAGACGTTCTTGTAGAGTAACCCTACCCGGAACGATACAATGATAGTATTTTTCCAGTGTCTTTTCTTTTATAATACGACTCATATACTGGCTTCCTGCCAGAGACTTACCACATACCACCATACCAGAAGTATTACGGTCAAGCCTGTTACAGATAGACGGCTTGAACGTAGAAAGAGATGTTGCTGAAATGACTTCCTTATCTAATAAATAGCCGAGAAGCCATTCGTTCAGACTGACATCATTTTGAGTCGCCTTTTGTGATAAAACACCAACTGGTTTATTAAGAACGATAATATTCTCATCTTCATAGATAACCGATATGCCCCTAATACTTTGATAGGCTTTTTTATATTGACGAATGAATTCCTCAGAAAGTTCCTGTTTTTCCTGAGAATCTGCATGAATCTTCTGTCCGCTGAACTTCTCAAAGGTATCATCTGCAAGAAAGATTTTTATAATATCCTGTTTTTCCAGTTTCTCGTTTCCTGTACTTTTCTTACCATTAAGTACAATATTTTTTTTTCGAAGCATTTTGTAGATGAAGCTATCAGGTGCTTCTTTTAATATTTTTTTCAGATATTTGTCAAAGCGCTGCCCGGCTTCATTATCTCCAATGATGTATTGCTGCATAGTTTACCTCTGCCTTATAAAGAAATATCCTTCATTAATTCTAAAAGTTGGCTTTCTTTTTTACTGACTTCTGCATTTTGAAGTTGATGCAAACGTTCTTCGTATTTTTTTAATTCAGAGCCTTTGAAAATCTTGATATTTAGATTTTTAAGGCTGTTCTGCGATGCGATTAATTTGATATGTTCTTCGCATGCAGTGGCATTGCAGGAATCAAATTCAGAATACCCCATGATATTGTTGCCTCTGATTGCAATACAGTTCAATGGATAATTTTCTTTGTAAGAAGTCAGATACATGTGATATAATGCCGGAACTTCGCCAGCTGCATTTTGAATGTCCTGCAAAACCGTTTCACTATATTTCGGAGTACGAGCATACATAATAAAAGAAACAAGGCTTTTTGAAGACGGAAGCAAACCAAATACTGCAACAACGGACAACAGATTTGCCTTTGTCTTCGTTGACCAATATCCAATCAGAAAAACAGCCAAAGAAATTGCAAAAAATATTATCGTTCTAATCAACACAACCTTTTTTTGTTGATTTAAATATTCAGGTTCTCCCTTTAGTATCTTTTGTGCTTTTGCCATAAAAATTAAGTTCTCCTTGTTTATTTCATATAACGCATTGCAGTTAAAATTACTTTATGTGGAACTGTTTTTGCGAGTATTTCAAATGCTTTTATATAACCACTGTATATAGAAACGGGACGTTTACGGTAAGAATCCAAAATTGCCTTTTCTACGACCTTCTCAGGAAGCGCCATTGCCAATTTCTTAATAGCAAGTGTTTTACCATCTTTTTCTGCTATATCAAAAAATGGTGTATCAACCGGTCCCGGACAAACAGAGGTAACATAGATTTTCTTTTTACGTAGTTCTTCATATAATGCCCGTGAGAAGCTATTCACATAGGCTTTGCTTGCTGCATACACAGCAAAGCCAGGCTGTGGCATAAATGCTGCGCTGGAAGCAAGCTGGATGATACGACTATTCTCACGCATATAAGGAATACACATGTAGGTCATCTGTGTCAAAGCCTTACAATTTACATCAATCATTCCAAGCTCTTCCTGCATGTTCAGTTTAGAAAATTCGCCCATAACACCATAGCCGGCGCAGTTCACGAGCATACGCACCGTTGGCTTTTCCTTAGCGAGAAGCTTCTGCAAACGTGCCATATCCTCTTGCTTTGTTACATCCATGTCGAGAATTCTGGTGGTATTCATCATAGATTCAGCAACTTCAAGCATCTGCTCTTTTCTTCGTGCTATCATCCATATCTCATCAATTGTGTAATTAAATACGTTATCAAGCTGTAATGCAAATTCTACACCCATACCGGATGAAGCGCCTGTGATGATAATAATGTTCATGATAATTATCCCTTTCTGGTATTTGATTTTTTCTTAGTGCCTTTTGTAATGAAAGTACTTCTTTTATTCAGTGAACTGTTTCTATTGGCATTAGTATTTTTGTTTTTCCCTCTGCTGTTATTTTTTTCAGAAGAACTATTTCTATTTTTTTGAGCCGTATTTTGCTTAGAACTCTTGCTGTTTGTATGATTCGATTTTTTATTTCCATCCATATTCTGTTGGTTCTTCGCAAAATTACGTGGACGAATCAAGCATTTCTTATCAAAACCAATTAAGTCTGTTCTGCCTGCAAGTGTAAGTGCTTCCTTGACTAGTTCATAATTCTTAGGATTACGATACTGAATCAAAGCTCTTTGCAAAGCCTTTTCATGCGGATTACGACATACATACACGGATTTCATTGTACGCGGGTCTAATCCGGTATAATACATAACTGTAGACATAGTAGAAGGCGTTGGATAAAAATCCTGAACCTGCTCCGGCATATAGCCGATATCTCTTAGGTATTCTGCAAGAGCTACTGCTTCCTTTATTGTTGAGCCAGGATGAGAAGACATCAGATAAGGAACTAGGAACTGATTCTTGCCAAGTTTCTGATTCATTTTCTTGTATTTCTCTGTAAAGGCTTCATAAACGGCATTTTCAGGTTTGCCCATCTTTGATAAAACAGCATCACAAATATGCTCTGGCGCAACCTTAAGCTGTCCACTGATATGATGCTCTACCAATTCCTTCATAAAGGTATCGTTTTTATCCAGCATTAGGTAATCAAAACGAATACCGGAACGTACGAATACCTTCTTAACCTTTGGAAGCTCACGAAGCTTTCGTAACAGATTCAGATAATCGGAATGGTCTACTTGCAGATTCGGACAAGGTTTTGGGAAAAGACACTGTCTATGTTTACATACCCCAACGGACATCTGCTTTTCACAGGATGGATGACGGAAGTTCGCAGTAGGCCCACCGACATCATGAATGTATCCCTTAAATTCAGGGTCTTCGATAATCATTTTTGCTTCTTCGATAATGGACTCATGACTTCTGACCTGTATGGTTCGACTCTGATGAAAGGTAAGTGCACAGAAATTACATCCACCAAAGCAACCACGATTACTGATTAACGAGAATTTAACCTCTTTAATGGCAGGTATACCACCATCTTTCTCATAAATCGGATGATAGGTACGCTGATATGGCAATGCATAGACATCATCCATCTCCTGCATGGTAAGTGGAGGCTGTGGAACGTTTTGCACCACATAAACACCATTTGGATATGGCTCTACTAATACTTTTCCGGTAAAAGGATCTGTATTATCATGCTGAATCTTAAAGCTGGTAGCATACTGCTTCTTGTTTGCCTTCATTTCATCATAAGATGGCAGAATCTCGTGATTATATAGACCTGAAATGTCCTTTGTCTTATAAACTGTTCCCGGAATAAAGCTAATATCCTTAACAGCAATACCACTATTTAGAGCATCCGCTATCTCTATAATCGATTTTTCACCCATACCATAGGAAATCAGGTCAGCCTGACTATCTAACAGAATAGAACGTTTAAAAGAATCTGACCAATAGTCATAATGTGCCATTCGACGTAAGCTTGCTTCAATACCGCCAATGATAATCGGAATATTTCGATAAGTACGACGAATCAGATTACTATAAACTACTGTGGCATGGTCTGGGCGCTTATATGGAGCACCGCCCGGCGTATAGGCGTCAGCTTCTCGATGTTTTTTGGAAACATAATAATGATTTACCATGGAATCCATGTTGCCGGAGGAAACGAGGAAACCAAGCCTTGGTTCACCTAAAATAGTGATACTTTTATCATCCTTCCAGTCCGGCTGCGCAATGATACCAACTGTATAGCCGTGTGATTGTAGTATTCTGGTTATGATGGCATGACCAAAAGAGGGATGATCCACATAGGCATCCCCTGTAACATATACAAAATCAAGCTGCTTTATACCAAGCTCTTCTACTTCTTCCCTACAAATTGGAAGAAAACCATTTGCAATAGACATAATTTTAATTCCTTTTCAAAATACCAACTTCTTCGTGGGTTAATTCACGGTAATCGCCTTTTTGAAGCAATTCGTCCAAAACAAGCCCACCCATAGACAATCTTTTTAAGTAAGTAACCTCTCCGCCAATTGCTTGAATCATTCTTTTTACCTGATGAAAACGTCCTTCTGTAATCGTGAGCTTGATAACATAGGATGTTTTTTCTATTTTTAGTGTTTCTACTTTTGCTGGCAAAGTAGGTTTTTCATCACCAATATGAAGTCCTTGCTCTAATTGTGCTACTTTTTCAGTGGTTAATTCACCACTACATTCCACATAATAGGTTTTTGCTACATGTTTTTTAGGGGATAGCAATCTGTGTGATAGTTCTCCGTCATTGGTAATCAACAAAAAACCTTCGGTATCCTTGTCCAAGCGACCAACAGGGAAAAAGCCACCGGAAAGTTCTTTGGGTAACAAATCCATTACTGTTTTATCATGGTTGTCCTTCGTTGCAGTAATAACCCCTGAAGGCTTATGTAGTACAAAATATCTGTATTTTTGATAAGAAAGCGTATTACCTTTACAGATAATACAGTCACTATTCTCATCTATCTTATAATCCGCTTTTGTGATGACTTCACCATTTACTGTTACGAGTCCTTTTTTTATGAATTCCTTCACCTGGCTTCTGGTTCCAATTTGTGAGTCAGCCAGAAATTTATCCAAACGCATATTGTGCGACCTCCTGCATAATATGTTATAAAGTAAAACTATGAAGTACCCATAGCTACTTCATAAGTATACATCAATCTTATAGTAACAGAAAGAAAATATTTATGAAATGATGATGAAATATATTATTATGGCATTCTTTTACTTAAGTTTTATCGGAATACTGTTATGCTTTCCTGACAGTACAATCGAATATGCTTATCAAGGTCTGACACAATGGGCAACTAGAATGGTTCCAACTCTATTTCCATTTATGATTATCAGCTCTATGATGATTCATACAGGCGTAGATTCTTGGTTGACGAGAATTATTAAACCTATTTTAAAACCTTTGTTTAGCTGTAGTTCTAATGGTTTCTACGCTATTATAATGGGATTTCTATGTGGATTTCCTATGGGAGCAAAATCAGCCTGTGATTTGCGAAAAAATAATAGCATATCGAAATCAGAAGCAGAATATCTTTTAGCCTTTTGCAATAATATTGGTCCAACCTACTTTCTAGGAATTGTGTTTCCTCTATTAGAGACATGTGGTTATCACAATAAATTGCTTCTATTATTCGGGCTATATGGAATTCCTTTGTTATATGGCATATTATTGGGTAAATTAATACAACCTTCTAATATAGAAGCACAAAAAATGATGGATGAACGTGAGAAAGAACAAATTCATACTCCATTTACAACAGCTCTCAGACAGTCATGTATGAGTAGTATACAGTCTATTCTTCTTCTCGGAGGTTATGTTACTTTTGTAAATGCATTTCGTGCTATTCCGGAATTATTAGACCTTCCCTCTCGCATAAGTACAATTATAGGAGGTTTTCTTGAAATAGTGTATGGAATTCCGGGTATCTTTTACAATGAACAGCTTCCTCCACAATGGAAAGCTTTCTATATTATGACGGCATTAAGCTTTAGCGGTATCTGTTGCATGCTTCAGACAAGCAGTATTACCATTGAAGAGGAATTATCTATGAAAAAATACATATTTCATAAGGTTATCATTACTATCCTCGCTACAGCATACTATTTTATTATTTTTATTTAGAACTTAGATTTACGAAGAAAACCCACAGTATCCTGTGGGTTCCATGCTTAAATGACATCTAATTCTTCATTGTTTCCCGAATCTATGGAAGTTACTTCATCTTCTATAGAAGGAGGATTTAATTCTGCCCTGTTAGATGATACAATGGTGTCGATATTATTCAAATTAGAAATCATAGTATTATAATCTTTCGTAGAAACTTCAATTGAATGTCTGATAATATTTTCCAAATTTGCAAGAATGTCATCTGTGTACTGCATAGCAGCTGTTTTAACATTATTTGCCTCGATGGTTGCACTGTCAAGAATTTCCTGAGCTTGCTTGGTTGCCAATTCAACAATTTCATTAGCCTGAGCATAAGCCTGTTGCATAATCTGATGTTCACTAATCAATTCATTTGTCTGAACAGTTGCATCATTAATCAATTCCTGAGCTTTCTGTTTCGCATCATTCAAAATTGCCTCTTTATTACTAATAATTTTTTGATATCTCTTGATTTCTTCCGGTGTCTTCATCCTTAATTCACGTAGAAGCTCATCTATTTCCGCCTTGTTTACCATAATAACATCAGTAGAAAAGGCTTTGTATTTACAATTATCAATATATTCTTCAATTTCATCAATTAACTGTTCTATTCTGCTACTCATACTAATCCTCCATATTCCACAAACAGTAAATTTCTTTATTTATCTATGTATTTTTCATGTACTAACTCCACAACAAAGTCAGGAACTAACTGAGAAATGTCGCCATGAAAAGCGGCAATCTCTTTTACACTAGACGAACTTAGATATGCATATTCCAAGCTTGTTGTTAGGAATACGGTATCCAAAGAACCATCAGACAGTTTTCTGTTTGTCTGTGCAATCTGAAGCTCATATTCAAAGTCAGTTACTGCTCGTAAGCCCCGCACAGAAACATGAATATCCTTCTGCTTAGCATAATCTACCAACAATCCACTAAATGAATCAACGGATACATTGGGCAAATCCTTTGTTGCTTCCTTTAATATACTAACACGTTCCTCAACAGAAAACAACGCATTCTTAGCCTTATTATCTAAAACACTTACAGTAAGGTGATCAAACATTTTAGAAGCTCTTTTGATAATATCCAGATGTCCTAATGTCATCGGATCAAAGCTTCCAGGATAAATTGCAGATTTCATGATATTATATTAACTCCTTTTAATAAATACATGTTTGTTGGTTTTGTAGAGCTTTTCCTTTGTGACGGCAAAGCCAAATGTTGAAACGTAATCAAAATCCGTATCCAAGGTTGCTTCAATAACGATTAAGGTATCTTCCGTAACATAGGAACAATCTTTTAAGATTTCTAACGCTTTCTTTTCATATTGCTGACCATATGGCGGATCCATAAAGATAATATCAACATCATCTTTGATACTTCCGCGTAATGCAGAAAATACATCTTGCTTTAATACAACGGATTGATCTTGAAAACGGGTATGTGCAATGTTGTCATTGATACAATCAAGAGCTTTTTGATTATTTTCAACAAAATATGCCTTTTTAGCTCCACGGCTGATTGCCTCAATGCCGATTCCACCGCTTCCTGAAAACAAATCCACAAAAACAGCACCTGAAATATATGGCATTAGCATATTAAATAAAGTTTCTTTGATTCTGTCCGTTGTTGGACGTGTGTCTAATCCGGCAGGAGTCTTTAGGTTAAGACTTCTTGCTGTTCCGGCAATTACTCTCATATATTTTCCTTTCCGAAGAGATGACAAAGGCCGTTATACACGAACCTTTGTACCCTTAGAATCTCTCTTACTGAGCTTTAATTTGTTTAATTCCATTTTCTTATTCTTATATTTGATAATATGTTCTGTATTACTCTGGATATAGTATACATTCTCGATGTAATCCTTGTCACCCATCTTCATGCCGCGCACACCAATTGCATTCTTTTTCTTTTCGGGAATTTCCTCGATTGCAAAACGTAGGAAATATCCTTCCTTGGACTGGAATACAATATGTTGCTGCATATTCAGAATAACAATACTGATTACTTCATCGCCTTCATTCAGCTTGGTTGCAGCAACGGTTCTCTTTGCAACATCAAATTCTCCGCCACTAACTATCTTACACATAGACTGTTTGGTGACAAACAGCATACGGTACAGATTTAATTCAGACTGGCTTGTAATGGTTATGATATCTTCTGAACTTGAGTTATAGTTACTGATATTATCAATTGGCATTCCTTTATCGCGAAGTCTGCCAAACGGAATGTCTGTTACCTTTATTGTATAAAGTTGCCCGGTATTTGTAAAGATGCACATTCTTCCGGTATTCTTACTTTTTATGACATATTTAAAATCTGTATGAACCGTTTCCTTGTTGCGTTCGTAGGTGGACATATCGATGGTCTTGCAATAACCGAACTTGTCCATCAGGAACATAACATCCATTTCTTCTATCTTCTTCTCTTCATAAACAGCTTCTTCTGCATTCTCGATGCTGGTTTTACGCTTTCTGGCATATTCCTTTTTAATTGCATCAAGATCCTGCATAATAACCTGTGCCATGGAATCTCTGCGTTCCAGAATATCTTCATAACGGTAAATATTAGCCGTTGTTTCCTTGTGTTCCTTCATCAAAGCTTCGATTTCCAGACCAATTAATTTATACAAACGCATGTCAAGAATAGCATTTGCCTGTTTTTCGGTAAAGTTAAGCTGAGATGCCATAATCTTAGATTCTTTAGAACGGAAGTTGATTCCATCTGTAACACCGCTTGTCAGACAGTTTTTAACCATCGTACGGTCTTTGGAACCACGCAAAATCTCGATAATAAGGTCAATAATATTGCAGGCTCTGATTAAGCCTTCCTGAATCTCACGCTTTTCTAATTCTTTATTTAATAAAGTATTATATTTTCTAGTATTAATCTCGTATTGGAACGCAACGTTTTTGGCAATAATACTCTTGAGTCCCAGCGTTTCAGGACGTCCATCAGCGATGGCAATCATATTTACACCAAAAGTATCCTCCAAACGAGTCTTCTTATAAAGAAGGTTTTTAAAATTCTCTACATCCGTATCTTTTTTCAGTTCAATAACAATACGAATTCCTTCTTTTGATGACTGATTGGAAATATCAACGATTTCCGGTGCCTTCTTTTGCTCATAAAGCGAGGCAACATCCTGCAAAAATTTACCAATTTTCGCACCTATCATAGTATAAGGTATCTCAGAAATGACAAGGTTTAGTCTTCCACCCTTGACCTTCTCTACTTCAACCTTTCCACGAACCTTAATCTTACCAGTTCCTGTTTCGTAAATATGTAATAGCTCATCTTTATTACACACAATACCACCAGTCGGGAAGTCAGGACCTTTTACATATTTCATTAATTCCTTCGTGGTAATATTTTCATTCAGCATATATGCTTTCATAGCATCAATCACTTCGCCGAGATTATGTGGTGGAATACTGGTAGCCATACCTACAGCGATACCCTCTGAACCATTTACTAAAAGGTTCGGGAATCTGCATGGTAAAACATCCGGTTCCTTCTCCGTTTCATCGAAGTTAGGCGAAAAATTAACAACATCTTTATCCAAATCGGCAAGAATTGCGTCCTGTGTAATCTTCTGAAGGCGAGCCTCGGTATAACGCATCGCTGCGGCTCCATCACCCTCGAT
This sequence comes from Lachnospiraceae bacterium, assembly GCA_017440575.1. GTDB lineage: Bacteria > Bacillota > Clostridia > Lachnospirales > Lachnospiraceae > COE1. The sequence goes on along the minus strand of JAFSGY010000079.1, from coordinate 9,115 downwards.
GTTACCAAAGTTACCGTGTCCATCAATTAATGGCATCCCCTTCTTAAAATCCTGGGTTAATACAACGAGAGCATCATAAATAGAGCTGTCACCATGAGGATGGTATTTACCCATGGTGTCACCTACAATACGCGCACTCTTTCTATATGGTCTGTCATAGCGGATACCTAATTCATGCATATCGTATAAGGTTCTACGCTGTACAGGCTTTAAACCGTCTCTGACGTCCGGTAAAGCTCGTGCAACGATAACACTCATTGCATAATCAATAAAGGATTTCTGCATGGTATCCGAATATTCGGTTCTAATTATCTTCTCTTCCATGTCTGCCTCCAAAAAGGTTTTTAAATATCAATCTCTGCGTCTGTTTCATTCTCATAGATGAATTTTTTTCTAGGAGCAACATCTGTGCCCATCAGCATTTCCGTTACCTCGGAAGCCATTCTTGCATCTTCTATTTCAATCTGCTGTAAAATTCTTGTTTCAGGATTCAAAGTGGTATCCCATAACTGCTGTGCATCCATTTCTCCAAGACCTTTGTAACGCTGAAGTGTAAAAGCACCCTTGTGAGTTTTACGATATTTTTCAAGCGCCTTATCATCATAAAGATATTCTTCCTTACCCTTTGCAGGCATTACCTTATACAAAGGAGGAGTTGCAATATAAACATGACCTTCGTAGATTAATTCCGGCATAAAACGATAGAATAATGTCAATAATAAGGTACTGATATGAGCACCATCGACATCGGCATCGGTCATGATAACAATCTTATTATAACGAAGCTTGGTAATATCAAAGTCATTACCGTAGCCTTCTGAAAAACCACAGCCAAATGCGTTAATCATAGTCTTAATCTCTGCATTTGCAAGAACCTTGTCAATACTTGCCTTTTCAACATTCAAGGTCTTGCCACGAATAGGCAGAATCGCCTGATAGCTTCTGTCACGTGCGGTTTTTGCACTGCCACCCGCAGAATCACCCTCTACGATGAAAATCTCGCACTTACTATAATCCTTTGATTCACAGTTTGCAAGTTTTCCATTGGAATCAAAGGAGAACTTCTGCTTGGTCAGCATATTGGTTTTTGCACGTTCTTCGGTTTTTCTGATTTTTGCAGCCTTTTCCGCACAGGAAATGACATTTTTCAGTATCTCAACATTACGGTCAAAGAAACGGGTAACTTCATCACCAATAACCTTACTGACAACTTTTGCTGCATCCTGATTATCCAGTTTTGTTTTCGTCTGGCCTTCGAAACGAGGTGCAGGATGCTTGATGGAAATAACGGCTGTCATACCATTTCTGACGTCAGCACCGGTGAAGTTAACATCTTTTTCTTTTAGTATATTCAATTCACGGGCATAAGTGTTGATGACATTTGTAAACACAGTTTTAAAGCCGGTAAGATGAGTACCGCCTTCTGCATTATAAATATTATTACAGAATCCAAGAACATTCTCATGGAATTCATTCACATACTGGAAAGCACATTCTACCGTAATGTCATCACTCTTTCCTGTTAAATATATGATGTCATGAACAGCTTCCTTGTGTTTATTCAAATCTTTAATATAACCGATAATACCTTCCGGTTCAAGAAAAGTAACCTTCTCCGGTACTTCTCCACGCTTGTCTTCAAATACAATAGTAAGCTTTGGATTCAGGTAAGCGGTTTCATGAAGACGACTCTTTACTTCTTCTGCCTTAAACCATGTCTTATCAAAAATACTTGGATCCGGTGTGAAATTAATGGTAGTACCAGTTTCCTTTGTCTTGCCGATAACAGGAAGCAGACCATCAACAAGTTCTGTAACAGGATTACCATAAGCATATTGATCCTGATAAATCAAACCACCATTTTTTACTGTTACGGTAAGTTGTGTGGAAAGTGCATTTACAACAGAGGAACCTACGCCATGCAGACCACCACTTGTCTTATATGCGGAGTTATCAAATTTACCGCCTGCGTGAAGTGTTGTAAAGATAATACGCTCTGCACTGACACCCTTTGCATGCATTCCGACAGGAATACCTCTACCATTATCGCTAATCGTTGCAGAACCATCCTTTTCCAGTGTAACGTGAATCTCGTTACATACTCCTGCAAAATGTTCATCAACTGAGTTATCTACGATTTCATATATTAAATGATTCAAGCCCTTAGTGGATACACTACCAATGTACATACCAGGTCTTTTCCTTACTGCTTCTAAGCCTTCCAGGACAGTAATACTCGAAGCATCATATACATTATCTGTTTTTGCCATGTTACGCTCCTTTATTGCGTTGATTATAAATCGGGAAATGACATTATGTAGACATAATGCCATCTCGTTATTATAACATATCTTTTTTTTATTGCAAACAAAAAATGCCAAAAAAGCAAACGTATGTTTACAGGTAAAAATGTAACCGCTATCATAAAGTACATAAGAAAGATTGTATTTGTTTCTGTACACGTTTTACCGAAAACGATACATTTTTCTTAAAAAATTGTGCACTTATTTCAATACAAGCATTGCAAATGTAAAAAAATTGTATACAATAGTAATTAAGGCAAGGCGGAAACCACAAAATACAACAGTGTAAACGCTTTCATATAAAATATATTAATCAAAAGAAAATGGAGGATTTTTAACATGTATGGATTTGGAACAATGATTGAAAAATTGAAGAAAAACCCAAAATCAATCGTATTTACAGAAGGAGCTGATCCTCGTATCTTAGAGGCTGCTTCCAGACTTTTAGCAAGTAGCTTTCTTCATCCTATTCTCGTTGGTAATGAAGATGAAATTTATAAGGCTGCTGAAGAGGCCGGATATAATATTCGTGGAGCATTAATTATAGATCCTGAGAAATATGACCGTTTTGATGAGATGGTTGATTTATTCTGCGAACTTCGTAAGAGTAAGGGCGTTACACCGGAACAGGCAAGAAAGATTGTTTCCCAACCAAACTACTTTGGAACTATGTTGGTAAAGATGGGTGTTGCTGATGCATTACTTGGCGGAGCAACTTACTCTACTGCTGATACTGTACGTCCTGCACTCCAGATTATTAAGACAAAGCCGGGATATTCAATTGTTTCTTCATGCTTTATCTTAGTTCGTCCATCGGCTACTGGTGAAAACGAAGTTCTTGCTATGGGTGACTGTGCAATCAACATCAAGCCATCAGAAGATGAATTAGCTGAAATGGCTGGTGAAATTGCAGCATGTGCAAAGGTATTCGGTATCGACCCACAAATTGCATTTTTAAGTTATTCTACTCTCGGTTCCGGTACTGGTGAAGATGTTGATAAGATGCGTAATGCTGCCGAGAAAGCTAAGAAGAGATATCCAGATCTTCCTATCGAAGGTGAGATTCAGTTTGACGCAGCAGTATCTCCTAGAGTAGCACGTACCAAGTGTAAGGATTCTGCCGTTGCAGGACACGCTAATACATTTATCTTCCCTGATATTAACGCTGGTAACATCGGTTATAAGATTGCACAGCGTATGGGTAACTTCGAAGCATATGGTCCTATCCTTCTTGGATTAAATGCTCCAATCAATGATTTATCTCGTGGATGTAACGCGATCGAAGTATATTCTATGGCAATTATTACAGCAGCTCTTGCATAAAACAAAAGCTCTTGGAAATCCAAGAGCTTTTTTGTATCTTAAATTAACTTCTTACAGCATGCAATCGCTAAAGAGCCTGGTCCAATATGACAGGAAACACTTAAGGACAAGTGATCGATGTAAATCGGATAATCAGGGAACATCTCCTGCAATTCTTCCTTTAACTGATTTGCTGCTTCTTCATTCTGAGTATGGGCAATTTCCAGATAAATCTGATTTTCCTTAGAAACGCCACCAAAACGATTTTCGATATCATTTTTAATTGCATTCATCATAATAGTTTTCGCCTGTGTAACAGTTCTTGCCTTGGCAAAAGCATCTAACTTCTCACCTTGAATCTGAAGAACCGGTTTCAAACGTAGTAAGGTTCCAAGAGCCGCTGCAGCAGGTGTAATACGTCCACCCTTTTTCAGATAATGTAAAGTATCAATCATAATGTAAATACTAGAATTGAACTTATCAGCTTCTAATATTTCTTTGATTTCTTTGCTATTTTTACCTTCCTTAGCAAGGGCAACGGCATCTAATGTTGCCTGTCTCTGTGTAACAGAGATTCGCTGGTTATTTACAACCTGTACCTTATCATCATAATCCTGCGCAAGCATCATTGCAGTCTGGCAGGAACCACTCAGACCGCTTGACATCGGTATGTGTACAATCTCATCGTATGAAGTTAAAAGATTGTCCCATAATTGAATAATCGAATCTGGTGATGGCTGAGAGGTAGAAATATCTGCATTCTCAGCTAATCTTTTATAAAAGTCTTCACGACTTAATGTGATTTCTTCATAGTAGGTTTCTCCTTCAATCATAAAAGGCATAGGGACAACGCTAATTCCTAATTCCTTTGCTTGAGCCTGTGTAATACCACTATTACTATCTGTTACTATCGCAATTTTTGCCATAATATTACATAACCCCCTAAAGACGTTAATTACTTATTCATTTCAACCTTTACTATTCTAATGTCAGATGTTAATAAAGTCAACACTTGTAGCAACATTCTCGTTGTAGTATTGCCAAAAGTTTTGTTCATCTTCGCTTAATATCTGTTCTTTATCATAAAAGCGTCTGTATAAGGATGAGGCACACTCCTGCGCATTTTGCAGAATAGCTGCATCCTGATAAATATCTCCCAATCGGAAACGGAACTGTCCACTTTGCTTGATTCCAAACAAGTCTCCCGGGCCTCGCAAACGCATATCCTCCGAAGAAATAAAAAATCCGTCATTTGATTTATTCAAAACCTGTAAACGTTCCAAAGTATCCTGCTGTTTGGTCGTACTAACAAAAATACAATAAGACTGATGTTTTCCTCTTCCAACACGACCTCGTAGCTGGTGAAGCTGTGCAAGTCCAAAGCGCTCTGCATTTTCGACCATCATAACAGTTGCATTCGGGACATTAATGCCGACCTCAATAACCGTAGTTGACACCAACACATGTATTTTACCTTGGGCATATTCTTCCATGATTGCATTTTTTTCTCGAGGTTTCATCTGCCCATGCAAATAAGCAACCTGTATCGAGTCTGGCAGTGCAGTTTTTAATTTTTCTGTATAATCAATGACATTCTCTAATAGTGTCTGACTGTCATCTTCATCCTCAGATGCCTCTACCATGGGACAGATTACATATGCCTGCCTTCCATTTGCAACCTCTTTTGCGATAAATTCATATGCTTTTTTGCGATAATCAGTTCCTACGACACAGTTTTTAATCGGAAGTCTGTTTGCCGGTAGTTCGTCCATTACCGAAATGGATAAATCACCATATAAAATCAACGCAAGTGTTCTTGGTATCGGTGTAGCGCTCATAACCAGCACATGCGTCTGAATTCCTTTTTGCGCTAGTGTTTCACGCTGTCTCACACCAAAACGGTGCTGTTCATCGGTTACAACTAGCTTTAAATCATAGAATTCAACATCGTCCTGAATAAGAGCCTGTGTGCCTATAATCACATTACATACACCGAGCTTGATTCTTTCTTTGGCATCTCTTTTTTCCTTTGCTGTAAGAGAACCGGTTAATAGGACAGGCTTGAACGGCAATTGATACTGTTCTATCATTTCCAAAAAGGATTCATAATGTTGCTTTGCCAATACTTCTGTCGGTGCCATAAATGCTGCCTGTTTATGATTCATAACACACATAAAAATAGCCAAAATGGCAACAATTGTTTTACCCGAGCCAACATCTCCCTGTACAAGTCGATTCATGAGATGTGTTGAACATAGATCCTCTTCTATCTCATGCCATACTTTTTTTTGTGCATTAGTTAGTTCGTAAGGAAGCTTATTTATAAAAACTTGGCAGGCATCAATTTTCATCATAGGGGAGTCAATAATCTCCTGTTGTGTCATTTCCTTTAAGGACATAACGGACATGATAAAAAACAAAAATTCTTCAAAAACAAGTCTTTTTCGTGAAAGAATCAGCTGTTCCTTGTTTTCCGGAAAATGAATATGGTAAATGGATTTGGTCAGGCCAGGTAACTGATATTCCTGTCTGATATTTTCAGGAAGATAATCTACCTCTTCACTCATCTTCTCCAATGCATTACGAACTGATTTGGAAAGTGCCTGAGAAGTCAGTCCTTTCGTAATACTATATATAGGTGTTAGTTTGTTAAGATTTCTGGTGTATTCTTCCTCTGTAATAATCTTAGGATGCTCCATAGTCAGCTTGCTTTTACGCATAACAACACGTCCGCGAAGAATGTATTGCTTTCCTGGCTGTAATGCTTTTTTCATAAAAGGCATATTAAAATAAGTCAATTCACAAGAACCACTATGGTCTCTCACCTGTACAGTTGTAATAGACATATTTCGTCTGATATGTACTGTCTGAGGTGTAGTAATAACGGTAGCACGAATCGTCTGTACCAAGTCAGTGCACAGTTCCGAAATCAGTAATATGCCCTTCCATTCTTCGTAATCTCTTGGATAATATTGAATTAGGTCATTTACCGTATAGATATTGAGCTTATGATAAAGTGAAGCAGTTTTCTCGCCTATACCTTTAATTGTTGTGATTTCATCTGTTAATTTCATATTCTCTCCTGTAAGGGCGGATATTTTCCGATGGTGTCTGTGCGCATAAAAAGGACGGAATTTTCCGTCCTTTTTATATCAATCCAGTTATCATTACTCAGCTGATACAATATAGGAATAAATTGGCTGTCCACCAAACTGTAATTCAACATCACAGGAACCAAAGGCTTCTTCTACTCTAGCAACAAGCTCGTTTGCCTGATCCTCTGTAATATCAGCACCATAATAAATACTGATTAATTCATAATCATTCTGCATGATTTCAGAAATCATCTCAAAAGCAACTTCCTGTAAATCTGTACCAACGGATAAGATTCCCTTATCGCCAATACCCATATAATCGCCTTGATGAATCTCCTTATCATCAATCATCGTATCACGAACTGCATAAGTAACCTGTCCAGTTGCAACCTTAGATGCTTCTTCTGTCATTACAGCTTCGTTTTCCTTAGCGGAAACATCAGGAACATAATTAATGATAGCTGTAATTCCTTGTGGAACCGTTTTGGTCGGAATAACAATGATATTTTTATCTGTTGTTAAAGCCTTTGCCTGATTTGCAGCAAGGATAATATTCTTATTATTAGGGAAAATGAAAATGTTATCGGCATTAATCTTTTCAATGGCATTTAACATATCCTCGGTACTTGGATTCATGGTCTGACCACCCTCGATAATGTAGTCAACACCAAGAGAACGGAAGATTTCATTCATACCTTCACCGATGGAAACCGTAATAAATCCCGTATCCTTATGCTCCATAGGAACCTCTGGTTCCGGTGCAGCTGTTTTGGTAATTTCGGCAGATGTAGCATCCTGCATCTGCTTTTCCATCATATCAGATACCTTTTCATCTCTTTCCAGACGCATATTTTCAATAATAATTGTTGTCAAAGAACCATATAACAATGCCTTCTGCATAGCAAGTCCAGGATCATTTGTATGAACGTGTACCTTAACAATCTCATCATCAGCAACTACAACAATAGAATCACCAATAGATTCCAGATATTCTTTAAAATCCATCTCATGCTTAATATTAAATGTCTTATTAAGCATAATCAGGAACTGGGTACAATAGCAGAACTTTATCTCAGCCTGTGCCTGCGCTTCAATATTTGGTGTAAGAGCACTCTTATTCACGGAAGCCTGAGGAACGGCTTCGATACTTAAATCCAATTCCTTGCCTAAAAAGACATCAAAAGCACCTTTGAGCACTTCTACAAGTCCCTGTCCACCTGAGTCTACTACGCCAGCCTGTTTCAATACAGGAAGCATTTCGGGTGTCTGAGAAAGTACATATTCAGCTTCTTTGATTACTTCACTGATAAATACTTCTAAGTCCTTTTCTCCTGCAACCGCCAAATCGTTAGCACGTTTAGCAGCCCCCTTGGCAACAGTAAGGATAGTACCTTCCTTCGGCTTCATAACTGCCTTGTAAGCAGTTTCAACCGCCTTCTCACATGCTGACGCAAGAATGGCGACATTAACCTCGTCATACTCGCTAATAACCTTTGTAAATCCACGGAAGAGCTGTGAGAGGATAACACCTGAGTTACCTCTTGCTCCTCTAAGAGAACCGGATGAAATAGCCTTTGCAAGAGAAGCCATATCCGGCTCTGCAATTGCTGCTACTTCCTTTGCTGCTGACATAATCGTCATTGACATATTTGTACCGGTATCACCATCCGGAACCGGAAAAACGTTCAGCTCGTTTATCCATTCTTTCTTATGCTCCAAATTTTTAGCTCCGGCGAGAAACATCTTTGCAAGCAATTTCGCGTCGATTACATTAAAACCCACTTCAAAAAATCCTCCTTAATCTATCACTCGAACACCTTCAACAAAAATGTTGATTTTTTCGATTTCGAGTCCTGTAAAGTTTTCCACTTTATATTTGACACTACTTATCAAATTGTCGCATACAGTGACAATACTAACACCATATGACACAATAACATGAAAATCAAGAATTAATTTATTATTAACGATATTTACTGATATTCCATGAGTAATGCTTTCTTTCATAAGTAACTTAACCAAGCCGTCTTTTACATTAACTGAGGCCATTCCGACAATACCGAAGCACTCAACGGCAACACTGCCTGCGTACTGTGCGATAACTTCCGGGTCAATTACGATATTTCCCAAATGGGTATTCATTGATCCTTTCATAGAAATCCTCCTTCTATTTTTCATTCTTGATAACTGTTATTCTTCTATTCATAACCGAAACAGTTACCAGTATCGCTACTATTATAACCGCATTTCTATAAAAAAGAAACATGTATTTCTATAGTTTTCCCTTATTTTTTATAAAAATCAAAATTATATCTTGCCAAACCACGATTTTTTTGGTAATATACTACTGTTGTGAGTCGAATGACTTAGTTTCGTCGAGGAGGTGCTAACTATGGCAAAGTGTGATGTATGTGG
>JAFSGY010000078.1 GCA_017440575.1 Lachnospiraceae bacterium | reverse complement strand
GTAGGACCTGCTAAGAAGGATTCATCTCCTTCATATGGAGTATAGTTCTTCTGAATGAAGTCACGTACGTTAACTTCACTTTCCCATTTGCCACCTACAAAATCTTTCCACTCTGGTCTCATTTTGCAAAGCCTCCTAAAATATAAAATAATTAAATATGCGGAATATACCGCTAGTTACTCTAGTTAGAATGTTTCTCTCTTTTGTACTGACTACAAGTCACAACATTCTGTAAGTGTATTATAGACTTAACTTTGTATACACGTCAACACCTTAATTTGTACTTTTTCTTGTACAGAACAGAAACGTTTATAAAAAAAATTGTTAAAAGTAACGAAAGGCTTGCACCGCATAAAATAATAAAGTATGATAATAAAGGATTGTTGTGCAAGCAATAATAAATGATGTAATAAAAAGGCATAATGCTTTACTACAAATAAAGGAGGAAATGGTAATGGCAGCAGTAACCAAAGAAATGACAATCGGAGAAATTTTAAGAGTGAAGCCAGAGGTAGCACCAGTTCTTATGGAAATGGGAATGCATTGTCTTGGATGTCCATCTGCTCAGGGTGAGTCCCTTGAAGAAGCAGCAATGGTACATGGTATGGACATTGATGTGCTTATGGCTAAGATTGATGCATTGAACTAAAGAGAGAATAGATAGAGACAGAATAAGAAAGGCTGTGGTCAAAGTACTGCAGCCTTTCTTGTTTTTTGTGCATTCTTTATTTTACATACTCCACTAGAAGAAAAATCAGTTGACAAACAACTGCACATGCTGTATATATAACATATAAACAGTTGAGACGGAAATAAATACACTCAGTCTGTATAGGAAGGAAGTGAATTATTTGAAGATTTTACAAAGTTCTGGAGTACCGATTTATCAGCAGATTTCAGAACAATTTAAGGAGGAGATTCTTGCAGGAAAGTTGAAACAGGGAGAGTACCTTCCGTCTATTCGAAGCCTTGCCAAAGATTTGAAAATCAGTGTGATTACGACCATGAAGGCATATGAACAGTTGGAAGCAGAAGGACTTGTTACCGGAGTTCAGGGCAAGGGCTTCTATGTTAATGCACAGGATAGTCAGATGTTGCGGGAACAGCATCTAAGGAAGGTAGAAGAGAGCTTAATGGAAGCCTTGCAGGCAGCAAAGATTGCGAGAATGACGAAACAGGAGGTCTTCGATATGCTTGAGGCATTATCACAAATGCCGGAAGAGAAATCATGAGAGAGGGATTAGCAACATGGAAATGGCAAATGTAATAGAGGCATGTAATATCAAAAAGAAATATAAAGGATTTCAATTGGATGTACCAAAATGTAATATTCCAAAAGGATTTGCAACAGCGTTAATTGGTGAAAATGGTGCAGGTAAGTCAACATTTTTAAATATTCTTTCTGGAATACGCTTGGATTACAAGGGAGAAATTAAGTATTTTGATGAGCAGGAGCAGAATGTCGATCAGGTAAAAGAGCGCCTGGGATATGCTGGACCTGGTAATTATTTTCTTCCACAGTGGAGCATTGCGCAGATAGAAGAAGTCAGTGAACTTTTATTTCAAACCTTTGATGCTGACCGTTATCAGAAGCTTTGTCAGGAGCTTGGAATTGGCGGCGGTGATAACAGGAAGAAGGTTTCCAGTCTTTCCGATGGTAATAAGATGAAGCTTACATTAGCAGCGGTACTTTCTAGAGAAACACAGTGCCTGCTTCTGGATGAGCCGGCATCACCATTAGATCCGTTAATGCGAGATAAGCTATGTGAGATGTTACATGAATATCTGGAAGAAGGAAATGGAGAGCGCAGTGTGGTATTTTCTACGCATAACATCTCGGATATGGAGAATGTAACCGATTACTGTCTGATTATGGAACACGGAAATATCGTAGAAGAAGGCTTTGTAGAGGATTTAAAAGAGAAGTACATCTTAGTAAAGGGCGAAGCAAAGGATGCGGAGGCTGCAAAGAGCATACTATACAGCTTTAGCGGGAATTCGTATGGCTTTGAAGGAATCTGTCTGGCGGAGAATGTAGATAAGCTTGCCGGAATGGATATTCAGCTCGAGACGCCATCCCTGTGTCAAATCAGTGTTGCTGTTATGAAAGCCAATACAAACTTAAAGTTTTCGTAAAGGGAGTAACGTTATGAGGAGAATGATTAGGAGTTATCTGGCTTTAACGCCATTTTTATATCGTATAGTACTGTTTGTATTCATACCGATTGCCATCATAGCAATGCAGCAGCTTTTTCCTATGGAAGATATCGTTCTTTGTACTTTTTTTATTACGCTTATCATGGTTTTTGCTGAGATTTTGATGGATTATTGGTTGTTTGGCGGTATTTCAACAAGAGACGGTGCAAAGCTGGAATATCTGAAAACATCCAATTATGGAATCAAGCTTATGAAAAATGCTCTTACAATAAATATGGTAAGACAACTGATTGAAAGTAGTGTCATGACAATCATTAACATCATTCTTTTCCTGGTGTTAAATCAAGGAGAAAGCTTACGGGGAAAAGATGTTCTGGTCAGTACAAATCTGTTGCTGCTGGAATATGTAGTGGTGGTAATGCTTCTTACCGTTGCGCGTTTCTTCGACGGTTGGCAGGTGAATATGTTTATAAGCTATGCAGGAGTGATTTTGATGCTTGGTGGATGTTATCTGGTTGGAAAATATGTCATAATTATGTTTGTGTTGTTGGTGGTATTGGCACTATTGCTGAGTGCATTAAGTATAAATATAGCACTGAAGAGAGTGAGGGAATGTTATTATGATAAAGCAGCTTAAAATGGGTATGAAGATGCTTCGCTATACATTTGGAATCAAGACGAGTCTGGGCTTGGGTGGAGTGCTTTTTGTATTAGGTATTCTTTTTCATGGTACAGGTGGTTCCGGTTCCTATCTGATCTTGACAGGTGGACTGTGGATTGTTCAGTTATTGTATTCTTTACCGGTTTCGGGGATGATACAGACCTCGCCTTGGAAAAGAGAGCTTCAGACTTCAGGAGTTGCAATTGTCAGCTTCTTTAGCTTCTTGTTCTTTTATCTTATTGATGCTGTTCTTTTGTTGTTATTTGAACAGCAGAAAGTAAATATGATTGGAACTAAGTTAGTGATTGATGGAATCATAATCTTGTTCTTTATGATATATTGTGGCTTTGCATATAAGTTTTTTATTGTATCAACGATTCTATTCCTTGTGAGTTATTTTGGTATGAGTTTTGTGCAAAGGATTAATGTCGGTAATAATATATATACTTGGCTAAATAGTATTTCATTGGTTCAGGGCGCTATAATTGGAGGGATATTGATTGTTTTGGGTGGTTTGGTGCAATATGCAGTATCTTGCCTTGTATATAAGTGTCCTTTTGATAAAAACAGTCAATTAAGAGGCTTACAGAAATTCATGTAGACTGCAAAAATAAAGCTGTATAAATTGGTATGGAGAGAGTGTAGAGATGGAAGAAAATCAGAAAGAAAAGAAAAAATTAATCATTTACATTGCCGTAGCATACGGCATTACTTACCTTATGGGATTGTTGATGTGGTATGGATATACAAAAGGATATGACTTAGTCGTATTTGGGTATGCACAAATGATGTATCCGGCAGCAGGTGTTATGCTGGCATTTTTTGTTACGAATAAAGGGGAGAAGAAATTACCCGTTGGTTTCTTTGTTACGACTTTGATTTGTACCATTGCCTGTCTTGTGCTGGCAATTATGTCAGTATCGCATTTGGTGAAAGATTTTGAATTGTATAACGGCATGACGGTTTCCTTGTGCGGTATCGTTTCCCAATATTGTCTCATTATTGGAAGCATTGCTGCATGGATATGTCTTGCGGTAGCAGGTAAGGCGAAGAGAATAAATGCAGGATTAAGCTGGCATAATGGAAAGTATACAATTCTTGTGGTTGTTCTTTTCTTTGTAATTTATTTTGTAAGGACGATAGCATCAGTAATCGTGTCAGGCCTCATGGAAGGTGTCGGATTACAGTATTTCCAAGAATGGTTACAGATTTTTGAAGACCCGGATGTATGGCGTATGTGTGTGATAACGCTGCCAATCAATTGTTTTTTGGTATTTCTTCCGTTCTTTGGAGAAGAGTATGGATGGAGATATTATCTTCAGCCACTTTTACAAAAAAAGTTTGGCATGAAAGCAGGTGTCATTGTACTTGGTATTGTATGGGGACTATGGCATGCACCAATGGATTTCTTCTTCTATACAACGACGACAGGAGTTCAGATGCTGATCAGCCAGATTATAACCTGTGTTTCTTTGGGAATTTTCTTTGCCTATGCATATATGAAAACACAAAATATCTGGTCTGTTGTATGCCTGCATTTCTTGAATAATAACCTTGTGCCTGTTATTACAGGAACTTTGTCAGCAGATGTCATTGAAAATCAGGTGGTTGCATGGAGTGACATTCCGATTTTATTGGTACTCAATGGTTTGTGCTTTGGGTTCTTCCTGTTATCCGATGTGTTTAAGAAAAAAGAGGATGATCAGATTCAGAATGAGATGGCAGCATAAATGGTAATGATAATTCAGGAAACTTATAAGATAAAAAAGATATAGACAAAAGCCATACAAATGTATGGCTTTTCATTCATTATCCCCATTTTATACCATGGCAAGAGACTGAACAGCCTTATCTTTAATGACTGGTTCAAAATGCTCTTCCATATAAGCTTCGCTTGCTGAAACGAATTTTTCAGGATTGCCGTATTCAGAAAGCATATTGCAGATTTTATTAAATTCCTGAGGTGTATGCTCTGACTGTGTTACTACAAGCATATAAGAAGAGGTCTTCTCGTTCTTGTAGAGGGAGTTCTTGCCATTATAATGTGCAGAGAGCACGTGTGCAAGGCGAATTACCTGTGCCAGAGAACCAAAGGAATAGATTCTCGTTAACTCAACAGAAACTTTAACCGGCTTCTTAGCTGTTTCCTTGTTGCGACTCTTCTTTGTAAGTGAGTCTGCAGCCTCAGCGATTGTATCAGTAACCTTTGTGTCATGAATCTTCTTAAAGAGATCTAAGACATCATCAGCACCTTCAGAAAGGCTCTGAAGCATGTTGTCTAAGGTGTTTCCTTCATTATCCTCATCTTCATCATGAATAGATGGAGCAAATTTGGAAAATCTGGTATCTAGTTCTTCAGGATCCTCTACCTTGGTGATTACTAAAACAATACATTCTGAGTTTAAAGGAATCGCTTCTATCATAAGCGGTATATCTTCAGCGTCAAATCCAAATTCATAGGATGCCTGCTGCATCATATCTTTGAACAGACTTTTTGCTTTTTCGGTTCCATATGCAAGTTCACTGATTTTTAATTCGCGGTCTGCTAAATCAGCTTTGGTAAGGGTACAACGAATCTGATGGTCATTTACTTTTTCGATTTTCATAATATCACATCCTCACTCTATTGATATTACAGTATAACTCATAGAAAATTAATCTATGTTAAGTTATCATATACTGTGAAATAAGGGAAGTCAATAGGACTTACCGGTTGTTTTTAAAAAATTCATAAACTGGAAGCGAATTATTACATTTCAAATTGCACGATTTATCATTTTATGTTAATAATTCACTTATGAGATGTTCCGGGAACAAATCTGTACAGACAGGAGGGTTCGAGGAAATAAAACTTAAGGTAATAAAAATCTGAAATTCAATTTCAAATCTTTATCTTTTTACCTATATATAATATATCGGTAAAAGGGATAGTCTTATTAGCTTATGTGCTTTGCTTGGAGAATATTTTTCCAAACTTTTCATTTTACATATCCATTATACAATATTTTAAACATAAATGGTACATGTTCTCTGACATCTTTTTAGAAAATTTATATATCACGAAAAACTTTTGGTCTTTTATATACTAATATAAAAAAAGAAAAAGTCATGGTGTAGGCTGTTTGATTTTCACAATTCCAATTTCTTCCTTATTATATAGCAGTTATGGTAAACTAAATACACTTTGTCTGATTAGAAGCCCCTCTATACAAGAAGACTATAGGAATATCATATGCGGCTTCGAATAAGGATGAAACAGAAATGATTATAATTCATTAAATTTCAAAATAACATCATTTTGGTAATGACGATAAATCAATAGTTTGCTATAATGAGAACGATTAGGAGGATGCCGTATGAAGAAGAAAATTATACCGGTGCTTCTGGCAATCGTTCTCATTTTTTTAATTGTGGGAATTGCATTCGGAAGCAAGATTTTAGAGAAATATTCGTATTCCAAGGAAAGAGCAGACTTAAACAGTTATTTTAATAGAACCGCAGACAATGAAATTGCCATTGTGTTGCAGGATGAGATTATAGAGGAAAAGGCAAAGCTGATAGATGGTGTATGCTATTTTGACTTGGCAACGGTAGGCAAATATTTTACAGACCGTTTCTACGTTAATACAGAAGAGAAAATCCTTCTTTTTACGACTGCAAATGACGTAATTCGTATTGAGATAGGTGATGGCAGCAATGTGATATATGTTTCTGACACAGGTACTTCGATAGATTATAAGGCAGCTGTATATGAGGGAGAGACGTTATATATTGCCGCTGATTATGTGAAGCGTTATGCGAACTTTAGTTATAGTCTGTATGATGCACCACTTCGTATGCAGGTCTATACACAGTGGAATACCATAACAGAGGCTGAGATTACAAAGAATACCAGTATTCGTTATCGTGGCGGCATCAAGAGTGAGATTCTGACGGATGTGGAGGCTGGAGATAAGGTTACGATTCTGGAGGAGCTTGAGAACTGGAGTAAGGTTAAGTCAGCAGATGCTTTCATTGGTTATGTGGAGAATAAGTTCCTCGGTAAGAAGACAAGCGTGGAGCAGCTTCCGGTTAAGGATGCGATGGAGGTTACTTATAACAGCGTTCGTAAGGAAGGCAGAATCAATATGGTATTTCATCAGGTGTTTGATGAAAATGTCGCCAAAAGTGTGGCAGAGGTACTGAAAAGGACAAAGGCTGTTAATGTAATCTGTCCGACCTGGTTCCGATTAAGTGATAACGCAGGTAACTTTACCAGTATTGCTTCCGCTTCCTATGTAAATCAGGCACATGATTTGGGTGTAGACGTATGGGCACTGATTACAGATGTAGATAGTAAGGATATGTATGGGGTAGATATCAATTTTTATGATATTCTTTCATCCAGTGAAAATAGAAAAAGATTGATTAGCGGATTGATGCAGCAGGTTGATACCTACGGGATTGATGGTATTAACATAGACTTTGAGAAAGTGCGAAATGATGCAGGAACTCATTTTGTGCAGTTCTTGCGAGAGCTTTCCATAGAGACGAGAAAGCGTGGAGTTGTTCTTTCCGTTGATAATTATGTGCCAACAGAATATACCGCACATTATAATCGTAAGGAACAGGGGCTTGTGGCAGATTATGTTGTCATTATGGGTTATGATGAATACTATTCCGGCTGTGGTGAAGCTGGTCCGAATGCTTCGATTAATTATGTGGAAAATGGTATCATCAAGACAAAGGAAAGTGTCCCGGCAGAGAAGATTATCAATGCGATTCCATTCTATACTAGAGTATGGGAAAGTGGAGAAGGTGAGCCGACCTCTGCAACGCTTACCATGGCAAATCAGAGCACTTGGGTAGCAAATTCCGGTGTAGAGCCTGTATGGCGTGAGGAATATTGTCAGAACTATATAGAATATCAAGGTAATGGAAAAACCGTGCAGTGCTGGCTTGAGGATACAGCTTCGATTAAGGTGAAGCTACAGGTTATGAATGCACAGCAGGTTGCAGGTGTGGCTGCATGGAAGGTAGGAATCGAGGATACTTCTGTTTGGGAAGTAATAGAACAGTATACAAATGGAACATTGAATTAAGGAATACTCCGTATCGATTGCGATGCGGAGTATTTTTTTAACCGCATTCTTCATATATATGGTAACAATGGTGTATGTTCGGAGCTTAGTAATGACAGAAAAACAAAGTAGTATAATGGGAGCGATTATGTCTTTTTTGCTGATTTTTGCTATGTTATTAGTAGCCAAGGAGTCGGCAGAGCTAGTAAAGGTGTGGAATCAACAGGAGAAACAGGAGAAAGTGACAACTGTTGTAATTGATGCAGGGCATGGTGGAATTGATCCTGGAAAGGTTGGAGTAAATGATGCTTTGGAAAAAGACATTAATCTGTCGATTGCTTTAAAACTAAAAAAATATTTGGAGCAACAGGATATCAGGGTAGTCATGACGAGAGAAACAGATGAGGGGCTATATGAGGAAAGCGATTCGAATAAAAAGGTAAGAGATATGAAGAATCGTTTAGACATTATGGAAAAAACTGCCCCGGCTCTGACGATCAGTATTCATCAGAACAGCTATCCCGAGGAATCAGTAAGCGGTATGCAGGTCTTTTATTATGAGACCAGTACAGAAGGAAAGGCATTGGCTGAGATTATGCAGCAGACCATGATAGAGAGTCTGAAGCCACAAAAGGAGCGTACTGCTAAGGCAAATGATACCTATTATCTGTTAAAAAAGACAACGGTGCCAATTGTTATTGTAGAATGTGGCTTTTTGTCTAATCGTGCAGAGGCAGAGCTGTTGGTTAGTTCTGATTATCAGGAAAAAATGGCATGGGCAATTCACATGGGGGTTCTCCGATATCTGAATCAAAGTGAGCAGTAGTACTTTCTAATTACAGAGGTTTGTGCTACAATAAGTTTAAGTATGGCTATAAGCATATAGAAACGGAGTTAGAACAATCCATGAAAACAAAATTAATTCGTGTGGATGCGCAGGAATTGCAGGATGGAAGAAAAGAAAGCAGAGAGGCCTTGCGAGAGGCTGGTAAGATTATCAGAGAAGGAGGACTGGTGGCATTTCCGACAGAGTCGGTATATGGTCTGGGCGGGGATGCACTGAATCCTGAATCATCGAAGAAAATCTATGCAGCCAAGGGACGTCCATCGGATAATCCACTGATTATTCATATAGCGGATATGGAGCATTTGGGGAGAATTGTAGAAGAAGTGCCGAAAAGTGCTTATCAGTTGGCAGATGCCTTTTGGCCGGGACCACTTACCATGATACTTCCAAAGTCTGAGGAAGTGCCCTATCAGACAACAGGCGGGCTGGATACGGTGGCAGTCAGAATGCCAAGTCATCCGGTTGCGTTGGAATTTATCAAGGAAGCGGGAGGCTATGTAGCAGCTCCAAGTGCTAATCTATCCGGTAAGCCAAGCCCAACCAAGGCAAAATATGTGGTTCAGGATATGGACGGCAGAATTGATATGATTATTAATGGTGACGGTGTCGACATAGGGTTGGAATCAACGATTGTAGACTTGACCGGTGAAAAGCCAATGATTTTACGGCCGGGATATATTACAGAGGAAATGCTGAATGATGTTTTGGGACAAGTAGAAACAGACCCGACTCTTTTGCAGGCAGATTCGAAGGAAGCGCCAAAGGCACCGGGAATGAAGTATCGTCATTATGCACCAAAGGGCGAGCTGGTGCTGGTAGAGGGAAGCCCGGAGGCTGTTGTTTCTTATATTAATAAGCAGACAAGCCTACACAGACAACGGGGGGAAAAGACCGGAGTCATTGGAACTAGTGAAATGACCGGCAGATATGAGGCAGACAGTATTAAGATTGCAGGCAGCCGAGAGGATGAAACGGCGATTGCAAGACAGTTGTATACCTTCCTGCGTGAATTTGACGATGAGGATGTGGCATATATGTATGCGGAATCCTTTGCAGGAACAGGAATGAGACAGGCTATTATGAACCGAATGCTTAAGGCAGCAGGTCATAAGGTAATAAAGTTAGAGGAATCATAGGAGGATGAAAGATGATAGCTATTGGATGTGACCACGGTGGATATGAATTAAAGGAGAAGGTAGTAGCCTTTTTAAAAGAAAAGAATATAGAAGTAAAGGATTGTGGATGCTATAGTAAGGATTCCTGTGATTATCCTACCTTTGGCAGAGCAGTGGCAGAGTCAGTTGCAAGCGGAGAATGTGAGAAGGGTATTGTAATCTGTACAACAGGTATCGGTATTTCTATATCAGCTAATAAGGTAAAGGGTGTACGTTGTGCCCTTTGTAGCGATACCTTATCTGCAAAGATGACAAGACTTCATAACAATGCAAATGTATTGGCTATGGGTGCAGGAATGATTGGCGAGAATCTGGCTTATGACATTGTGGAAACCTTTATTGGAACAGAGTTTTCCGGTGAGGAGCGTCATCAGAGAAGAATTGATTTAATCGAGGGATAAGAAATACAGTTTTTTGAAAACGAAAGAGAGGGAATGCTATGGCAAAGGTTGTGGTAATGGATCATCCATTGATTCGTCATAAGATTGGTTACATTAGAAGAAAAGATACTGGAACGAAGGATTTCAGACAGACCATCGGAGAAATCGCAAATCTAATCTGCTATGAGGCTACCAGAGACTTGAAGATGGCAGAGGTAGAAATCGAGACTCCTATCTGTAAGACAACGGTCGAAGAGCTTGCAGGTAAGAAGCTTGCCATAGTGCCGATTCTTCGAGCAGGACTTGGTATGGTAGATGGTATGCTACAACTGATTCCGGCAGCGAAGGTGGGACATATTGGTTTGTACCGTGATCCGGATACCTTAGAGCCGGTGGAATATTATTGTAAGCTTCCGGCAGACTGTGCACAGAGAGAGGTATTTGTAGTTGATCCTATGCTGGCAACAGGTGGTTCTTCGGTTGCAGCGATTAAGATGCTGAAGGACAAGGGCTGTAAGAATATTCATTTTATGTGTATTATTGCAGCGCCAGAAGGAATCGAAAGAATGCAGAAGGAGCATCCTGACGTAGATATTTATGTAGGGGCATTGGATGAGAAGCTCAATGACCATGGATATATTGTTCCGGGACTTGGTGATGCAGGAGACAGAATCTTTGGAACAAAATAGTGGAGGGGACATATGAAATCGACGCGAAAGCATCGAAGAGCACTATTGATATTGCTTGCAGCAGTGTTGGTGACGGTAGGGCAGCCGCCGATTACGGTACATGCTGAAACGACATTGGAGAAGCTGCAAAAAGCAAAAGAAGAGAAGGAAAAAACAGAAGCTGCAAAGGGTAATACGGAGCAGCAGAAGAAATCATTACAGATTACACAGAATTCCCTGCTTGGAAAGCTGGGAGCATTAAATGACGACTTGGAGTTGGTTAGCAGTAATCTAGCTGACTTGGAACGTCAGATAGATGTGAAAGAACAGGAGATTGTACAGACACAGGAGGCTTTGTCAGAGGCAATTACGGCAGAGGAGAATCAGTATGAATCCATGAAGCAACGGATTCGATTTATGTATGAAAAAGGGAATCAGACCTATCTGGACATGCTGTTGTCGGCGACAGGATTTGGTGATCTACTTAATAAGGGTGACTATATAGAAGAATTAACACGATATGACAGAGAGATGCTGATTCAGTTTCAGGAGACAAGAGCTTATGTAGAAGAAGTAGAGGCGCAGCTTACAGCAGAATTGGCCGATTTAAATACATTGCAGGTAGAGGCAGAGGCAGAGCAGGAGAAGGTATCCCAGCTCGTACAGCAGACGGCAAATAGTGTGGCAGCCTATGAGGATCAGATAGAGGATGCGGAGGCAACCATTGATGCACTGGATAATATGTTATCAGAGCAGGAAGAGGATATTGCAGCACTACAGAAGCAGTATGAAGAAGAGCTTGCGTTATCAAGACTTGCGGCACAGTCAGCATGGAGAGATATTTCAGAAGTAACCTTTGCAGAGGGTGACCGTTATCTGCTTGCTAATCTTATCTACTGCGAAGCAGGTGGCGAACCATATGTGGGACAGGTGGCGGTAGGCGCAGTAGTTATTAATCGTATGCTTAGCTCGCGTTATCCAGATACGATGGTGGGGGTTATTTATCAGAATAAGCAGTTTTCACCCGTAGGAAATGGAAGACTTGCATTGGCACTTGCGAATAACAAGGCAACTGCCAGTTGCTATCAGGCGGCAGACGAAGCGATGAAGGGTATTACCAACGTAGGGCACTGTCTATACTTTAGAACACCGATTCCGGGACTTACGGGCACTCGTATAGGTGGTCATATTTTTTATTAATTATCCAGTTTAAAAACTTTTTAAAATTTTAGGTATAAAGTACCATAGAATTCTGCGAAAAAGAAGCGTATTATGTGTTTCTGACAGAAAATGGGAAATATACCTTTTTTTATGCTTGAGCGAATGTGATAAAAGAATGTGCTTTACATATTTGCAATGCTGGAAAAAGGGTAGAGAAAGGTATGGTTAGGAAATGGAAGGCATAAACAGCATAGAGAAGAAGAAACTGGTATTTTACCGAAATCTGATAGATAGTCTGCTTAGCTTGGAGGAATATATAGAAGTAAGGGATGAAGAGGTATCGGATGTGCTTTTGCATAGAATAGAACAGCTTTACGAAAGAACAAGTAAGGAAACAGAGAGAGCATTGTTTGAGCTTGATATAGTAGAGATACTAGAGGACATGCTAAGTCTTGTACAAAATGCACAAGATGGACAAATGGAACAAAATAAGCAGAGGAAAAAAACAGTGTCAGAATTCCAACAGAAGATACCGCCTATTTCATATCAGGAAGAAGCTTGTGGAGAAACGGAGCTATTTGAGCCGGATTTCAGAACCGGTATGAATCATGCTTTTACGGAAACAACCTTGCTACATGCGCCGGTACGTCTGCCATTTTTGATTCGCAAAAGTACGAATGAAAAGATAATGATTAATCGGGACGTATTTAAAATAGGCAAGGAAAAGAGCTATGTGGACTATTATGTGGAAAATGATGCAGTCAGCAGAAGCCATGCAGATATTATTCGTAAAAAGGACAGCTTCTATGTAGTTGACCGGGATTCACTGAATCATACCTTTTTGGAGGGAAGAAAGCTTCCGCCGAAGAAGTATGTGGAACTGAAATCAGGACAAAGCTTTGTACTTGCAGATGAAGAATTTATTTTTTATTATGAAGCGGTAACGGTTTGATAAGTATATATTTACGGAATTGTTACATGACCTTATGGAAGGGAATAGGTATAAGGATGAAGATACATTATATAGCAGCTGCACAGACAGATATTGGTCTGGTAAAACAGGTGAATCAGGACAGCTTGACTGTAAAGGTGGCAGACACGGAGCTTGGAGAGGTAACGCTTGCAGTTTTATGTGATGGCATGGGAGGTCTCACCAAGGGAGAGCTTGCCAGTGCCATTGTGGTTAGAGCCTTTGAGAAATGGTTTTGGGAGAAGCTTCCTTATAAACTAAAAGAATTAACAGCAGAAATACTGAAAGCTGACTGGGAGAGGCTGGTATCCGACTGTAATGAGAGAATTAGGGAACAGGGCAGTCAGAATATGGGTACGACTCTTACCGCAATGCTTTTTTATGAAGATGCGTACTATATTATACATGTAGGAGATTGCAGAGCATATGAGATGACAAGTGAGGTCTTTCAATTGACACAGGATCAGACCTTCGTGGAGCGAGAGGTTGCATCGGGACGTATGACAAGAGAACAGGCCAGAACCGATAGCCGAAGAAATGTCCTACTACAATGCATTGGTGTGAGGGAAGAGGTTGAGCCGGAGTTCATTACAGGAAAGCTTGTTCCAGGAGCTTGTTATCTGTTGTGTTCGGATGGCTTTCGACATGAGATATCGAAAGAGGAAATGCTGGAAGCAGTAGAGAAAAATGCATGGGAGCTTGTCAAAATGCAAAGGCCGGAGGGTGATATTATGACTGGTATGAAGGCTTCATTGGATATGCTGATAGAAAAAGCCAAGGAACATGGAGAGAAGGATAATATTTCTGCCATTCTCGTGCAGACATTGGAAGAAGTAGAAGGATGATAAAGTTAGGTTCTGTTATTGATGGAAAATACAAGATTTTGAATGAAATTGGCCATGGTGGCATGAGTACCGTGTATCTTGCTATCAACGAAAAGGCTAATAAGCCGTGGGCAGTAAAGGAAGTGAGAAAATCCTGTAGGAAGGATTTTCAGGTTATTCGTCAGAGTCTGATTATGGAAATGGAGCTGTTGAAAAAGCTAAGCCATCCAAGACTTCCAAGTATCGTTGATGTCATTGATGAAAAAGAGAATCTGCTCATTGTTATGGATTACATAGAAGGAAATACGCTGGAAAAGCTTTTAGAAGAGCAAGGGGCGCAGAAGCAGGAACAGGTTGTGGAATGGGCAATACAGCTCTGTGAAGTGCTGGAATATCTTCATACCAGAGAGCCGGCGGTTATCTATCGGGATATGAAGCCTGCCAATGTGATGCTCAAATCTGACGGCAGTGTCGTTTTGATAGATTTTGGAACGGCAAGAGAATATAAAGCGCAGAGTACAGGAGATACCACATGTCTTGGCACGCAAGGCTATGCGGCGCCGGAACAGTTTGGAATGATGGGACAGACCGATGCAAGAACGGACATCTATTGTTTGGGAGCAACCATGTATCATTTAGTTACAGGACATAATCCGTCAGAGCCTCCTTATGAGATGTATCCGATTACGAAGTGGAATCCCAAGCTGTCAACGGGCTTGGAGCAGATAATAGAGAAATGTACCTGCAAGAATCCACAGGATAGATACCAGTCTGTGGGAGAGCTTCGCTATGCGTTGGAGCATTATCGTGATATGGATAGAACGGTGGTGGAATCATATCGGAAAAAGTGCTGTGTGTTTGCAGGAATAGTAGGAATGTCACTAGTATGTCTTTTGATTTCAGCAGGAATGTGGCTGTCTTCCATGCATAGACAAAGAGATGTCTATGCGGAGGTAATGGAAACAGCAGCAAGGACAACGGTAGAAAAGGAAGCACTGGATGGTTATGTGCAGGCAGTTGCAATTGATAGTGGTAGAGAAGAGGCTTATGACAGCTACTGTGAGCATATTATTGCAGACGGTGTGTTTATGGATGAGGAAGAGAATTATCTGTTGGAAATGAATATTAGTACGGAAAAATATTTACGTACTTTTTCTGAAAAAAATCCATCATCGTATGCAGATTTCTGTTATGATATAGGAAACGCTTACTGGTTCTATTATGAGCATGAGGAGAGTAGGCAGGCTCATGCGGTGGCTTGGTTTGAAGAGGCAGCAGGAATATACGAGAAGCTTCCTCAAAAGGAGATGGAGTTACAGAGGAGCAGATTGTATACTGAGATAGGAAGCTTTTATAAAAAGATAGTAGCGGCACAGATAGCCGGTTCGGATGCCGGTATGTATGGAGATTACTGGAGAAAGCTGGTAACATGGAAGGAATGGAATGATAAGAAGCCTGACAGAGAGCTCATTACACTGCGCATGTATCGGGAGCTGGTAACACGTTCTATGGAATATGGTAAGTATCTGCGAGAGGACGGAATTACCAGACAAGAGATACAGTCTGTTTATGCGGCAATTGAGACCGATATGCTACGGATGGAGCAACAGGCAACGGAGAGTGTAAGACAAGAGATTCTTGGCATTCAAGAGCTTTTAGCGGGAGCAGATGAACTGCTGGATTCCTATTATCGTAATATATCGTAGGCCGTCAGGGAATATTTATAGGGCAGATATGGGAAAGGCATAGGTAAGAATATGACAATAGAAGAAATGACAATTATGTCATATGTTTTTCTGGTAATTGCAATTGTTTTAGGGATTATAGCTGTGGTATTGTTTTTTGCATGGAAGATTCCTAAGAGTTATAGGGTAGTAAAGGGACAGAAGCATTATAAGAAAAAGAAGCATCGGGCTACAAGGCTTGGTAATGAAAGGAATGGACAGGCGGAAACGGTAAAGCTGGATGCAAAACAGCAGGAAAAGGTGCAGTTTACAACCTTGCAGGACATTACCTTTGTGCATACAGAGGAAGAAATATAAGTGATATTGTATATTTTTTGCCGGAATAGTATACTGAGTAAGAAAGAGTGGATTATGATAAAGGATTTGGAGGTTATTTATGAGCTTTACGACATATTCATGTGAAGATTTTGTGGAAGTATTATCAACAAAGGCACCGGTACCGGGGGGCGGTGGAGCATCTGCGTTGGTAGGAGCAATCGGAACAGCACTTGGTAATATGGTAGGAAGTCTTACCGTTGGCAAGAAGAAATATGCAGATGTTGAGGCAGATATCATTGCCTTGAAGGAAAAGGCAGATGCTTTACAGAAGGATTTTCTTCGTCTGGTAGAAGAGGATGCAAAGGTGTTTGAGCCATTATCTAAGGCATATGGAATGCCAAAGGAAACTGAGGAAGAGAAGGTAGAGAAGGCACGAGTGATGGAAATTGTGTTGAAGGATGCGTGCTTAGTTCCAATGGAAATCATGAGAAAATGTTGTGAGGCGATTGATATCATAGAAGAATTTGCTGCAAAGGGAAGTGTAATTGCACTTAGCGATGCCGGTGTAGGTGCGGCTTTTTGTAAGGCTGCTTTACTTGGTGCATCCTTAAATGTATTTATTAATACAAAATCCATGGCAAACCGTGAATATGCAGAAGCGTTGAATGCAGAGGCAAACGAGATGATTCGCGTATATTCCGAAAAAGCAGACAAGGTATTCAACAGCGTAAATGAGCGTTTGAAATAAATGCGAAAAATCCATAATCGGAAGATTTTTCGCATACAAATTTCTGCAAAGCATAAATTTGAGTGATTTGAGAAAGGTTAGGTTAAAACATGGCAAAGCAGTTATTAGGTAAAGAAGTTACCGCCGCGATGAATGAGAAGATAAAGGCAAATGTAGCAAAGTTGCAGGAGAAGGGTATCACACCAACACTTGGCATTATCCGTGTGGGTGAGCGTGATGACGATATTTCCTATGAAAGAGGAGCAACCAAGAGATGTGAGACTCTAGGTGTAGCTTATGAAAAGTTTCTTTTGCCACAGGATGTTACAGAAGAAGAGCTGTTAGCGGTAATCGACCAGGTAAATAAAAATGATGCGATTCACGGAGTCTTATTATTCCGTCCGTTACCAAAGCACTTAAACGAAGAGAAGATTATCAATGCTCTGGACTTTGCAAAGGATGTAGATGGCATTACGGATGGCTCTCTTGCTGGTGTTTTTGCAGGCAAGAAGCAGGGCTTCCCACCTTGTACACCACAGGGCTGTATGGAGATTCTCGACCATTATGGAATTGATTGCACAGGCAAAAAGGCAGTTGTGGTTGGAAGAAGCCTTGTAGTAGGAAAGCCGGCTGCGATG
>JAFSGY010000077.1 GCA_017440575.1 Lachnospiraceae bacterium | reverse complement strand
TCTGTAACCTTCTCACCTAAGTAGCTCTCAGCATCTGCCTTTAACTTCTGAAGAATCATAGCAGAAATCTGCTGTGGAGAATACTTCTTGTCATCAATTGTTCTACCGTTGTCTGTACCCATATCTCTCTTGATAGAAGCGATTGTCTTGTCAGCATTTGTAACTGCCTGACGCTTTGCAGGCTCACCTACAAGTCTTTCTCCCGTCTTTGTGAAAGCAACAACAGATGGTGTTGTTCTTGCGCCTTCTGTATTAGCGATAACGGTTGGCTTTCCACCTTCCATAACAGCTACACAGCTGTTTGTTGTACCTAAGTCAATACCAATAATTTTTCCCATGATTTTTTCCTCCTATATTAAAATATAATCTTTCTTTTACCTTGTTGTGTTATGACACAACCGAAACCATACTATATCTAACAACAGTGTCACGATATGTGTATCCCTTTTGTAACTCCTGAGCGATAATACCCGATTCATATTCTTCGCTCTCTACCTGCATGACCGCATTGTGTAGTTCCGGATTGAACTCACAGCCTACTGCCTCGATTGGCTTTACTTCCAGCTTCTCAAGCTCTTGGATAAGCTGCTTGTATACCATGTTCATGCCTTCTGCAAATGGCTGCTTCATTTCTTCCTCAGAAAGCCCTGCAAGCCCTCTCTCAAAGTTGTCTACCACTGGTAGCATCTTCTCAATCACACTCTTTGCACCTGTTTCGAACATAGCGCTCTTTTCCTTCTCGGTACGCTTTCTAAAGTTATCAAACTCTGCCATCTGACGCTTTACTCTGTCCTCAAGCTCATCAACCTTTTCCTGAAGCTTGTTATCCTTCTTATCGAAAAGAGATTTCTTCTTGCCGGATTTTTTCTCCTGCTTTTCGGCTTCTTCGGAAGCCTCCTCTGTAACTTCTGCTTCCTGTTCTATATCCTGTGTCTCGGCTTCTTCACCTGCTGACTGAGTATCCTGTGTCTGCTCTTCTTCCTGGATGGCATCTTCCTCGTTGAGCTGTTCTTCGTTTAACTTCTTTTCCTCCACTCTTTCCCTATCCTTTCTGTATATTTCATACAATTACTGTGTATCTTCTTTTTTATATAATGTATCCAACTGACTCTTTAAAGTCTTTAGGGTACTGATTACCTTATCATAATCCATTCTTCTTGGTCCGATGATTCCTATCGTTCCTTTCATACCTTCTTCTAATTCGTAGGTAGCGGTTACCACACTGCAATCCTTCATGGTCTTAACCGGTGTCTCGTTACCGATATAAACCTGAATACCTGTGCTGTTTTCCTCTGTTAAGGTATCCTGTACCAGCTCTGTCAACAGCTGTTTCTCTTCAAACGTGGTAATCAGTTCGCTTGCCCTTTGATGATCGGAAAGCTCAGGATATTTGAAAATGTTGTTCGTACCACTGGTATAAATCTCAATATCTTCATCTTCCTTAATTACTGCTGCCACAGCATCCATAACCTCTGCAATAATATCGTTATAGATTCCTGCCTGATGCTTGAGCCTTGCGATCATAGCAAGATTGATTTCCTCAATCGGAAGTCCGTTCAGGTTTGTATTCAGAAGAATATTGAGCTTCAACAATGTCTCATCATCTAACGGCTCTGCAACCTGAATCATGGTATTCTTAATTACATTACCTTCAACAACAATTGTCGTCAGAAGCTGTCTGACATCCACTCTGGAAAGCTGGATAAACTTGAGCTTATTACCCTTTACCTGTGGCGCCGATACCAACGTCGCATAATTGGTATTCACTGCAAGCACCTTCGCCATCTGCTTTAAAATGGCTTCCATCTTATCTTCCTTTTCCAGAAGTATCTGCTGCATTTCCTTGACTTCCTGTGTTGCCTGACTAAGCTGTTCTTCCTTTTCCTGCAACATCGTATCTACGTACAAGCGATATCCCTTATCGGAAGGAATTCTTCCTGCAGAAGTATGTGGCTGTAAGATATAGCCTAGCTCCTCCAAATCAGCCATTTCGTTTCGGATGGTTGCCGAGCTGAGATTCAAGTCAGTATACTTTGAAATCGTTCGGCTTCCTACCGGCTCACCGGTTTCCAAATAGTTACGGATAATCGCCTGCAGAATCTTTCGTTTTCTCTCATCTAATTCCAACCTAGCAACTCTCCTTCCTATTTCAATGACTGTTTTTGTTTTATTAGCACTCGATGTTGTGGAGTGCTAACATTTACATATACTAACTTACTACGTCTGCTTTTTATTGTCAACAATCTTTTCCCGAATTATTTATAAAAAAAGTGTAAAGCAATACAAAAAAGAACCAGCCTCCTAAGAGGTCTGGTTCCAATTCTTCACTTCTTCCCGAAGCCAGTCACACCAGGCTTCGATTCCTTCTCCTGTTTTTGCAGATATTGGGAATATTTTCAGATTCGGATTACGCTTGTGTGCGTATTCCACAACCTTTTCCATATCGAAATCAAAATAAGGAAGTACGTCTATTTTATTGATGATCAAAGCATCGCATACCGTAAAGATAAGTGGATACTTTAATGGCTTGTCATGTCCCTCCGGTACAGAGAGAATCATGACATTTTTGCTTGCTCCGGTATCAAACTCCGCAGGACATACAAGGTTTCCTACGTTTTCAAGGATAGCAAGGTCTATCTCGCTGGTTCCAAGCTCTGTTAAGCCCTGTCTTGTCATATCGGCATCCAGATGGCACATACCGCCTGTATGAAGCTGTATGGTCTTTACACCTGTTTTCTCAGCAATAGTCCACGCATCCACATCGGAATCAATATCAGCTTCCATGACACCGATTTTTAAATCCTTACTTAAGTTCTGAATCGTATGTACGAGAGTGGAAGTCTTGCCACTTCCCGGTGAAGACATCAGGTTCAGCAGGAAGGTCTTTTCCTCTTTTAAACTCTGACGAAGCTTCTCGGCATCTGCATCATTATCTGCAAACACACTCTGCTTTACTTCGATAATTCTCATCTTGTCCATATCACTAACTAGCCTTTCTTATTTTTATATTCTACAAACTGACTATTTTACGTCTGCTCTAGCCTTTGCATCCTTGTAATACTTGAACTCTGTAAATGCCTCTCCCTTGTATGGATTAGTCTTGGTCTTAACAGAATGAATAATAATGTAAGCAAGAGCAACTGCGTTTACGATTAATGCACATGCACTTACAATTGTCATTGCAGTAGGATTCGCTCCAACAGAGCTTCCTGCGGTAATGCTGCCCATAGCTGCTGTTCCGCCTACATACTGTGTAGAAATAGTTGCCCATGGGAAGAAGGTTGTTCCATCTGCCATAGTCTCCTGGAATAATGGGAATACCTGCGCGAACATACACCAGATACAAAGAGTATTGGCACGGTTCATAATCCAGCCACCCTTGTTCCAAAGCATTGCTGCAATCGTTGGAGCAAGAAGTAATGCTACACCACAGAACCAGGAATGTGTTGGCAGACAGTTATAAGTATAAGCGAAGTTCCATACATCATATACAAGAATGTATACCCAGATCATATCCGGCCAGATCATATCCTTCTTATCCTTAGAAGAATATACAGCCCACCAGCCTGTCATACAGAAGATATTTAAAATACCTGCAATACCGTTCATAACATTGTGCCAGCCACCATATAACCATACGCCCTCAGATGACTTCCACCATGTGTTCCAGCCTGTAATGGCAGACTCAAAATCACTTGCAACAGCGATTAAAATATTAATGGCAACAATTGCAAAAGGGAATGCCTTGAACCAGTGCTTCTTGCCGATTCCCCACTCATACTTAATCATCATAAAGCCGATACAGCCTGCAAGAGCCGCATAGAGCTTCGCATAGTGGAACCAACCATTCATATATAAATAAGTCTGATTCTTCAATGCCCATTCTGCACCACTTGCTGCGCCAACAGCAATTGCGATAAAGTAAACGGTTAATACTGCTGGAACTGCTCCAAACATAATAAGACCGCCAACCTTTGTTCTTCTAGCGAACTCATTTAATAAAATCAATCCAATAAGTACACCAATCATTGCAATCCATTGATATAATGCATTGCTTCCATAAACCTGAAATAACATAATATTTCTCCTCTTTTCTTAATATATAGTATTGTAAGCGTATTTATTTTTAACACGCTTCAATCTCTTTGATATTGCACTCGTCTCCGGTAATCAGATAGGTCTGATATCCCTTGCAGAACGGGCACTGCTTACCATGCTTTACCGTAGGATAAGTCTTATCACAGGCTTCACACAGCGTAACGGCAGGCAGAGTATCAATTTTCAACTCTGCCTCCTCGATTAATACATTTTTCTTACGATAGTAGCTCCAGCAGTCTGTGAGAAAATCCGGCACGATGCCGCTAACCTCTCCAACCTCTAAGGTAACCGCTCCAATCTTGGAAATCTGATTCTCCTTTGCTACCTCTGTAAGTGTTTTGGATATATGAACGATGATTCCTAATTCATGCATTCTTTTTTCCACCTTTTTATTTTTACTTTTTCTTGAATCGTATTTTAATCTCTCGTTTGAGCATATATGGAAGGATAGCTTTGAGCTTGTCCTCTGCCTTACGCATGTTGCTGGCATCCGGTAAGTCACGATTCAGATGAATGGCATCAAATTCGCACTTCGTTGTACACAGACCACATCCCACGCACTTATTCTCATCCACAACAGTTGCACCGCAGCCAAGACAACGATTTGCCTCTGCACGAACCTGTTCCTCTGTAAAGGTACTTCTAAGGTCACGGAAGGTACTCTTGGCATCGCCAGGCTTTCTGCCCGGAAGCTGACGCTTTGCATTGTCAAAGGTCTCTACCACAATATTGTCCTTATCCAGCTCAATAAACTGACGACGGTCACGGCTGAGTGTCAGACTATGTCCCTTATGTACAAAACGATGGATTGAAACACAGCCTTCCTTACCAGCTGCAATCGCATCAATAGCAAAACGTGGACCTGTATAAGCATCACCACCTACAAAGATATCCGGCTCTGCTGTCTGGAAGGTTACTCCATCTGCCTTAGCTGTTCCGTTTGGATTACATTCTACCTTACTGCCTGCTAACAGGTCACCCCACACAATAGACTGACCAATAGACATCAATACCTGATCACACTCAACAGTAATGGTATTCTCTTCATCGTATTTTGGAGCAAAACGCTTCTGCTCATCGAATACAGACAGACACTTCTTGAATACAATTGCCTTTACCTTGCCATTCTCAGTAAGAACCTCCTTTGGTCCCCAGCCATTATTGATTACAATGCCTTCCTCTAAAGCTTCTTCTACTTCATCCGGAGATGCCGGCATACCATTTCTATCCTCAAGACAGAACATCAATACCTGTTCAGAGCCTGCTCTGCATGCTGTTCTTGCCACGTCAATAGCTACGTTTCCACCACCGACAACTACAGTCTTGCCTGTAAGCTTCGTTCCTTCTTCATCCAGATTTGCCTGTCGTAGGAAGTCAACACCTGCAACCACACCTTCCGTATCCTCACCCGGAATGCCTGCCTTACGTCCTGCCTGCGCACCAATTGCCACATAAAATGCCTTATAGCCCTGTGCACGAAGCTCATCTAAGGTAATATCTTTTCCAACTTCCACATTGTACTTGAATTCAATGCCCATCTCACGCAGAATGTCGATTT
The DNA here is from genome assembly GCA_017440575.1 of Lachnospiraceae bacterium. Taxonomy (GTDB): domain Bacteria; phylum Bacillota; class Clostridia; order Lachnospirales; family Lachnospiraceae; genus COE1. The sequence goes on along the minus strand of JAFSGY010000077.1, from coordinate 3,404 downwards.
CTGCTTCGATGACACTCTTTTCCAATCGATAAGAAGGAATACCGTTCATGAGCATACCACCTGCTCTGCTTTCCTTCTCAAATACAGTAACAGGATAACCCTTTCTTCTCAGGAAAAAGGCTGCTGACATTCCCGCTGGTCCTGCACCAATGACAGCTATCTTTTCGTCAAACTGCTTTCCTTCATGATTCTCTGTCTTTGGAACATAACGGTTTTCTGTCTTAAGCTCCTGCTCTGCAATAAACTTCTTAATCTCATCAATAGCAACTGCCTGATCAATGGTTCCTCTTGTACAAGCATCCTCACAACGACGGTTGCATACCGCACCACACACTGCTGGGAACGGATTCTCATTCTTAATTAATTTTAAGGCATCTAAATATCTGCCCTCTGCTGCCATCTTAATATATCCCTGAACCGGTAAATGAGCAGGACATGCACTCTTACATGGTGAAGTACCAGTATCATAGCAGTTGATACGAATCTCATCCCTATAGTTTGGACTCCATTTCTCCTTACCCCATTTTGTCTCATCAGGAAGCTCAGACTTCGGATACTGTACCTCTCCCTTCTTCGTACACAGCTTCTGTCCAAGCTTAGCCGCACCTGTTGGACAAACCTCTACACAACGTCCACACGCCACACAGTTCTTGGCATCTACCTTTGCACGATACGCAGAACGTGACATATTCGGTGTATTAAACAGAAGTGAAGTTCTCAGACCATTACAAACACCAACAGCACAGTTACAAATGGCAAAAATCTTATCCTCACCATCAATATTGGTAATCTGATGAACGTAACCATTTTCCTCTGCACGCTGTAAGATTTCCATAACCTCATCAATCTCGATGTAACGGCCTCTTCCTGTCTCTACGAGATAATCAGCCATATCACCTACACCAATACAAAGCTCACCCTCGATGTCTCCTGTTCCCTCACCACGAACACGCTGCTGGGTACGGCAGGAACACTGTCCTACTGCATACTTATCCTTATATTTATTGAGCCAGTAAGAAATATGTTCTACACTAGCAGATTCCTGCTTTGCAGGAATTGCCTTTTCTACCGGAATGACATGCATACCAATACCAGCTCCGCCTAATGGAACCATTGGTGTTACCTTTTCCAATGGTAAACGAGACATATTTTCGAAGAAATCCGCAAGCTCAGGATGCTCCTCTACCTGCGCTCTGTTCATAACCATGAATTCTGCACAACCCGGTACGAACATTGGCAAGATATACTGCTTATGTCTGTCTGCATTTTCCCAGTTATATTCAATCAAACCGATGACACTCATCTCACGTAACAGCTCTTCCGTTTCTTTTAGTGTCTTTCCACAGCTCTTGGCAACCTCTTCCAAAGTCATTGGAACACGAACCTTCATACCAAGGGCAACCTCAGCCATCTCATCAGTAACGACTCCTGCAAGTCCCCAATATTCCGGGTCATCTACAGTCACCTTTACACCAATTCTGTCAGTAATCTTCTGCCCTAGCTTGATAATCAAATCTCTCTGTTCTGCCATTGCTACACTCCTTTGGTAAAAATTTTATATTTTTTTTATTTTTTCTTAATAAAAATTATATATGTATTGTTTATTTATTTCAACTAAATAAGCAAAAATGGATATTTATACATGCATATACACCAAAAACGCAGCTTAAATCGGCTGTCTTTTTCATCATTTTCATGTTCTATTTTAGATATTTCTGCAAATCGCCAATCTCTCCTTTAATTAGCAAACAAAACAATTGATACGTTTTTCCTGCAAAATCTCATAGAAACTGTCGATTACTTTTTTGTTTAAAAGTGACTAAAAAACACTATAATATTTTAGCACTTACTTAAACATTATAGTATTGACTTTAAATTTTACATATAATATATTAATAAGTAGAAAGTAATACTTTTAAAATGTGGAATCAAAAGGAATTGATATTATGTTATATTTTCAGTCAATCGGCGAAGCAGAAGCCGTATTTAAAGCATTAAGCACTCCCATGCGTTTGAAAATCATGGAGATGATATATGAAGATGACACCCTGAGTATGAATGACCTTGCTGAAGCACTTGGTCTTACCAATGGTGCGATTTCCATGCATGTAAATAAATTGGAGGAAGCCGGACTCGTTAAGATTAAAACAACATCCGGTAAGAGAGGTACGATGAAAATCGTTCGACCTAAATATGACCGTCTGATGATTGACCTTGCACCGGTTAAGGAGGCTAGACACTGCTATACAGACGATATCCGCGTTGGCTACTATACAGCCTGCCACGGTACACCGACATGTGGTCTTGCTACCAGCAAAGAGATTATCGGTGCTTTGGATGACCCGAAGGTATTCTCCTTCCCGGATCGTTTCAATGCAGGAATCCTATGGTTTGCAAGCGGCTACGTAGAGTATAATCTTCCAAATCATTTGCAGGCAGGTCAGACCTTATCCGAGCTTCATATCTCTTTTGAGATTTCATCAGAATGCCCGGATACGAATGAGGACTATCCATCCGATATCTACTTTTCTATTAACGGCATACCTCTTGGTATGTGGATTAGCCCTGGTGATTACGGCGCAAGAAGAGGCTATGTTTCTCCTGCATGGTGGCCGGAGGCATTAAACCAGTATGGATTATTAAAGACTCTCATTATTAATAATGAAGGAACCTTCATGGATGGTACGAAGAAGCTCTCCAATACCACAATTCAGGACTTAAACATCGATTACAACAGCTATATCACTCTTCGTTTTGAAGTACCTCGTGATACTGCAAATTGCGGTGGCTGTACGTTATTCGGTGAAGATTTCGGTGACCATAATCAGGCTATCCGAATCAAGGCTTACTATGAAGAAGAGAATGAATTAGATATGGAATAAACGTAACTATTCAGGTAGGTCGAAGCATTTACTGCTGAGACCGTAAGAAAATGATACGAAAAGCAAAAATCCCATCGCTGAAAGCGATTCAAAATGGATTTTTGCATCGTAATTATGAAGGTACTGAATAATTACGATTAAACACGCTTTCATTATACCAGAAGAACCGTCACACAGATTATCTACGTGACGGTTCTTCCTTTTATTTATATCACTTTATATCGCTCTTTTTGCTTGAATCGCTCTCAATAATTCGCCCGCAACTTCATCCTTGCTCATCTTAGCAAGTTCTGTTACCTCATCTTTCGTAATGAGTGTTACACAATTCGTATCCGTTCCAAAGCCTGCTCCTTCGGTCTTCAGATTATTTGCTACAATCATATCCACACTTTTTTTCACAAGCTTTGCCTTGGAATTCTCTATCATATGTTCCGTCTCCATAGAGAATCCACATAAGAATTGCCCCTCTTTTCTGTTTTCACCAAGGAACTTCAAAATATCTGTCGTTTTCTTTAATTCCAG
>JAFSGY010000011.1 GCA_017440575.1 Lachnospiraceae bacterium | reverse complement strand
TGCCACTTCCACAGGATCATCTACTTTCACATCCTTCTCCATTTCCTTTGACTTCATCTGCTCATTTATCTCTGTGATAAAATCATTAGCTGTGTCGCGGATAACCTGCAGTGATTCTTTCAGCTCCTTCAATTCCTTACCTTGTGACCAGCCTGCCAGATAAGCAAAACTGTAATCTGATGTATCAATTCCAAAATGCTGACACACGGTATAAGCAACAGATTCTGCCTCTACTTCTTTACTCTCTCTTGATTTTTTCGGCACATCGGAAGCCTTTGCTGTCGGATCAATGGCATGTAGTCTTTGATGACTCATTTCGTGAATTAAAGTTTTAAGCGTCTGCATCTCACTCATACCGCTTTTAATGGCAATACGCTGCTCGAACTGATGATAATATCCCTTTGCTCCTGACTCAATATCTTCAAACGTAATCGGCACCGGACAAATCTTCTTAAGAGCTTCCATAAACGCAGGATACTGTTCCACAGCTCCGGTAAGCTCATCGACACCAAGCATAGGAAGTTCTTTTCCTTCCGTGGAACTGATATCAAAAACCGTTACCACCTTAAAGCCACGCTTTTCTACTTCCACTGTCTCCCGCATTGGTTGTCCATCTTTATCCAGTTTTGGTGCGTTAGTTATTGAATCAATTACGGTCTGTTCCACCTTAGCCTTATACTTGCATGGTGCAAAAATTTGAATTCCATGTTCGCCCTTTTTAACGTTACGACCAAACTTATCACGCCAAGCATTATAAGATGCCACATAAGTTGCATCCGGCTTTTGCATCGCAATCAAAAGCGTATTATTCAAGCTGTAATTGTAGAACTTACTCATAGTGGAGAGCCAAGTCTTATACTTATCAGAATCAAACAGCTCTCTCACATTTGCCTCTAACTTTTCCGTAATCTCCGTTACTCTTTCATACTGTGATTTGAACTCTTTTTTCTTCTCCATTTATTCACCTACAGCTCTTTCTCAGCCTGACCGGACTGCTGTATATTCAACGATGCTTGTGATTGCGTAACTTGCGTCTGTGTATTTTGCTGGCTCTGTGCATAGAGCTGTTCTAACACAGATTTACGCTCTGTCTCCTTACCTTCTGCTGGATTTGCAGAACGCATCTCACTATTCTCTACGGGCGGCAGATTATTGATAATACCATCGAAATTATTATCATTCTGTTCTACTGCATCCTCTATGCTCTTAAGCGGATTTACCTTTACCGGCTCCGGAACTTTTGCAGGCTCTGTTGCAACTGCACTCTGTGCTTTTGTAGCAACAAATGCTTTGTCATACCCAAAAGTATCTCCGGTTGAACCTTTATGCTCCAATACTCGTTCCATAAGCTGTCACCTCATTCTTTCCAGAAGGGAAGACCTTAGTCTTCCTCCTCCAAATCAAAATCCTCATCATCTTCCGGCAATTCTTCGATGAATTCTTCCTCAAAATATTCCTGCATGGATTCATCTTCATAATCTGCATCGGGATCTTGCTTTACTTCATTTTCTGCTTTTTTCTTTTTCATATTAAGTGCAAGAGCAATTCCACCACCGATAAGCACGATAATAAGTGGTGCTACTACAATAGGATTAAATTTTGCATCAGGCTTTTCCACCTCTGCTTCCTGTGTAGGCTCCTCTTCCGTCTCTTCTACTTCCGGTTCCTGTGTAACTGCAGACTGTGTTGCCTTGTAAGCTTCTACTTCTTCCTCTTCCATAAGAGAAAGTAAATCAGCCTCATCAACAAGATTTAAGAAATGAACAGTTTCTGCACCCTTATCATCTCTATCAATAATTAGATAAAAGTAATTGCCATTCTTAGTCGTAAGAGTAATAAACTGCTTACCTGCACCGGTAACGGAACCGTAATCATCAATCAAATTTAAATTCCCATCCGGTGTAAGTGCATTGCTTCCGGATGCACTATTTAATCCATCCATGAACATCATCATAAACATCTGCAAAAGAGCTGCATCCGTTTCATTGGTTGCATTCTCTAATACTTCTAAATAATTACTGTGTACATAACCGGTCTTTGCAGGTACGGTAATCTGATACCAGTCTCCTTCTGTTCCAATGACAGAGACCTCTTCGCCCGGACAAAGCTGGTCAATAATCTCATAATCCATACCTGCTCCGGTTCTCACATTTAGACGAGACCCCTTTGTTACTACTGTTCCAGTTGGGTCTTCCCCATCTCCGTAGGTATACTCCTCTCCAAGAAAAGAAAAAACGATATTTCCATCCTCATCAATGGTATAGCTATATGGAAGCTCTTCTTCCGCTTCTGTTGTTGCCTCTGTAGCTGTTTCTACAGCCTCTGTGGCAGTTTCTTCCACGACAGCCTTATCCGCATCGTTTGCCTGCGCAAACGCCGTAATTGGGGCTGTATTCATAAATATTGTCATTGCAGTAGTTGCTAAAAGCATTGCTTTATTCATCTTCATTTGCTGTATCCTCACTTTCATTATTCAGTGTCCTTATGCGGTCATCCGGTGTCTGACTAAGTAATCTTGCAAGCATTTCCGGTGTCATATTTGCAGCACGTACCATGTTATGGATTTCCGTGTTCTCTTCCTCCATGCACTTTGCTTCCAGTTCCTTAATCTTCTCATCCAGCTCCGCACGTTTTTGTCTTGCCTTTGCAAGCTCATTTC
>JAFSGY010000076.1 GCA_017440575.1 Lachnospiraceae bacterium | reverse complement strand
GTCGCCCTGTGGTAATGCATAATTGTTCATTGCATTCTTAAAATTTGATGTTACGACTATAATAGCAATTAATCCAACAAGAGATGCCACTGCAGAAATAATAGTAACAATATTGAAAGCTTTCTTTAATCTTCTCTCAATACGCATTCCTCTAAAGCTGAAAAAATTTCCTGTAGTCTTAGATTTTTCTTTACTCATGTTACCTTCTCCTCTTTAGTTTTATTTTAAGATATATACATTTTACCTTCTTTCAAATACTATTTCAACCTCTTTAGATTTTGTATAATAGTATATTTCTTTCTCACTTTACGTAATATCGTTTTTATTACTATATTACATCATTTGTATTATGACATAAAAAATATCAATACCTTGCAGTACTAACTGCTTGATATTGATACTTTATTTTTCTATCGCCCATGCAGTATCCCTTGATTATAACCTTTCATACATCAAATACTAAGATTATATATTTGAATATCCAACAGTACGACAAATTCAAATTCGTCTTTCAGTTAAACACACCGGCTTACTGAAATTTTTCATTTTATACAAATTTTATTTATAGCGTTGTTTCCATGACAATATACTCATTTTCAAAAACAACACGAAAGTCATTCTTTGACCAAAAAGAATAACTTTGCAGATTTCCTTTATCAACCCCCAGACGCACTTTTTTATAGCCTAATTGTTTTAAATAGTTACAAATATCTCCAATAATATTTGAACCAATTCCTTTGTTTTGATATTGTACATTTGTCATAAATAATCCGATAAAAGCAATTTCTTCTGTTGGATAATCCAAAATTAAATCCATATTTGCAACAAGCAAATTATCTTCAAAAAAGCCAAGATAATATTTATCATCATAGTTTTTTTGAGGTGGTAATGCTTCCATATCTTCTATTATGCTTTCCCTTGTTACAAATGGCGGATGATATTCATAGTAAATCTCGTTTTTGCAACTCATATCATATATCATTTCTACATAGTTTCTATCTAATCTACGCACTTCAAAACGTTTTGATAATAAATTTATATCCATCTCTATCTCCTCTAAACCTTCAAAGTTTCTTTTGTTTATCCTCTTGAAACAAAATGCTTCATAGGCTCGTCAATATGATATATTTCTTCTTTCAAAAACTCTGGATAGATTGTCACGTTTTTTATTTCTTCGATAGGCATCCACCCCATAACAACATTACAATTATCCTTTTTTTAGCACTATCCAAACCATATTTTTGCGATATTGCCATTTTTAATGCTCGCAATTTATCTGCTGCATCAGGAGTGTACTTTATCTTTTTCAATCAAGTACTCCCAATTCCCGCTCTAAATCATCTGCATCAATTCAGCCTTCCGCATCAGTAACAACATCTTTTAAAGCACATCAAATCCTCGTTCTACAATATCATTCCATGCTTCCATGTCAATATCTTCATTCTTGAATAATTTTCTTTTATCTTCCTCTGTAATCATACGCTTTACTCTACATGGATTTCCTACAGCAATACACCAATCAGGAATATCTCTTGTAACTCACCAATAACCACATTACTTCCAATTGTAACACCTGGACAAATGACTGTATTTCCACCTATCCACACATTATCACCAATCGTAATTGCCTTTCCATATTCATACCCAGAATTCCGAGTTGATGGATAAATAGGATGACCTGCAGTATAAATAGCTACGTTAGGATACTTCTGATTTCTTAATCATAATCAACCTTAACTAGACACAACCCCTGCGGTGGTGCCGTATATCCGGCAAGCTTACGGTTCTTTGCTTTCAAAAGTTCAATCATACTTTCCGGTGTTCGCTTTCCAAATCCAACCTCTAACAATGTTCCCGTCAGAATTCGAACCATATTGTATAAGAAACCGTTACCATGATATGTCAGGCGCAGGTAATTGCCATCTTCTACAATATCTATCTTATCCACATTGCGAACGGTTGATTTTTTCTTTTGTGCTTTCGCACAAAAACTTGCAAAATCATGTTCTCCGGTTAGGTATTCTGCCGCTTTACGCATAAGCTCCACATTAGGAACTTCTGGTGGGGTATATACGTACTTGCGTTCAAAAACAGGCTTCGATTCGCCTATATAGCAGGTATAACAATACGTTTTTCCAATCGCATTATATCTGCTATGAAAACGGTCCGAGGCAATTTTTACTTCCTCAATGCAGATATCATCCGGCAAATATTGATTCATATAATCCCGAATCTCTTCTACTGTCATTTCCGTATCCAGATTCACATTCGCAACCATTGCCTTTGCATGCACACCTGCATCGGTTCTGCCGGCACCAATCAACTTAACCTCTTGATTTACCATAAGAGATAACACATTTTGCAGCTTTCCCTGTATCGTCATATCCGTTGTTGTCTGGCTTTCCCATCCATAAAAGCGTGTTCCATCATATGAGATAATCATTTTATAATTTCGTAACATATCTATATCCTCTATTTTCGTTTCATTATGGCACTATAAAATGATAAAAAATCTTCATTTCTATCATTTTATATTATTTATATCATGTATTTTCACGTATTTTCATTAAAAATGCAAGAATATATTCAAATTATTAAAGGTTTTACTGTTCCTATAAAATAAGAGTTAAAAGTAATCTAACCTACTTTTAACTCTTATAACATTTATACCTTATTACTTTATGAAAGTATCAATTCCATCAGAAATAATTTCTTCTCCATTCTGTCCTGTTACGGTAACATTTTTACATTCAAAGGTCTCAATATTCTTTGCAAAGATACCGGTATTCGTCTGCGCATCAACACCATCCATCATGGCTGGAACACCTGCTGTTGGATTCTCTGCAAAGGAGAAAGACGCATTTTCAAAAATAACATGATGAATCTTCTGCTCAGGAAGTCCATACATATAGGAAGCAGCCGCATGACAGTTCGTTGCCTGTAAATTCTTAAATAAGAAATCACCAAGATAAGGTGTTCTCTCATCAACCGGATGGAATTCCATGGACTGTACGTATTCTGAATGTCCGTCCCAATCACAGAAATAGAAGGAATTCATAACAACTGGTGTCATAACATGATCCATAATAATATTTTCAAACTTAATGCCTGTTACAATCGCATCCTTACCGCGACCACGTCTTGTCTTGATTCTCAAGCCTCTGTCTGTATGTAAGAAAAGACACTCTTCTACATTCAAGTTCTTAACGCCACCTGCCATCTCACTACCAATCGTAATTGCACCGTGACCATCTCTCATACAACACTGTCTGATGGTCAGATTTTCAGATGGAGTCTTATATTTTGCGCCCATGTAAATCTTACCGGACTTAATCGCAATACAGTCATCACCTACAGAGAAATATACACCGATAATATCAACATTCTTACATGATTCAGGATCAAGACCATCTGTATTTGGAGAATCCTGTGGTCCTAATACAGAGATACCAATAAACTTCAAATCCTGTGAGAAATATGGATGAATGTTCCATGAAGGACTGTTCTGCACGGTAATACCATGAACCACAATATTCTTACAGTTGTTCAGGAACATCATTCTAGGTCTCCATGCAATACGCTTTGTCTTAGGATCATGCCACCAGTTTTCACGACTTGCACATCCATCAATTACACCCTGACCTGTAATTATAACATTTTCTACGTTAATACCTGTAATGATTGCTGCAAACATATCAAGAGGATCACCCTCCCATGTTCCAAGCAGATATTCCTTTTCAGGATTTACGCATTCTATCTTCCCCGGCAAAATAGGGAAGCTCTCTCTATCTGTATACGCAGATAAAACGGCATCCTTAGCCAGTTCAATTACCAAGTCACTCTTCAGGAACAATGGATAAATCTTATAAACTCCGGCTGGCACATAGACTCTTCCGCCCTTTGGACAAGCGTTGATAGCACACTGAATACTTGCAGTATCATTATTCTCACCATCACCCTTAGCACCAAAATCCTTTACATTCAAGGTAACATACTCATCCTCTGTTGTTACACAGAAGGTCTCTGTTTCTGTATCTTCATACTTTATCTTTACATCATATGTAGTTCCAGGTTTTAAATTAAATACAGATGCTACATTACGATTACTCTTCTCTGCCAATTCACCATTAACATAGATTTCGTGCTCAGCCTCTGAGGAAAAATAACCATTTTCCTTCAATTCTACTACAAAGCTTGTAGATGTTTTATAAATTACTTCGTATTTCATTCCATCCTCCATCCTTATGATGTTTACAACTATTCCATACCTTCATAGTTACGAATGTTTTTCATCAAAACACTCATCATTTGTTTCGTTACTATAACTATTCAGTTACTCTTTACTTAACATATCACACTTGAGAGAAAATATCTATAGTAAAATGTAAGCGTTTACATGCCAAATACTAAAATTTATACCATTACCTTATTTTTTCGATACTCTCTAGGTGCAACATGCTTCAATTTTTTAAAGGCATCACCAAAATAATTGCTATCCATATATCCACACGCCTCTGAAATCTTTGTAATGCTCAAATCCGTTGATACAAGCAATTCACAAGCATGCCGTATTCGTACCATATTCAGATACTCCTTAAAGCCAAATCCGGTAACCTGCTTAAAACGTCTGGAAAAATAGGAATCACTCATACAGCTTCTCTCTGCCATAATCGGAAGCGTAAGCGTTTCCATAAAATGTTCATTCACATACTGGGCTGCTTTCTCCAGCTCCATATCCTCTGCTGACAAATGTTGGATTTCTACCGTTTCACTCTCCTGCAAAGACTTTGCCTTTTTTTCCTTCTGACATCGAATGATAAATAGGATAACCTCTTCACAATACCGCCGACACAAAAAGTCAGAATATTCATCCTTTCCCTCATATTCCGTTATCATCTTGTCAAACAAACTCTCTAAATATTCTCTCTGTTCCACCGGAACCGTAAGGTGACGCTGATAAAAACATTCCTCGAAGTGCTCCTGACCGATACACTCTTTTAGATATCTGACAATGTCCTCACTAAAACACATCGCAATCCTCTCATGCTCTGAGCCCTCTCCATAAAACGTTGTTCGATGAATCTCTCTTTTAGGAATCAGCATTATGTCGCCGCTTTTTACACGATATGTTTTTCCATTTAAAAAGAACTTTCTGTCACCTGAAACCAAATAATAAAATTCATAGAAGGAATGATAATGTTCATTCTGCATTTCAAACGCAGCATCTCTTTTTACTCTTGATACTTTAAAATTTTCCTGCATACAATCTCCCTATGTCAATTTTTCAGTATTATATTGTTATCTCAACATTAAATATGTAGTTATTACTGTATTTATGTTGTATCATATAAAATGCATTGAGAGAAGTCAAGCTCCAACACAGATAATAAACAATTCTCAAATATTTGATGCAAAATGTAGAAAGGCATAATATTTTATATGAAAAAGAAATTTAACCGAGAATTAATTTTAAATGGAAATATGCTTCATGCTATACTATCCATCGCCATACCTGTAGTTATTAATTCATTCCTTCAAACCATGTATAACTTAACCGATACCTATTGGCTTGGAAAAATAGGAACTGAGCAATTAGCTGCAATCAATCTTGTTACACCAGTGCAGAGTATTATTATGAACTTTGGTTCTGGTATAACCGTAGCTGGTTCTGTTCTGATTGCTCAATACATTGGCGCAAGAGACGAAGAAAATGCCAAGAGTATGGCTAATCAGATATTTGCCTGTGCTCTGATATTCGCCTGTGTCTGCGCAAGCCTTTGTTTTATCTTCACACCAGCAATTGTTCAATGGCTTGGAGCTGATGGAAACACTCTTCGCTATGGTAATACATACCTGAGAATCGTTGTCCTTGATATGCCACTGCTTTATACGATTAATATTTTTAGCGCTATTAATCAGGCGCAGGGCAATACCGTTAAGCCAATGCTTCTAAATCTTTTGGGTATTATAATCAATATGATTCTCGACCCATTATTAATGATAGTATTTGACCTGAATATAGCAGGTGCTGCACTTGCTACACTGTTTGCCAAAGCACCGTCAGCTTTCATAGCCTTTTATTCTCTGAATCAAAAAACAAATCCGGTGCATCTGAACCTAAAAGAGCTTCGCTTTGAAAAAGAAAAATTACGATCTATTCTTCGTGTCGGACTCCCTACTGCTATTGGTGGAAGCACTATGCAGTTTGGCTTTTTGCTGATGAGTAAAAACGTATATGTGTACGGAACACAGGCAATGGCAGCCTACGGCATTGGCAATAAGGTTAATGGCTTGATTACACTTCCGTCTAATGGTATTGGCTCTGCCGTTGCTACGATAGTCGGGCAAAATGTTGGTGCCAATCAATATGACAGAGCCGAGCATGGTTATCGTTTATCTCGACGAATTAGTGTTATTTTCCTATTCGTTGGTGGAATGATTCTATCCAGACCTTTTATTTCTACCAGTATTGTAAGTATCTTTTCGGAAGACCCTGCCGTTGTCGCTATGGCAGCAGACTTTCTAAGCATCATGGCATTCTGGTGCTGGACAAATGGTATCTATAACTCTACCATCGGTCTTTTCCAAGGAACCGGACACACAGAGGTCAATATGTTTGTGGATGCTTCCAGACTATGGATTTTCCGTTTCTTGACACTTTTCATCTGTGAAACCGTATTCCATATGGGTGTACGAAGTGTCTGGTATTGTGTTGTAGTAAGTAATGGTATCTCGTCCGCTATTTTATTTGTACTCTATCAATTGAAAATCTGGCGTAAGCCTGCACTGAAAAAGGCTTAATATGCAGTATTAAAAAGGACTTATATAACTTTCATTGTTATACAAGTCCTTTTTCTATGCAATATTTATTATTTCAAATATACAATTGCTGTTTCTACCTGATGATTTTCAATTCTTGCAGCACTGATATGTAATCCTGCTGTCTCCACTTCAACAACCGCTCCATCTTCCGGAATACTTCCAAGTTCATGCAGAATATATCCATTAAATGTGTCATATTCCTCGCCACATAGGGAAACGCCAAGCACCGTAGATATTTCCTCTAACAATGCCGTTCCCTGAATTTCCCACTTGTTTTCATCTAATTTAAGAATCGGAACAGTTTCCATGTCCTCAAGCGCATCTCCCAAATCACCTACCAGTTGCTCTACCAAATCATTCATGGTAATAATACCACTCATTCCACCATATTCATCCAATACTACCGCAAGAACATGATGTCCCTTTTTCATATTTCGGAATAAAGTATCTGCTTTTACAGTATCTGGCACAAAATAAGCAGGCTTAACAGCGTTTGCCATAATATTCTCTCGCGTTTTATCTTCCATTCTGAAATAATCCTTAGAATTCAATATACCAATAATCTTATCCGCTGTTCCATCACAAACCGGATATAGGGTATGTCTATTGGCATAAATAGTCTCTTTCCAAGAATCCATAGAATCATTCATATCAAGCATTACAACATCTGTTCTATGTGTTATAATCTCATCTGCGGAAAGGTCATCAAACTCAAATACATTCTGAATAAATTCTTTTTCCTCATGGTCGATGGTTCCTTTTTCACTTCCCACATCTACCATCATTCGGATTTCCTCTTCACTTACGCTTTCTTCCTCTGCATTCGGGTCAATCCCAAGTATCCTCAATACCGAATTCGTTGAAAAGGTCAAAAAGCTTACAAGCGGTGCAAATATCGTTGCGATTCCACTAATCAAAGACGACAACCCAAGCGCCAGCGGTTCTGCCTTTCGCATTGCAACCTGCTTCGGAACCAATTCGCCAAAAACTAATGTAAAATAAGACAAAACTATGGTTATAAAAACGACAGCAATAGAATCTAATACCTTAGCAGGAACCGTTACCCCCAGTCCTATAATCCAATCTACTAGCACGCCCGAAAAATTTTCTGCCGCAAATGCACTTCCTAAAAAGCCAGACAAGGTAATTGCTACCTGAATCGTGGCAAGAAACCTTGCCGGCTGATTTGTCAGCTTTTCCAAGCGTATTGCCCGTTTATCTCCGTCTGCTGCCATTTTTGCTAATTTGTTATCATTCATTGAAATCACTGCAATTTCTGCACAGGCAAATATTGCATTCAACATAATCAACACTACCTGTAATAAAATCATAAAAATAATTGAGTTTATACTGTCTCCTTCGTCCATCTGTAATTCGTAATCTCCTTCTCATTCAAATTTAGGTTATTCTAACAAAGCATTTCTTCTTTGTCCATTGATATACAAAATACTTTGCCGTATCTTTACCAGCAAAATATAGAATGATAAAGAGAATGTCATAACGATACAACATTCTCCTTACTTCATCTTATGCAATACTATATTTGTTCAAAATCATACACTGCCCTTAGCAGCTCACCTACACTCCATGCCTGAGCAAAGCAACCTCTGGACACGGTTGGTTTTTCACCATCGTATATTTCTGCAATTTGTGACACACAGCCTTCCGCAAGCCATCCCTCCAATGCTTTCAAACCACCGCGAATATGCTCCAGCCACTCCTCTTTTTCTGCAAAATCATATTCTTTGATATAACGAATACACGCACGATAATACGCTCCAAGAGGGAATCCCCAAACCGTTCCCTGATGATATGCTCTGTCTCGATCTTCCATTGGTCCTATATATACTTTATGAAATGCAGGATCCTTTGGTGATAAGGTTCTCAGTCCAATTGTTGTATACAGTTCTTCCCTTACCTTTTTGATTACCTTTTCTTCATGTACTCTATCAAGCATAGTATATGGCTGTGTCAGTGCCCATATCTGATTGCATCGCACCTGATTTTCCTCGTAATTGCCAGATAATACATCCTTTAAGCAATCCTCGTCCTCATTCCAGAACTTTTCTATAAATGATGTTTTTACTTTTTCAGCTAAAGCTTCATATTCTGCTGATGTTTTTTCTGTTTTAACTCCATTTCTCTTAGAAAGCTCAGCCATCACACGCAACGCACTATACCAATATGCATTGATTTCAACCGGTTTTCCATGTCTTGGTGTCGGCAGATGCTCTCCAACTCTTACATCCATCCACGTGAGCTGCTCTAATCCTGCGCCAGCCTGAATCAATCCATCAGAATCCATTTTTATATGAAAATCTGTTCCATTTTCATAAGAACTGATGATTTGCTCTAATGCAGGTAGGATTTCTTCTAAAAATTCTTCATCCTTGGAATATTCCAGATACTCATAGACAGTATTTACAAATAATAGCGGAGCATCTGCAGAGTTATACATCGGATTCTCATCTCCCTCTGGGAAAAGGTTCGGCAGTAATCCATTCCTAATATATTTTGCAAAGGTTCTTAAAATGCTCTTACATTCTTCGAATCTACCTGTAATCATAGTAATTCCAGGCAAGGAAATCATCGTATCTCTTCCCCAATCCTCAAAAAACGGATAGCCTGCAATGATACTCTTGCCCTTGGTTGAATCACGCTCTACTACATACGCATCTGCACTTAGGACAAGCTGCTTGCCAAGCTCTGTCTGCAAAGGCGCTTTCGCCAGAATACGATTCCTATACTCATTCAACTCTTTCACAAGCTTTTCAAACATGCCCTTCTGATACACACAAGGCTTCATACTATAAACACAGATTAATTCCTGTTCTCTCTCCTTACCTTCACAGTATATTGTATGATTCTGCAACGCATTTCCTTCAAAATCTCTTCCATCTCGTTCATCTTGAGAAAAATACATAGTACCAAATAATACAGGTTCTTGTTCGGTAACGTTACCATTCGTAGCAAAATACACAACATCTTCTTCATCAGAAATACCATATTGCTCCTGCAATTCCTTTGTTTCCTGATTCAATATCGTTGACTTTACAAGTTTAAGCTTTCTTCCATGTTCCTCATCAAAAGCAGTATTCTTGGCTGTGCAACGAATCAATGGTTTGATTTCGAGTTTTACGTTTTTGTCATTTTTTTGTTTTATCTTGTATTTGGCAGCAACTGTATTTTCGCCATGTACCATAAGAATCTCTTTCTCGATGATTACATCTTCAATGACATAAGTCCATTTTGGTAAATTATCATAAGTAAAGCTTTTCAGATAACGATACCCTTCTAAATCCTCTCGCTCCATCATTCTTTGAGATGTGAGAACATATTCCTTGCCATCAATAAATAATGTTTCTATCAAGTTCGTTATCATATGCCATCTTACATTCGGAGCCTTTTTCGCCGCCATAAAAAACGCCTGATCTGCTCTTGCTGCCGCACCTATCACAGAAAGACTATGATAGCCTCCAAGCCCATTTGTTAACAGATAACAATTCTTCTCACCCTCTTCTATCGTTTTCCATGCTTCTCTTTCAAATGTAAATTGCATAAAACACCCTCCTAAAATAATTCTCTTACCGCTGCATCATATTCTGCAAGCTTCTTTGCTTTTTTTATTTTTTTTAAAACCTTTTCCTGATTTGGAAACAGCATAATCATATAAAACCAAAGTTCTTTCATTTTATAAAGTACATTCATATCTCCTGACATTTGTGTCATATAATCATTTCTTAGCCTATCATGGAACATTTTAAATCTACTCTTATCAAAATCATGCTCTTTTATACCATTTTGTTCATATTGCACCAACTGTTCAATCAGTGCCGGATTCTGCAAAATTCCTCGCCCAAGCATGATAGCATGCACCTTATGTCCATTATTTTGTTTTAGTATTTCATCCTGTAACCGCTGATAATCTGCCACTGAAAAAATATCACCGTTATAGCATAATGTGTTTTTACTGTTTTTTACAGCATAATCAAAAATTTCCCAGTGCGGAGTTCCCTTATAATACTCCCTCAACACCCTTGGATGGATAATCAATTCCTCCAAGGTATATTTATTATAGATATCCAAAAGCTCATAAAAATCCTCCGGGTCATCAATACCGATTCGTGTTTTCAGAGAAATCTTTGCATTTGTTCCTGCAAATATCTCCTCTAAAAACCGGTCAAGCTTCTGCGTTTCTGCAAGAAAACCTGCACCACGCCCTTTCGAAGCTACTGTTCCTGATGGACAGCCTAGATTAATATTAATCTCTTCATACCCCAACGCTCGCAAGTCCTTCTCAATACGAAGAAAATCCTCTGCAGAATTGGTAAGTACCTGTGGCACTGTATACATCCCCTGATTATGCTCCGGTGTAATATCATTTAATTCCTTCGCATTGAAGCTGCACTTCGTATGCGGTGTCAAAAATGGTGTAAAATACTTGTCCATTCCATGCCCATAATAATCATGTATCGCATTACGATAAATATATCCTGTAATTCCCTCCAAGGGGGCTAAATAAAACTGCATTAATAAATTCCTATCCTTTTTGTAAAATTGGGTTCTCACAAATATTATTAATTCTAATATAGTATACACTTTCTGCTTTCATAAAACAATAATAGCAGGAATAATCCCGCTACTATACAATCCTTTATTTATTTCCTTTTTATTACAATTCCTTTGTAACCTACTTCCCTAACTAACATATTATGATAGTAAGAACATAAATATAACAAGGAGTACTCACTATGCAGGAATGGAAACAACAAATGCCTTACGTAGAACAATTTCCGGTTGCTATGGCATATGTCCCATGGCAAAAGGATTGTACTATGTATGAAAACTTAGATGAAGCCTATCATATAGGAACTATTTTCCCGATACTTAATAAACCTTTTACGGGAAGGAGATGTCGATAATGAATGTAACATGTGGCTGTCGTGAACGTAAAAAACTTTTAGAAGAAATAGGCAAAGTTGATTTTGTTATTGTAGAGCTGAACTTATATCTTGATACACATCCTTTTGACCAACAGGCACTATCAAAAATACGTCATTTCCAGAAGTTGAAAAAACAACTGGTGCAGGAATATACAGAAGCATATGGTCCACTTATGCGTGATTGTATGGATGATAATGCCTGTGAATGGAAATGGGCATTACAAGATTGGCCTTGGGAAGGGGGATATCATTAATGTGGAATTATGAAAAACGATTACAGTACCCGGTAAGAATCACACAGACAAATCCTAAAATTGCGCAAGTAATTATTAGTCAGTATGGTGGTCCAGACGGCGAGCTTGCTGCTTCGATGCGATACCTTGCACAGAGATATACAATGCCTTATAATGCGGTAGCTGGTTTGTTGACTGACATTGGAACTGAAGAGTTGGCTCATTTCGAGATGATTTGCACTATTGTACATCAGTTAACCAAAAATCTCACACCTGAAGAAATCAAAGAATCTGGTTTTGATAAATATTATGTAGATCATACGCTGGCATTATGGCCTCAGGCTGCCGGAGGTATCCCTTTTAATGCCTGTGAATTCCAATCAAAAGGCGATGTTATTACGGATTTAACAGAGGATCTTGCAGCAGAACAGAAAGCTCGTACTACTTATGATAATATTCTACGTTTGGTAAAAGACCCAGAAGTTGCTGATCCGATTCGTTTCCTAAGAGCAAGAGAAATCGTACATTTCCAGAGATTTGGCGAAGCGCTTCGAATCGCACAGGAGAACCTTGACTCCAAAAACTTTTATGCATTTAATCCTGCTTTTGATTGAAGGCATTGACTTTCAATCCTGCTTTTAATAATACCACAAAAGGTGCAGTTCGGAACTGCACCTTCTATTTTCTTCCCCCTACTACTCTCTCGACTTAGGCAGTCTGGTTCGTACCAACACCTTTCCAAGCTTCTTAAAGCTAAATGGCAGCAATGGGTACAAATAGCTCTGTCCTGATACCATTTTATTACGAACAATAGCTATAATAAACACTGCAATTCCAATGATATACCCCCACACATTAAACAGAGCTGTCAGTAAAAGGTTGATGATACGGAAGAATTTTACCGCATATCCCAGTTCATAGCTTTGATGCGTATAGTTTGCAATGGCAACGAAAGCCATATATAACATTACCTCGGAGTTGAACCATCCACTCTTAACCGAAAACTCACCAAGAACCAATGCCGCCATAACACTGAGAGGTGTTGAAAGCATGCTTGGTGTATTAATAGCCGCAAGCTTTAAACCGTCTATCGCAAGCTCCAGAATCAAGAATTGCCACACCAGGGGCACATTCATCTCTTCTTTTACAATGACAAATTTAAATGCTTCCGGAATCCATTGCTGATTCTGCATAAATAACAAAAAGGTTGGTGTCACCAAATAAGTCATCAGGAAAATGATAAATCTTGAAATACGAAGATACGTTCCCGTTATCGGTGGAAAATAGTAATCATCTACCTCCTCTACGGAATCCAAAATACTGATTGGCAAAATCATCGCAGATGGAGAATTATCTACTAATACAATAATATTTCCCTCTAATATTTGTGCCGAGGCAACATCTGGACGTTCTGTGTACTTAAACTTCGGAAATGGGTTATACCATTTTGAGGTAAAAAGACATTCGGCAAGGCTTTCCTGATTCAGTGTAAGAGCATCTACCTTAATATCCTTTATCCTGTTTTTAATTTTTTTCAGAAATTCATGGTCAACCCTTGTATCCATGTAACAAAGTACAATATCTGTTTTTGATTCCTGTCCTGCACTCAGAATCTCCATTCTCAAATCCGTACTTCTGATTCTTCGTCTAATTAAAGCCGTATTAAATACTACAGTTTCCACAAAACCATCTTTAGAGCCTCGAAGTGCCTTGTCCTTCTCCGGTTCCGATACACTTCTTGCGGGATATGTTCTTGAGTCAATCAGAATACATTCCTCATACCCATCAATAACAACAGCAAACACACCACTCAAAATATTTTTAAGAATGACATCAAAATCAGGTGAAATATCTACTTCCACATAAGGCATAACAAGATTCAATTCAGAAGCCTGCTGCGGTAAATCCTCTTCCTTCAATCCCATCAAAAACTGCAATAGCTTCTGCATTAACTCATCCTTACAAAATCCATCTATAAAGAAAAAAACAGCCTTTCTATTTCCAATTGTTATATCTCTACTAACAAGGTCAAAATTGACTTCTGTCTGTAGCTCACTTTGCAAGTATTGCTTATTCTGTTCAAAATTCTGATACATAAAAACCTCCATCGGATAGTTCTCTTTCGATTATCTCTTCCATAGAATGTCCGATGAAGGTGTATTTTATTACTTTTTTTCAATTTTATCCTGCAAAAAGTTGCGTCCAATATAAACGTCCATTTGCATTCGCTGCAATTCCAACACCAATCTTGGTAAATCCAGCTGTTAAAATATTCGCCCTATGTCCCGGTGAATTCATCCAGTCATTTATAACCTCTTCCGGATTTTCTTGTCCAAAAGCAATATTTTCACCCACACTTCGATAGAATATATTATATTCTTTCATCACAGTAAAGCACTTTGTTCCATTCGGTCTTGTATGACTAAAACAATCAATCGCAGCCATTTCAAAAGAGCGTTGTGTTGCTGCATAGGTAATCTGTTCATCATATGCCAAAGGTAGTAAACCGACATTCTGTCTCTCCTGATTCACAAGTTCTACAACACGAACAATATATTCATTATAATTCTGCTTTACATCATAAATCTCCTGTGGAACACCTTCCGGTGCCTTTGTTTCTTTCTGTACAATAACTGCATTCTCTGCTGTTGGTTCGCTTAAACCATTTCCCGGAATATAGAAAACCTCTCCAAGATTCACTTGAAAAAATCCATTATCTGTAATTCCCGTAACCTGAATCGGAAGACCAGCCTGTACATCTGGTAAAATAACTATACTTGCCAAATTAGGTTCTGCGTAAACAACCGTTTCTTCATTCGAAAACAGAACAGCATTTACTGGAGTTACTTCCGCTGCAAATGCAGTCATTCCAAAAAGCATTATCGCAATCCAAATGCCTAACATATATTTACAAGTCTTTCCCATAAGCTCTCTCCTTTTTCTTTTGTATATTTTCATAAATTGTACCACAAATTAACAGACTGTACAATTAAAAAACAGACAATACCTTTTCGATATTATCTGTTCTACTATCATATTTTATTATGACACTACTTACTGCTTTCCAGTACTTCCATGACCACCACGATTAGATCCTGTCAGCTCTGATACCTCTTCAAAGCTAATCTCCGGCTGCTGTTCCATAATACGGAACTGGCAGATTCTGTCATTCAAATGAATCTCTGTATCCCTGAGAGCATATACCGGCATAAACCACTGGTCATCATTTCCACAATATCCACCTTCTCCTGTCTCACGGTCAGGTCCGTCGATAACGCCCTGATGGTTAGTCTGAATAATCCCAAAATTCTTAAAAGTTGAACTTCTTGGAACAACATGTGCCTCATAACCTCTTGGAAGCTCCATTGCAATACCTAGTGGAATCAGCTTGAATTCACCAGCTTTTAAGATTACATCTTCTGCTGCGCGTAAATCTATCCAATTTCCTTTTGTAATCTTTGTAAGCTTCTCTACCCTATCATTAAAATATTTTACCTTGATATTAATCATTTTAAAATCTCCTTTTTAACATATAACAGGCCTGCAATTACAACATTCTACATACACATTGTAATTACAGACCTTTTACTTTATATTATGTCTTAATCAATTAAGCTTCACATCCACAACAGGCAATGTCCATACCGCCATTAAATTGAACAATATTCTCATCTGTTGCCTTTGGTGCACGACTTGTTTCTCTTCCCATAGGAATCTCATCATAATCTCCACAATGAAGGACAGGAACAGTAATATTCTCCTGTTTCAGAGTCGCCTGAACATCAATCACCCTCTGATTACTGCTTCCCTTCCATAACAGGGTTACATCTCGTAAAGCAAGCTTAAACTCACCATCTACTAAGACATCTATGTACTTCATCATTGGATAATTTTTGATATTTTCCCAACTGTCACCTGTGTAAAGCCAGATTGTCTTATCCGGATATTTTTCCTTAATCTCCATCATAAGCTGCTTCACGCCTTCTCTGTTTGCACAGTGAAGAGGATCTCCACCTGAGAATGTAATCCCATTAATATATGGCTGGTCAAGCTGTTCAAAAATTTCCTGCTTGGCACTTTCATCAAATAATAAACCACCATTTGGATCCCATGTCATTGGGTTCTGGCAGCCCTCACAACAATGTTCGCAGCCTGCCACCCACAAAACGACTCTCAATCCATCGCCGTTTAACATATCATCTTTCGTTATATTATGATAACGCACTATATTGTCCCCCTAAAAAACTCTCTCGTAACTATTCAGTACCTTCATAGTTACGTCCAAAAATCCATCTTAAATTTGCTTCGCAAATGGATTTTTGCTTAATCCTACTACATTTCTCACGGAATCCGCAGTAAATGCGTATTCCTACCGAACAGTTACTCTCAAATATTTACATCGATTTTCTATCCGCAATTTCCGCCATTTTCGCTTCATTTAGTCTGGTATCACCATGAACACGCGAATAAGACAGATAACCATTCATTCTATCAATCTTGGTCAGATTGCTACTTCCACACTTTGGACATACATCCATCTCCAGCTCCTGATGACCACAATCATCACAATAAGCCAATGACAAATTCACACCCTCATAAAAGCCCATGTCCATAGCTCTTCTAACCAAGGTCTTAATTGCAGTAATATTATAATCAATTGGATATTTTACATACTGAATCTTTCCACCGTTAGACAGCTCCCAGAATCTATATTCCAGATTCTGCTTCTGAATCGGTGTAATGTCTTCTGTTACATGACAGTGAAAGCTGTTGCTGACATACTCTCTATCAGAAACGCCCTCTACAATACCATACTTTGCGCGAAACTGTTTAACCTGTAAACCGCATAAATTCTCTGCCGGAGTACCATAGATAGCATATAAGTTACCATCCTCCTCCTTGAAACGATTTACCTCTTTGTTAATATATTCCAGAACTTCGATTGCAAACGCACCATCCTCTACTAAGGACTTTCCGTTATACAGCATCTGAAGTTCATTAAATGCAGTAATTCCAAAGGAAGCGGTTGCCGCCTTTAATAGAGGTTTAATCTTATCTGTAAGCTTCAGATTACCACCAAGAAAACCACCCTCACAGTATGCAAGTGGATTCGTAGAAGCTCTCATATTTCCAAGATATGCATAAGTTCTGATATGAAGCTGTCTGATTAAGTTCAGATAATAATCAAGCACCTCATAGAAATCCCTACTTTCCTGTCTTGCCTTTGCTAGAATCATAGGTAAATGCAAGGAAACAGCACCAATGTTAAAACGCCCAACAAAAATAGGGGTATCCTTTTCATCAGCAGGATACATACCGCCTCTCTCATACCATGGAGAAAGGAACGCACGGCATCCCATTGGAGAAATAACCTTACCATACTGCTTGTACATACTTGCAATATAGCCCTTTCCAGTCAGACTTAACCAATCAGGATACATCGTCTTCGCGGAACACTTAACGCCTGCTTCAAATACATCCTCCATTGGCTTACCAGGTCCATGCAGGTTCTCATCATATAAAAAGACAATCTTAGGGAACAATACAGGCTTTTTGCATTCGCTCTTGCCCTGTCCCTTACGTCTAACATTTAGCATCTCAATCGTTGCCATCTTAGCAAAACGATCCGTTCCAATACCTGCTGTAACCGTAATAAACGGATAGTCACCTCGGCTGCTGGCAACGGTATTAAACTTATATTCCCATCCCTGAAAGCCCTGGTCAAACTCTCTCTTTACATCTGCCATAGCTTCTTCTTCTGCCTTTTCTTCACTAATTCCAAGACGAATATACTTCTCATAGGATGCCTTATAGGTCTTTTCTGCATATGGTGCCAGAATCTTATCAACCTCAGGAACTGTAAATCCACCATACTGCTGACTTGCCGCACTAAGTACAATATCACCAATTACGTCAAAGGCAACATCCAAAGACTTTGGCTCATTATACCAAATATTACCCATCTCAAAACCACCAGATAATACATTCTGTACGTCAAACAGACAACAATTCATGGTATCTCTTCTTGCAGACATATCATGTACATAGATATACCCATCTCTACATGCCTGAATCTCTTCTGTGGTCATGAAAAACTTCTGATATAATTCCTTATTAAACTGGTTAAAAATCAAACTACGTTTTGTAGAAACAAGTGCAGAGTCTGTATTTGCATTCTCCTTGTCTCCTACATACATAATTGACTGGCTCTTCTTATATACATCATCCATCATGCGGACGAAATCCTGCTTATAATTACGATAATCGCGATAGCTCTTAGCTACAACCGGTTTTACCTGCTCTAATGCGCTCTCTACAATATTATGCATAACAGGAATAGGCACTTCATCAGTGTCCATCTCATCTACCTTACTAACAACATATTCGCATATGTGCTTCTT
Source organism: Lachnospiraceae bacterium (assembly GCA_017440575.1). GTDB lineage: Bacteria > Bacillota > Clostridia > Lachnospirales > Lachnospiraceae > COE1. The sequence goes on along the minus strand of JAFSGY010000076.1, from coordinate 39,270 downwards.
ATCCTCATCTGAGAACTTTGTCAAAGCCCTATACGCAGACTTACCAACCGCTGTAATTACCTTCTGAACGTTAAAAAGCTCTTTACTGCCGTCCTTTTTAATGACATATGTCTTGCGTACCGGCTGATAAAGGCTTCCATAATCGATGTCTTCATTCACTTTGCTGTCTTCTATCATTTTCCCCATGTATAATTGATGCCTCCTTCTTTATAAATACATTCCCCTCTTATCGTAATCCTTATATGATTCCTGTTATATTGAAGCATCGTAATTATTCAGTACCTTCATAATTATGAAGCTTCAATATATATTTCTTCTTCAAGTCCATTTTCTTACACTCGGATTACTGAAATATCTAATTCTTTTCCACTTTATTCATACAAATACCTATTGTGTCTTAAATTGTGTTCATATTGTATGTATTTATTTCTTATACACAATATCTTGTATTTATATAATAGTATAGAGGAATCCTTTTCACGTGTCAATGAACAGTCTGAACAGATAAAGTCGAAATAATTTATGTAAATGCTACAATTCTTTCAAAAAGCAACTCTGTCAAGTCAAAAAGAAGATGAAAAAAGAGACCTTTTTCAAGATCTCTTCTAATTGACATGTTATACTTCTTATTCAACACTCTTTTCTTCTTTTTTCTTTGGTTTCCAAAGTTTTACACCTACAATAGCTCCTGCTGCTGATACCACTGCAATTACCCCAAATACCATCAAATAAGATAATACCATTCTCAAAAATTCAATAAGATTTCCCATCAATTATCACCCTTTTCTATATTTATTATCTTTTATTCAAAAAACTAAAAATTGACTGATTTCTTAATTATTATAATATCACTTCGCCCACCACATCGTCAAGTAAGTTATTACCATCAGCTGCCGTAGTTGCCAACCTATCACAACGTTCATTTTCAGGATGTCCAGCATGTCCTTTTACCCATGTAAACTTTACCTGATGTTGTGCTTTCGCCCGAAGCAATCTCTGCCACAAATCAATATTTTTAACCGGTTCCTTACTACTATTCTTCCAGCCACGCTTCAGCCAGCCTTCTACCCAATGCTGGTTAAACGCATCCGTCACATATTTGGAATCTGATATTACCTCGACTTCACAAGGTTTTGTCAAAGCTTCTAATCCTGTAATGACAGCAAGTAGCTCCATGCGATTATTCGTTGTTTTTTTATAGCCAGCCGAAAACTCTCTCTCATGAAGCTGCCCTTTAGAATCTACATATTGTAGTACCGCTCCATAGCCACCCGGCCCCTCAGGATTTCCTCTTGCTGCCCCATCGGTAAATATCTTTACAAACATATTAATTCCTTTCTCTATTACGTCCATTGCCCAGTTCTTAAAAATCTCTGCGCCCTATCCTCTGCACATTCTGTAATTTCATCAGAAAAGCCAATGACTTTCAAAAGCTTAATCGCATTTCTTGTTTGAGCCCTTCCATCTAACAAACGATAGGAAAACAGAACATCTCCATCCTTTACATCCTCTTCGAAATGATAATTATCATATTTTTCAGCCAATAAATGTGTAAGCTCGATATCATGTGTTGCAGCAAAGCAAAATAACCCTTTACGGGCAAGGCTTTCCATAATCTGTGCTGATGCCGCAATACGCTCTACCGTATTCGTTCCACGTAATACCTCATCAACAAAGCACAATAGTGGATTCTCGCCTTTTTCTTCCGCTACATCCATAATTCGCTTCAATGCTTTGATTTCTACTATATAATAGCTATCTCCTGCCATAAGGTCATCTCTTAACGCCATCGATGAAAAGATTTTATACAATCCACCATGATAAGAGCTTGCTGCGCAGGTGTGAATCGTCTGCGCCAAAATGGCATTAATTGCTACCATTTTCAAAAAGGTAGACTTACCGGAAGCATTAGAACCTGTAACAAGCATTCCTCTCTTCTGCGAAAAACTGTTCACAACGGGATTGCTAATAGAAGGATGATAACCATCCTTAATGCATAGCGTAACCTCTTTTCCATCTTCAAATTCCGGTACACAATAGGTTTTCAAAGATTCTCTAAAAGCACCAATTGAAATAACCGCATCGATATACCCAATCGTTTCTACCAATTCATAGATTTCTTCCTTATACTCCCTAACCAGACGAACCATACGGTTAAATCGCATAATATCAATATGAGTAAGCATATTAATATAATCAAATACAATCTCCAGGGGATTACCACTGGAAGAATTCATCTTAGCCACTGCACCATAATTTCTACGAACCACTGCCAGCTTTACTACTTTCTTCTTTAACTCTTCTTTATACTCTGGCATTTCATCCAATCCATCTTCCGAAATACTGTCTCCGCACTGAATCAATCGCATAATATAAGAAAAGCTGGTTAAATATGGTGCAATGCTCGTCTTTTCACGCAAGTAAGTTGTCATGTTAACCGCCACAACAACTAATAACACGAAAACACCAATTATAACATCAAAGAAAAGCATTACAAGAGATACAATCAACGCTACAAGCATAAAAATATGCTTTCTATTACTAACATCACCAAGATTATCCAGATATTCAATATAATCAAAAATAGAAAATCTTCCTGACCTTCCGAGAGCATGAAGCTTCATTTGGACAGCAACTCTTTTATCCTCTTCCCTTTGAAAATAAGAAATATGTTCTTCCAAATTTTCAAACGCATCCTTCATCAATCTTGGAGTGCGAAGCATATCATATAAATATTCTGCTCCCGAAGATGATTGAGTATGATCCATCAATGCAAAGATACCATTCATATTCAGATCATTCCATGTAATATCATCGACAAAATATTCCTTATGACGATAAGCAAATAGTCTTGTGATATTCTCAAAATCTTCCTCTTTATATTCCTTATCCGGGAACTGTCCATATTCCTCTCTAAGACTTGCTTCGTATCGTTTCTTATTCTGTTTCTCCTCTATGGAACCTCGCACCATAACAAAAATAATGACGGAAAATGTCAGGCCTAAAAATATTATCGCATCCATCGTTTATTCTCCTTAAAGGCTCGATGGACCGAAACCATGTGGAAGCATCGCTTCCAAAGTCTTGTCCAAATATTCATTTTCCGAAATAGCAGTAATCACATGGAAGGTCTTAGGATCACAGAACTCCATCATAACCTGTCTGCATACACCACATGGGAATGCATAATTCTTTGGTAAATCTCCACTGCCTCCAACTACCGCAATCGCTGCAAACTCTCTTTCTCCTTCGCTTACCGCTTTAAAAAAGGCAGTTCTCTCTGCACAGTTGGTTGGTGTATAGCTTGCATTTTCAATATTACAGCCCTTATACACCTTTCCTTCTTTTGTCAACAAGGCAGCTCCAACTCGAAAGCCCGAATATGGTGCATATGCTGCCTCTCTTGCCTCTAGTGCAAGTCTAATCAATTCCCTGTTATCCATTTTCGTCTTCCTTTCCCAATATCATGCTTCTAACATAAGATATCTCTTTCTATAAATCAATAAATTATATCTTAAATATTTCCAAATTTACTAATAACTTCTGTTACAAGTTTTTTAAACCTAGGTGCTGCCATATCTGCTGCTTCCTGCACCTCCTTGTGAGATAACGGTGTAGGATTCATACCAGCTGCAAGATTGCATACGCAGGAAATACCGCAAATCTTCATACCACAATGGTTCGCAGCAATTGCCTCAACAACCGTACTCATACCTACCGCATCTGCAAAATTAGCAAGCATTTTAATCTCTGCCGGTGATTCATAACAAGGTCCTGTCAGCTGTACATAAACACCTTCCTGAAGCGAGATGTCATTAGCCTTTGCCGTTTTTCGGATAATATCCTGTAAGTCTTCATCATATACATGGCTCATATCAGGAAATCTAGTTCCAAGCTCATCAATGTTAGCACCAAGCAATGGATTCGGCACAAAGATTCCGATATGATCCTTAATCATCATAAGGTCACCTGCCTTAAAAGCACGATTCATACCGCCGGAAGCATTGGTCAGGAACAGAATCTCTGCACCAAGAAGCTTCATAAGTCTGGTAGGAAGTACCACATCCTGAATCGGATATCCTTCATAATAATGTACTCTTCCCTTCATACAGACAACCGGAACGTCATTCACATATCCAAATATAAACTTACCATCATGCCCCGGAACTGTAGAAACCGGAAAACCTTCAATTTCTTTATAATCAATCTCAGCTACTACCTTTATATCATTTGCATAATCACCAAGACCTGAACCAAGCACCAATGCTACCTTTGGAACAAAGTCTGTTTTTTCTCTAACACTCTCATAACATCTCATCAGCTTTTCATATACTTCATTCATGGTAATACCCCTTTCTTTTACTGTCATAAAATGACTATAAACACATTATTGACAGAATCTTCATACTTAATCAGTATACCACGTTTACATAGAATGTGCAAAGAATAAAGCATTACCGAGAACGTAATGAACTGTAATGATAAAGCCACTACTTACGTAATGGCTTTCTGACTCTAAATAATAATACACACCATTCCACCACTGGAATCATTTACAATCTTCTGCATCGTGTCCTGCAGCTTAACCTGACTCTCTTCCCCAATCATGGAAATCTTGCTTGTAATGCCGTCATTTACCAACTGCTCCACTGTTTTTCCAAAAATGTTAGTTTCCCAGATACCATCCTTCGTTGTTTCCGCACTGGATATGTATTGAATCAAATCCTGCGCCTGCTGTTGTGTTCCGACGATTGGCGCAATCTCCGTTTCGATGTTTGCCTTAATCATATGAATGGATGGACTTTGAGCTTTGATTTTAACACCAAATTTATTACCATGACGAATCAAGGTAGGATCTTCCAATGTAATTTCCTTTCTATCAGGAGTTACTACACCATATCCCTTCTGTCTTACACTCTCCAAGGCACTCAATACCTTATTATATTCCTTCTTCATATCAGCTAAAGCCTGCAATAACTGCATAAGCTGATATTCCCCGGTTATCTGTTCTCCTGTGATAGAGCTTAACAGATTATAATAATATCGATTATCTGCCTCAAGCTGATATGCGGCTGTACCATCTGCTATATTTACATGGTCAAGCTTGCATCTCTTTACATACTCGCTTTCTAGTGAAATCTCCTGCTCCAGTAAGTCTCTTACCGTGCGAACCTTTGTCATGATTTCACGAAGTCTCTCCAGAACATCCTGTTTCATCGGATTATTCACAGACATAATATCCATCCATTTTGGCGCATAGAATTCCAATACCGAAATTGGGAACTCATACATAACCTGCTCTAAGATGCTGGTAATATCGTCTTTTTTCAACTGGTCAATATTAACCGGGATAACCTTTACCGCATATCGCTTTTCCATATCCCTTGCCTCATTTCTTGCTTCTTCACTAAAAGGTCTTAAGGTATTCAACAAAACAACAAATGGCTTTCCGATGCGCTTTAGCTCCATAATTGTTTGTTCTTCTGCCTCACGATATACATTTCTAGGCAACTCTCCGAAGCTTCCATCAGTTGTTACCACAATCCCAATCGTGGAATGATCCTGAATAACCTTTCTTGTTCCAAGCTCTGCCGCCTGCGTAAATGGAATCTCTTCCTGAAACCATGGAGTCTTTACCATTCTCTCCACATCCTCTTCCATATGCCCTGCCGCCCCATCAACCATATACCCCACACAGTCAATCAGACGAACCTTCACATTCACACCATCACAGATTGCAATCTGAGCAGCCTCCTTCGGAATAAATTTCGGCTCTGTTGTTGTAATCGTCTTACCTCCACTGCACTGCGGAAGCTCGTCAATCGTGCGAGCCTTCTCATGTTCATTTTCAATCCTAGGCAGAACCAACACATCCATAAATCTCTTAATGAAGGTAGATTTTCCCGTTCTCACAGGTCCCACTACGCCAATATAGATTTCTCCTCCAGTACGTTTGCTAATATCATTGTATAAGTCAAAGTCTCTCATTACATTGATGTCCATAAAAATAACCCCTTTCATGTTTAAAACATTTTATGAAAGGGGTTTTGTTATTATGACTGTTTGTTTGAATATGGCTTTCTATAATTACCATTTGTAATTATAATACCATTATTTTTTCTTTCACCATAGTTACCTTCTGTATTGCTTCTATTGTAGGAACGATAACCACTTCTTCTACTATCATATGGCTTTTTTTCATAGGTTCTTTCTCCATATGGTTTCTTCTCATACGGTTTCTTTTCATAACCCTCTGAATCATATGGCTTTCTTTCTCCATATGACTTTCTCTCATAGTTTTTTCTTTCATATGAACCATTTCCATAAGAACCATTGCCAAAAGACTTTTTCTCATACGGTTTCTTTTCATATGACTTTCTTTCGTATGGCTTTTTCTCATAAGGTTTTCTATCGTATGATTTCTTATCATAAGAACGGGGTTCAAAAGACTTACGTTCATATGGACGACGTTCCGAGCCACGTTCATTGTCTCTTCTTGGAGCAAATTTTCCTTGTCCCTGCTGCTTTCTCTTTTCTCTTGCTGCCTGTTTCAGAGCATCCTCTGCGCGCTTACGGTCACGCGCATCTACTTCTTCCTTATTGTAGATTGCCATCATATCCGTTTTCGTTAATCTTACATAATTCGGATATGGTGTATACTTCATATGACACTTATTACATTCAAAACAATTACATGTTTCTTCACCTGACATGCTAACGCGAAGCACTAATCCATATTTTACGGTTCCTTCACAATCTTCCTTGATACACTTATTAATTCTTTTGTCATAGACATAAAAAACGTCTTCTTCACGCAGGCTGACTTTCCTCTCTGGGACTTTTTTCTCCATCTCTCTTGCCTTCCTTATACTCTACCCTGATTTATCTAATTCGAAAATGCACTTTTTATCTATAAAAATGAGCATTTTTTAGATTGATGCCAAAGCACCACTTATTTATTATACTAAGACAATCTGACTTTTACAATCAGAATTTTACCATATAATACCTGTTTCTTATCTTTTTAGCAAAATTGCAACAAAAGAAATCATTCTTTTGTGACAAGTTTCCTACTTATTTGACATAAGCTTCGTCATAGCATCGTTCAATCCCTGAACGGTAAGCTTATACATTGGGAAAATATCCTTAATTGCAGTCTCGGCTTCACGCCAAGGCGCACGCCCTGGTGCCATTTTCGGATTCATCCAGACAACCTTCTTATAATGGCGCTTTACCAGCTGTAACCATTGATAACCGGACAGTCCACCATTCGGTCCACGATAGTTACCAGTATCAGAATACAGCTCCTCTGGTGCCATTGCTGCGTCGCCAACAATAATTACCTTATAATCACTATCCAAATTACGGAACATCCACTCAGTATCCACCCAGTCTCCATTCTCACATTCCGGAGTCTTATATAGCTTGGAATAGATGCAGTTGTGGAAATAATATGCCTTTACATCCTTATAATGGTTTGACTTATGCACAGCCTGAAATAAATCATTTAAAAGCTTTGTATACGGAATCATGGTTCCGCCAGAGTCCATTAATAACAATAGCTTTACTGCATTCTTTCTAGGTTTCTCCATAACAATCTGCAAGCAACCACCATTGTTACAAGTCTTGTCAATCGTCTGGTCTATGTCAAGCTCTGTCCTAGGAATATCAAGCTTGCTTGAAAACTGACGAAGTCTTCGAAATGCAAGCTGGAACTGACGGTTATCAATAACCTTATCATCACGGAAATCACGATATTTTCTTGCTCCTACTACAGAAAACGCAGACTGATAACCAGTTGTTCCACCAACTCTGACACCACCAACATTACCGCCAGTATTACCAAACTGAGTCTTACCCATGGTTCCAATCCAATAACTTCCACCATTATGCTCAGAATCCTGATCCTTAAGTCTTTGCTTAAACTTCTCTTCTACGTCATCCTTATCAACATGAATCTCTTCAATCTGATTCAACCAATGCTTTTCCTCTTCATGAAGTAACTCACTCATCTCAGGCTTGTCCAACCATGATAACATCGTCTTACCAATCTCTATATCTGACTGTACACCTTTAAAGCACTCTTCGAAGGCCATATCGAATTTATCATATTCTGTTTCGCTCTTTACCAAAATCATTCTGGCAATATAATAAAACTTTGTAAGAGAACTCTCACAAAGCCCTTTATCCAGAGCTTCCTGCAGATTTAACCATTCACTAAGAGTAATATTTAATCCTTTACTCTTACAGGTATAGAAAAATTTCGAAAACATATTAATGTATCTCCCGTCTTACTGCCTCCAAATCCTCATCCTTTTTCACTACTACACCAAGGAATGGAAGCTTTGCTCTAAGCTCATCAGCAGAAATGCCACCAACCTGTAAAGCATTAATCCAGTCAATCAGCTCAGATGTACTTGGTTTCTTACGGATATCACGAATGGTACGAATATCGTAAAATACCTGCATCGCATTCTTTAATAAGTTATCCTCAACATTTGGATAATGTGTTCTAATGATTTCCTCCATCAACTCAGGATTTGGGAAATCGATATAATGGAAAATACATCTTCTTAAAAAGGCATCTGGCAGTTCCTTCTCCGCATTAGAAGTAATAATAACAATAGGTCTGTTCTTTGCCTTTACAGTTCTCTTTGTCTCATGGATATAGAATTCCATCTGGTCAAGCTCCCATAATAAGTCATTCGGGAACTCCAAATCCGCCTTATCAATCTCATCAATCAGGAGAATAGCCTGTTCATCACTTTCAAAAGCCTCTCCAAGCTTTCCAAGCTTGATATATTTAGCAATATCATCTACGCCTTCTTCACCGAACTGACCGTCATATAATCGCTGAATGGTATCGTACATATAAAGGCCTTCCTGAGCCTTTGTTGTTGACTTGATATTCCAAATCAAAAGCTTCTTGCCTAAAGAATTGGCAACTGCTTCTGCAAGCATAGTCTTACCCGTTCCAGGCTCTCCTTTAATTAAAAGTGGCTTTTTTAATGCAATCGCTACATTAACACTTGCAAGTAATTCCTCACTTGCTACATAATCCTTCGTACTGTTAAATGACTGTTCCATACTTATCACTTACACCTTTCTGTGGATTTTTCAATTTCTATTCCCAAGGTAAATCCTGATGTTCAATCTTCTTATCACGAATCATCAAATCTCTTACAGCCTCGGCTGCAGGTTTATTATTAAATAATACTTCATTTACTTGTTCAATAATTGGAAGCTCTACATCATATTTCTTAGCAAGTCCCATGGCTGCTTTTGCAGAATACACGCCTTCGACAACCATCTTAACCTCTGCCATTGCCTCTTCCATTGTCTTGCCCTGACCGATTAATATACCAGCTCTTCTATTACGTGAATGCATACTTGCACAAGTAACAATCAGATCACCAATACCGGACAAACCACAGAAGGTTTCGAACTTACCTCCCATTGCCATTCCCAAACGGGCAATCTCTGTAATACCACGTGTGATCAACGCAGCTTTGGTATTATCTCCATAGCCAAGACCATCCGCAGTACCTGCTGCTAAAGCTACCACGTTCTTGAGCGCTGCACCAAGCTCAATTCCTAATACATCCGGACTTGTATAAACACGAAATACATCACTCATAAAGGTGTTCTGAATGTATTCTGCTGTTTTCTGAGTCGTAGCACCTACGACAATCGTTGTAGGAATCTCACGTCCTACCTCCTCTGCATGAGAAGGACCGGATAATACTGCAACGTCCGCCTGTGGAATCTCTTCTTCAATAACCTGTGAAAGAGTCATCAAGGTCTTTTCCTCAATACCCTTTGCCACATTAACAATAATCTGCCCCTCTGCCACATACGCCTTCATACTGTTCGCTGTACTTCTGATAAATGGAGAAGGTACCGCAAGCACCAGAATATCCTTGCCTTCTATCGCACTCTGCATATCCGTTGTAAATATCATATCCTCTGGAAGCTTAACCCCCGGCAGCTTATCCTTGTGCTCATGCTCCGCATTCAGCATATCTATCTCTTCTTGAATAATGGACCATACCGTAATCTTATGTCCGTTATTGTGCAGTAGCACGGATAATGCAATTCCCCAGCTTCCTGCACCAATAATTCCTATATTAGCCATTGTGTCCCTTACCTTTCCATTACTATTTGTAACTATTCCGTACCCTCAAAGTTACCCCTTACTGTTCATTCTTTTTCGTAAGATATGTCTTTCTCTCGTTCTTATTAATTAATCTGACAATGTTTGCTCTATGTCCCCAGAACGCAAGCGCCGCCAGTAATACCGTAATCACATACATCTCATTCAGAACAGTCTGTGATAATTCTCCAAAAACACCCGTCTGTCCAAAAATTACCATTTCTGCAATCAATACAAGGTTAACTAAAAGCGAACCAAGAGATACATAATGTGTCGCGAAAAATGTACCAAAGAAGGTTATTACCTGTGGAAGAATCATATATGGGTGGAAAAATACAATTAGCCCTGCTGTACATGCAATTCCCTTTCCTCCCTTGAATCCAAGATAAAAAGGAAAATCATGTCCAAGAATCGTTCCTGCTGCCGCATAAAGAGCCAATAACGGAAGCATCTCAGCATAAGATTCCTTAAACAAAAATCGTACTAAGGTAATCGCAAGACCGCACTTTAACATGTCGCAAAAAAGCACAATCGCTCCTGCCTTTTTTCCTAAAACACGTAATGTATTGGTAGTTCCTGCATTTCCACTTCCCTGCTTTTTAATATCAATGCCATGAAGCTTTCCATAAATATATGATGTTTGAAATAATCCAAATACATAACCGATCAAAACGCAAACAATACGAATCATTTCTCTTTAGTCGTCCTTTCTCTCTCTGATAATGAATTTCAACGATGTTCCCTTAAATCCAAATGCCTCACGAATCTTATTTTCCAAATATCTGGTATAAGAGAAATGCATAAGCTCCTTATCATTTACAAACACAACAAAGGTCGGCGGCTTTACACCTACCTGAGTGGTATAGAAAATCTTCAATCTCTTACCCTTGTCTGAAGGTGGCTGCTGTAATGCAACTGCCTCTGTTACAATTTCATTTACAACACCAGTAGCAATTCGTAAAGACTGATTCTCAATAACCATATCAATGGTATCGAACAGCTTATTCAGACGCTGACCTGTTTTAGCTGAGATAAATACGATTTCTGCGTAGGTCATAAAAGAAAGGATATTTCTTACTTTTTCCGTAAAACGGTAAATTGTCTTATCATCCTTCTCAATCGCATCCCATTTATTTACCGCAATGATAATACCCTTACCACGGTCATGGGCAATACCTGCAATCTTCGCATCCTGCTCGGTAACACCTTCCTGTGCATCAATAACAAGAACGACAACATCTGCACGCTCTACCGCACTAACAGTACGGATAATCATGAAACGCTCTAACTCTTCCTTAATCTTATTCTTTCTACGTAGACCTGCTGTATCAATAAATACATATTCCTTATCGTTATGAATAACCTCTGTATCAATCGCATCTCTTGTAGTACCTGCGATATCCGATACAATTACTCGGTTTTCTCCTACCAGCTTATTGATAATAGAAGATTTACCAACATTTGGCTTTCCTACGATAGCAACTCTTGGTCTGTCATCCTCTTCCTCGTCATAGGCATCCTTGTCAAACAAATCCGTGACTGTATCAAGCATATCACCAATTCCAAGACGATTTGCAGCTGAAATAGGTATCGGGTCACCAATACCAAGATTATAAAACTCATATACATCTGCCTCCATCTTCTGGAAGCTGTCAACCTTATTTACAACCAGAACAACAGGCTTATGACTTCTACGAAGCATATCCGCAACCTTTGCGTCTGCATCTACAAGTCCCTGCTTCACATCTACCAGGAAAATAATCACATCTGCAGTTGCAACAGCAATTTCTGCCTGTTCGCGCATCTGCGACAGAATAATATCCTTACTGTCAGGCTCAATACCGCCCGTATCCACCAAGGTAAAGTTCCAATTCAACCATGTAATATCTGCATATATTCTGTCTCTGGTAATACCAGGTGTATCCTTAACAATGGATATCTTCTCTCCGGCAAGTACATTGAATAATGTTGACTTACCAACATTTGGACGTCCAACTACCGCTACTATCGGCTTCTTACTTGTCTTTCCCATTTCTTTACTCCGTTTCTATTTATATAAGATGGCATCTATAAAATCCTGCCCGCTTGATTTTACAATATCTACCTGCACTTGTAAAGCCTTTTCAAGCTCTGCTACAGTCATGTCATCCAGAAATACCGTCTCTCCGCTCTTTAAAACATTCTGTGGCAAAAGAAGTCTTTCGCCAAGCTCTTTACCTTTAAGCTGCGCCAGAATATCCTGCCCTGTCAAAAGCCCCGATACCGTAATCATCTCGCCAAAAAAATCATTTCGAATAGCATATACACGAATCTTTAATTGAGGATATTTTTCCATCATTTGCTCTGCCATATTCTTAATATAAGGATACGCAAGCCTTCCCGTTACTAAAGAAACATCTGTCGGCTTTACTTCACAGGTAATGTACTGCATACCTTCCTCAAATTCATTCAATAACAGCCTTAACATTCCCACACCATTTTCCAGCTGTAAATACCCATCGTAGTGTTCCTCTTCCGGCAAATCTTCCTCTGCCAGAATATACCATTCATCACTTGCATGAATGAAATGAAGCCCATACTCCGGATAAAGCTTGTCCTGCCACTTATGAATAATCCGCAACACTTCCTTTGCGTCCTCTTTTGTAAATGGTTCTAACGGATATAATCCTTCTCGATATTTTGATAATCCCACTGGAACAACTGACACACTTTCCAGATTCGGCAGATATTCTGACAAATCACGAATGCTTCGTTCCAGTTCTTCCCCATCATTAACACCCTTACAAAGAACAATCTGACCATTCATAACGATTCCTGCTTTTGCAAGTTTCCATGCCTTTTCTAATGCCTGTCCCGCAAAACGATTATTCAGCATCTTACATCTCAGCTCCGGATTCGTCGTCTGAAAAGACACATTAATCGGTGAAAGATTATACTTAATAATACGGTCTATATCTGCATCAGACATATTTGTTAATGTAACATAATTTCCCTGTAAAAAAGAAAGTCTGGAATCATCATCCTTAAAATAAAGTGTATCGCGCATCCCCTTAGGCATCTGGTCAATAAAGCAAAAGATACACTTATTATGACAGGAACGATAATCGTCCATCAGTCCATTCTCAAAACTGATTCCTAAGTCTTCATCATACTCCTTATCTATCTCCAGAAGCCACTCTTCTCCTGACGACTTCTGAATCAATACTTCTATATACTCGTCCTGTGTATAATATTGATAATCAAAAATATCCTCTATTTTATTTCCATTAATCTCAAGCAGAATATCGCCAACTTCTATCTCTAATTCCTCAGCAATACTGCCCTGTGTTACCTGATTAATAATATGTTGATTTTGTTTTTTCATCTCTTTTTTCCTTACGTTTTCTTTCCTTTAGGACTGTAGCTCGAAAATCCTGCGGATTTCCTCGCTGCGGACATGCGTCCTATAAATAATACAACAAAATCAGTTCTGAATGCGAGCATTCTTCACTGTTTTTGTTATATTATTTGCAGTCCTTATTTAATATCATACTAGAAATTCCTTGACGTGTCACTAACAGAATGATATAAATTAAAGAGACTATGGGGTGATATTCCCTAATGAAAGGATGTTTATCAATGCCTAATTTACAAGAATTGAAAAACGCTATGCCTGTTGCACCGTTAAAGCTTGTTGCGTTAAGCAGTGCTGCAGAAATGGGCGAAAAAGTGAATGATTATCTTATTGACTTCCGTAAGCATGCCAACAACGTATATATTGAAGACCCTGCATTTCAGGGTTATGCAGAAGATAACTATCTTCTGAACTTCACTGCTCCACGCTTTAGTAGTGGTGAAGGAAAGGCTGTCTTAAACGAAACTGTTCGTGGTAAAGATTTATTTATTTTAGTTGACGTATGTAATCACAGCCTCACCTATAAGATTAATGGCTATACGAATCATATGTCTCCAGATGACCATTATCAGGAATTAAAGCGTATTATTGCCGCTGCTCAGGGCAAAGCACACAGAATTAATGTCATTATGCCATTTCTTTACGAAGGACGTCAGCACAGAAGAACTGGACGTGAATCCTTAGACTGTGCTTATGCATTTGAAGAATTGTGTGAGATGGGTGTATCCAACTTCATTACCTTTGATGCACACGATCCTAGAATTCAGAATGCAGCTCCTTTAAAGGGATTTGATAATTTTACAGCGCATTATCAGTTTGCAAGAGCACTTCTTGGTGCTGAAAAAGATTTAATTATTGATAAAGACCATGTTATTGTTATCTCACCGGACGAAGGTGCTTTAGACAGAGCGATTTACTTCTCTAATGTCCTTGGTGCAGATACCGGTATGTTCTACAAGCGTCGTGACTACTCTACTATCGTAAACGGCAAGAATCCAATCGTAGCACATGAATTCCTCGGTAACGACATTCGTGGTAAAGATATTATCATCATTGATGATATGATTTCTTCCGGTGATAGTATGATTGATACTTCCAGACAGTTAAAGGCTATGGGCGCAAAGCGTGTATTTATTTGTACAACCTTCGGTTTATTTACTAATGGTCTTGACGCTTTCGATAAGGCTCACGAGGAAGGTGTATTTGAAAGAGTTATAACCACCAACCTCTGCTATCGTCCACCTGAGTTGATGACAAAGCCTTATTACTTAGAAGCTGATATGAGCAAGTTCCTTGCTTCCATTATTGACTTCATGAATCATGACTTATCTATGGAAAATGTTTCAACTCCTACCGAGAAGATTCAGAAGATCCTTTCTATGTACAAGCTTTAATCAATGATTTAAAAAGCACATTCCATTTCCGGAATGTGCTTTTTTATTTCATTTTTTCTTGTTAAATTTAAATTATAAAACAATCTTATTAAAGCTCTTCTTACCTTTTCTGATAATGAATTCTTCAGCAAAGGTATCCTTTTCATATGCTGTCTTGATATCTGTTACCTTTTCATTATTTACGGTTACGCCACCCTGCTCTACAGCTCTTCTAGCTTCAGAACGGGTTTTTGTCATACCTGCCTTTACGAGGATTGCCATGATATCAATGCTACCATCTGTGAAGTCTTCGTCAGAAAGCTGTGTTGTTGGCATATTTTCAAGACTTCCGCCACCTGCGAACAATGCCTTAGAAGCTTCCATTGCCTTGTTAGCTTCCTCCTCACCATGAACAAGCTTTGTAAGCTCAAATGCAAGAATTTCCTTTGCCTTATTAAGCTCGCTTCCTTCCCATGCTTCCATCTTCTCAATCTCCTCTAATGGAAGGAAGGTAAGCATCTTAATACACTTAATAACATCTGCATCCGAAACATTTCTCCAGTACTGGAAGAACTCATATGGTGATGTTTTTTCTGCATCAAGCCATACTGCACCTGATTCTGTCTTACCCATCTTCTTACCTTCTGAGTTAAGCAAAAGATTAATTGTCATGGCATAAGCATCCTTACCAAGCTTACGACGAATCAGTTCTGTACCACCGAGCATGTTGCTCCACTGGTCATCTCCACCAAACTGCATGTTACATCCGTACTTCTGGAATAAGGTGTAGAAGTCGAAGCTCTGCATAATCATATAGTTAAACTCAAGGAAGGTTAAGCCCTTCTCCATACGCTGCTTGTAGCATTCTGCTGCTAACATACGGTTAACCGAGAAGTGTGGCCCTACCTCACGTAATAATTCCATGTAGTTCAAATCAAGAATCCAATCAGCATTGTTTACGAGCATAGCCTTATCCTCACCAAACTCGATGAATCTACTCATCTGTTTCTTAAAGCACTCTACGTTATGCTGAATCGTTTCCTTTGTCATCATCTTACGCATATCTGTCTTACCAGATGGGTCACCAATCATGGCAGTACCACCACCGATTAAAGCGATTGGCTTGTTTCCAGCCATCTGTAAACGTTTCATCAGACAAAGTGCCATAAAATGTCCTACATGCAAACTGTCAGCTGTCGGGTCAAAACCAATGTAAAAAACAGCCTTTCCGTTGTTAATCATTTCCTTAATTTCGTCTTCATCTGTTACCTGCGCAATTAAACCACGCGCAACCAATTCATCATATAACTGCATATTTTTCTCCTTTCCTGCACTGAAAACAAATTCTAAAAGACTTATGGCCATCTCAGTGCTAATCTGCCACAAACCACTGTTATAGGGAAAAGGAAATAAAAAACCTCGTCCCTTATTCAACTAAAGGACGAGGATAAAACCCGTGTTACCACCTTTATTCACACAAGACTCACATCTTATGCCTTAGCAAGTACGATTTGAACTATTCCAATATAAAATACTCAAATGATACTCTCCCAATATAACGTTTGGGTATCCGTCACAGCCTACTTTTGCAAATCATAATTTCAGTGTGCAGCTCCAAGAGGTATTCCGATGCATCTTCCCTCGCGCCTCTCATCAACCGGCTACTTTCTGTAAGTTCCCATGTATCGTACTTATTCTTTTCATTGCTTTTAATAAAAATAATTATAGGTATCGCTTCTGCATTTGTCAACCAGAAATTCTTATTTCAACATCAAAAATGCCCCAAGATTACCGCGCATTCCCTTACTTGCACGGTGACTGAACAAAATATCCGAATTACAGCAAGTGCAAATATCGGTTACTTCAATCTGCTCTTTGGGTACTCCGGCTTCTCGAAATACACATTCATTTGCATACCATAGGTTTAACTGGAACTTTTCTTCATTTTTCTGATAAAGTAACTTCTTATTTTCTCTTTGAAGCGGAAATGCTTCACGAAACGCCTCTGCAACATCCCTACTCACTTCATAACAAGCCTGACAAATGGATGGTCCAATTGCAACCTGCACATCCTCAGGCCTTGTTCCATATTCTCTTTCCATCCCCTGCAAGGTTACTGCACCCATCCGATTTACGGTTCCACGCCATCCTGAATGCGACAAACCGATAGCTCGATGAACAGGATCCACAATAAACAGCGGTACACAGTCTGCATAAAAGGTTGCCAGTACAACTCCCGGCTCATTCGTAATCAAGCCGTCAATATCCGAATAATCCCTAGATGTGATAACACCTTTTCCTTTATCTTTTGTTGTAACTTTTCTGACATTTGTCGTATGTGTCTGGTCAGAGCATACAATATCATCTGTCTGACATCCTAGCACCCGTGCAATACGGCGATAATTCTCATCAACATTTTCCTGTTCATCGCCACGAGTGTAACTTAAGTTCATCGTTCCTAAATGCTCTTTACTGACTCCACCAAGCCTTGAGGAAAAACAATGCTTTACAATTCCAGTATTTTCTAATCCATCAAATGTAAAATATAACAAATCCTTTTCCGATTCAATTCTAAAATAGTTCTCCCTACAAACTTCTCTATTTCCTTGTCTTACAATCTGAATTCTCTTATCTGCCACAAACAAATTCCCTTTCTCTCAATATATATGTGCAAATGCATTCTGATGCCAGATAACCTCATCACCACATATTGCTATTACATCATAACGAATCGCACTGAACTCACCAATTCCATGTGTCAACCGATAATAATCCGCTACCTGACAGATTTTCTTCTGTTTCTGAAAAGTTACCGCCTCCGCCGGATTGCCTGCTTTTTGGCTTTTTCGATATTTCACTTCAAAGAAAATAAGATATTCTTCGTCTCTGCCTATTAAATCAATCTCTCCTTTGCGATTTCGATAATTTTTCTCAATTATTTTAATTCCTCGACTTTTCAGATATTTCTCTGTAAACGCTTCATATTCTGCCCCTGTTTTGCGTGTATTCATTCTTTTATCCCTTTATTATAAACTTTCTGCGACATAGCAACTTCTTTATTTCTTCTTATGCGCAGCTATCTTTGCCTTTATCTTATCCATACTATCCACAAAGACCAGAATCTCTGCCACAACCTCATATAATTCCGGCGGAATCATATCGCCAATTTCAAGCTTCGACAACGTATTTGCCAGCTTGTCATCTCTATGTACAGGAATATCTGACTGCTTTGCCTGCTCAATAATGCGCTCCGCAAGAACACCTCGCCCCATTGCTATTACCTTTGGTGCCTGGTCCTCCGGGTCATATTCTAGGGCTACTGCCTGTTTTGGAATATTTTTCTTTTTATCTTCCATATCACTTCTATACCCTTCTTCTGTTTTTGCTTATTCCAAGCAAAAACAGATTGTGTTCAGAAACAATCTACGATTACGTCCGCATATCAAAATTCTGATATACAAGTGGCGCTGACATTCCTCTCGCCTGCTCTTCAATCCGTTCAAATACTGTTTTTTCTGATTCTCTTTTCTCCAAAAATGTCTGACTGTGGTATCCTTTTTTCACAAGTCTCTCTGTCAATTCCTCCATGTGTTCTTCCATCAATGTCACAGCTTCTTCTTCGATATAAAACCTTGTTGTCACTTGCTCCGTGTTCGTATTCAATGAAATATTTATATCCATATTTCCCAAATATTCCATATCCAGATGCAAAATAGCTGTCAACATCCCATCCTTTTTAGCAAGATTACGCTTATTGGTATAGACATAAAGCTCTCCTTGCGCCTGTGAATCAGACAATTTCAAAGGCAACTGTACATACTGAAACATCTGATTCATCTGATTTATAAACTCAACATTTTCACGAATATTCTGCAGGGCATTCCCTGTATTTGTCTGATTTTGTGTAGCCGTCTGCTCCATAATCTTCGATAGCTGTTCGCTTTGCTGCAATAGCTTTTGATAGAATTCCTTTACTTTTCCATCTTCTGTCAACTCATTTGGCGTCAATGACCATTCATTTTGCAAGGTATCTTTCAAAAATGCTCTAAATTCCTCTGAGCGATACAGTTTATCTCTGCTTTCTGTCGAAAGCTTTGTACCAATTCCCTGCTCTGCTAATAACAATTCTTTTAACATACTAGCATCAAGAGCTCCCTGTTTTAATTCTCCTTGCAGTTTACCAACAATCTGTTCCTCCGACAAGCCATCCAACTGCTTCATAAGCCCCGATAATTTCGTTGCATGTTCTGCATTCAAAGCACTTTCCTTCGTAGTTGATTCTGCCAAAGCATTTGATATTTCAGCCAAAACAGCACTTTTCATATTCTCATTATTTGAAATTGGTAATCCCTGCTCATCAATCGCATTTTGAAGCAATGTATGATTTTCTTTCACGGTATTACCATTTTCCTCACCTAAAAAACGTACAATCTGTTCCATAAAGGCTCCTGCCTTTACTATTCCTGCATTCTGCCCTGTTGTATCCTTATTACTTACAACCGCATCATACAATCTCCCAATATCTTCTACAGCCTCCTGAATACCATCTGCCAGCTTATGCTCCAGATTCTGATAATGCTCTAATTGTGTCAGATTAGCATCTGTTATCTTAACTCCCAGCTGATGCAGACGAATCAAACTATCTACATTCACCTGTGGATGCTGCAAGAGCTGTCGATTAAAAAGAACAAGAGAATTCTTATCTATCGACATTCCATTTTCTATCAGTTTTGATACCATTTGCAGATTTTTATCATTCACTGTAATATTAGCAGCCTTTAATGCCGCTTCTCCTACACGTTGTTGCAACAGATTGGTATAAATTGGTTTTAAAATAATCTTGGAATTTTGGTTAGACTGAACCTGAAAGTTAAGAAGCTGTCCCAAGGCAAGCTGCACTTCACCCTCGAGCCTTGCTGCCATATACATGCCATTTGCAAGCTGCAGCTGTACCTCCTGCCCATTTACGGACATAATTTCCCCTTGGAAGGTATCTCCCGGCTGAAGCTGCTGCAGCATAGCGTCAGAAGATACCTGCTGTGTTGTATGTGATGTATTTACATTCTGTAATGCTTGTTGCCCCATTCCTGTATGCAACGAAGTATATCCGTGAAAGCTATCCATACCGCACCCCCTGTTTTATGCGTATCCTAGCAAAAGTTTTTGATAAACGTTTGTCTATGGATTGGTGATGGCCCCACTTCTTTCAATGCCTCAATATGCACAGCGGAACCATATCCTTTATTTTCTGCAAAATGATACTCCGGATATGCCTTATCAAACTCAACCATTAATCTGTCTCTTGTAACCTTTGCAATAATGCTTGCGGCAGCAATCGACATACTCTTTGCATCTCCTTTGATAATCGGTACCTGACGTACATCCACCTCTGGTATTGTAACTGCATCATTTAATAATATATCGGGCTTTACAGGCAATTTACTAATAGCTTCACGCATCGCTTCATAGGTTGCCTGTAATATATTTATTTCATCAATTCTGGTATGGCTGGCATAACCAATTCCTACCGCAACTGCTTCCTGCATGATGATATCATAAAGCTCTTCTCGCTTTTTCTCACTTAACTGTTTCGAATCATTAATGTACAATATATTACAATCCTTAGGCAGAATAACCGCACTTGCCACAACCGGTCCTGCAAGCGGCCCCCTTCCCACTTCATCAATACCGCAAATATATCCATATGAAGCATATTCTTTTTCGTAGCGCTTCATTTCTTCTGTACGAAGCATCTCCTTTTCCAATGCATCTATTCTCTTTTTTGCCTTCGCCACCAAGGCCTGAACACCGTTTCTCTCATCTGTTTCATATTCCTGTATAAAAAGAGGCAGCTCTTTGTCAGCCGCTGCCTGTAACTCTGCCTTTATTTCGCCTATCTTTTTCTCTGCCATAGTACATAATCCCTTTCCATATTTCAATCAGCCATATTACTGATGCTTCAAAATACCAAATTTATCAAATGGCCAGATTCTAAGCCAAGCTCTTCCAATAATATCCTCTCGCTGAATATTTCCAACCGAAGGCTCTCTACTATCAGAGCTGTTATTACGGTTATCTCCCATAACAAAATATTCATCTTCACCAAGAACAACCGGTTCACTTGCTCTGCCTGCATATCTAATGATCTCTTTGCCATAGGATTCTTCTAAAATCTCGCCATCAATATAAATATTTCCAAGTTCATCTATCTGTACTGTTTCACCAGGCATGCCGATAATACGCTTAATATAGTATACCGGCTCCGTATCTACATAATATGCAAAATCCGGTTCATACGGAAACACAATAATGTCAAATCGTTGTGGTTCAGAAAAACGATAGGTAATCTTATCAACAATCAGATTATCATTTTCACTCAGCGTAGCTTCCATACTGCTACCACTAACCTGTGTACGCTGTCCAACATAAGTAATAATCAGATATGCTGCACACAACACTACCAATAAATATATACTTGTACTTAATATCTCCTTCAATACATTTTTCATTTTGTATTCCCCGATTCTGAATTTATAGATAAACGCTTAATGCATAAGCAACCCTTATTTATTCTGCCTGCATCAGCTCTAATGTAATCTTGCCAAGTCTTCCACTTCTAAAGTCCTCAATAAGCAGAGAAGATGCCTTCATTAGATCAAGCTCTTCACCCTTGAGATAGCATCTCCTGCTAATACAGATTGCCTTTAAGGCTTCATATGCATCCTCTTGCTCCTCAATCTCATAACGAGCCTTTAACACACCTGGATATTCCTTCGTAACAAACTTTATCAATTCATATGCCAGCTCATCCAAATGCACAATTTCATCATTCATGGAACCAATCATCGCAAGATGAAGTCCTACCGTCTGGTCTTCGAACTTAGGCCATAAAATACCCGGAGTATCCAATAGTTCCAGTCCTTTATTCAGACGAATCCACTGCTTGCCCTTGGTAACTCCCGGCTTATTTCCAGTCTTGGTACATGCCTTTCCCGCAAAGGAATTGATAAAGGTAGACTTTCCAACATTCGGAATCCCCACCACCATGGCTCTTACAGGTCTGTTGATAATACCACGCTTTCTGTCACGCTCAATCTTTTCTTTACAAGCCTCCTGTACAACACCCTGAATCGCCTTGATTCCTGCACCACTCTTAGAATTAATCTCAAGTGCATGAATACCCTGTTTCTTAAAGTATTCCATCCACTGTTTATTCTGTCTGGAATCTGATAAATCCGATTTATTCAAAAGAATAATCCTTGCCTTATTCTTGCCAAGCTCATCAATATCAGGATTTCTACTACCTAATGGAATACGTGCATCCACTACCTCTATTACCAAGTCTATTAACTTGATATCCTCCTGCATCATTCGTTTTGCCTTAGTCATATGACCCGGATACCACTGATATACTGCCATTGTCTTTTCTCCTTTACCCAATCGCAAACCTATCATATATGATTTTGCAATTTCTATTCAATCAACCCAAGTGCACTGTCCTGCTCTGCCATACGGAACCATGCCTTACCGATTATGTATTCTTTCTTAATATTACCAATATTCGCAGAACGGCTGTCCTCACTGTTATTACAGTTATCTCCTATTACAAAGTACTCATCATTTCCCAACTCTATTTCATTTTCAGCCAATCCCGGTTCTGCTATCTTATCATTAAAATAATCTTCCTGCGTCTCACCATTCACATACAATATACCGGCTTTAATCTGCACAATATCACCCGGAATAGCAACCACACGCTTTACGTAATAATGCGCCTTTTCATTTCCATTAGGCTGAAAAACTACCACATCTCCGACCTTTGGAGAAGATAATCGATACACCAATCGGTTCAAAAAAATCTCCTGCCCATTATATAGACAAGGCTCCATTGAAGAACCAATAACGCTTGTCTTCATACCAACACAATAAACCATTACCACTGCCAGAAATGCCGAAACACACATCCAGAAAATCCAACTAGCTATTTCCTTAATCAATACCATATTCAGTTTTTTCTTCTTCTGATAAAATGTAAGTCCTTTTCTTCTTCCCATGTGCTCAATTATATGTTGCTGTGTAACTATTCAGTACCTTCATAGTTACGTTTCTATTTAATTTGTTCCAGCAACAATTATACTCCAAATGTGTGTTCAAAGCAAGTATCACGCAAAAACGGAATTACTGTTCACTTCATTCCAGTAACAAGCAATAAAAAACGAAGTCCATTAAGGACTCCGTTTATTCACATGAACTATAGCTAAAATAAATTATTTTACTAATTCCTTAACCTTAGCCTTCTTACCAACACGATCTCTTAAGTAGTTAAGCTTAGCTCTTCTAACCTTACCAAGTCTTACGATTTCAACCTTCTCTACGTTAGGAGAATGCATAGGCCATGTCTTCTCAACACCAACACCGTTAGAAATCTTTCTTACTGTGAAAGTTTCTCTGTTGCTGCCACCCTGAATCTTTAAAACAGTTCCTTCGAAAACCTGAACTCTTTCACGGTTTCCTTCCTTAATCTTTCCGTAAACTCTAACAGTATCGCCTACGCTAAACTTGTCTACAGATTCCTTTAACTGTGCCTGTTCAATCTCTTTGATAATTTCGTTCATTTTTGTTTGCCTCCTTAATTCACTCGACGTTCTTAATACACTCTATTCGTACCAGAGGACCATCTCTTTTTTCGCAACATTAATAATTTATCACATCTCTTATAAAAAAGCAATCTTTTTCTACTTATATCTCTTCCTTTTTCTTTCTACGCTTCTTTTCCGGCTTAGGCGGATGCGCTAATATATATGCTTCGTACATCTCCGGTCTGCGTTCCTTGGTTCTGATAATCGCCTGTTCCAAACGCCACTTCTCAATATTCGCATGATGACCGCTTAACAGTACATCAGGCACTTTTTTATCATGCCATACCTCAGGTCTTGAATATTGAGGATATTCCAGCAAACCATCTGAATGGGATTCTGTCAGAGCAGAATCATCGTTATTCAATACACCCGGAACAAGTCTTGATATGGTATCAATCATAACCATTGCAGGAAGCTCACCACCTGTAAGTACATAATCTCCGATAGAGATGTAATCCGTTACAATTTCCTCTAAAACACGCTCATCAATGCCTTCATAGTGACCACACAGGAATATCAAATCTTCTTCCTTTGAAAGCTCCATCGCCTTTTTCTGTGAAAAAACCTCCCCCTGTGGAGTTACATAGATCACTCTTGTTTTCTTCTGAGTAACCTCTTGCTCAGAAGCTTTCTTTCTATCCTGAATACGTTCCTCAACAGCAAGATAGGAATCATATACTGGCTGCGCCTGCATCAGCATTCCAGCACCACCGCCATAGGTGTAGTCATCAACTCTCTTATGCTTATTGAGCGTATAATCACGAATATTTACTGCTTCAATATCAATATAGCCATTCTGAGTTGCTCTACCGATAATACTCTCTGACAGTCCCTGCATAATCATATCAGGGAACAATGTTAATACATGAAAATGCATCATAAATTATAGCATCCTTCCATTAGTCTAATAAGCCGTCCAGAATATGAACCACCATTTTTCTCTCTTCCATATCTACCGAAAGAATACACTCCTTAATTGCCGGAAGCAACAGCTCTCTTCCATCTGTCATGTTAATGACATACACATCATTTGCGCCTGTCTGCATAACATCTGCCAGTGTTCCTATCTTTTTATCTTCCTCATCGAATACTGCTAAATCAATCAAATCCGCAATAAAATATTCATTTCTGCGAAGTCTGACTGCATTTTCTCTTGTAACATAGAGACTTTTGTTTTTATATCTCTCTACATCATTTATATTATCAAAACCCTTGAATTTCAAAATAACAAACTGTTTAAAGAACTTTACACCTTCTATTTCAAGAGTTATCTTTTCCTTACCTGTATCCAGAATCGTTTCCTTTAACCTTTTAAAGCGTTTTACATCATCTGTTGTCGGGAAAACCTTCACTTCACCACGAATTCCGTGTGTCTGCGTAATAATTCCAACCTGTAATAATTCGTCCATCTGACCTCCAATTTTTATATAAAAAGTGATTGCCCAACAGCAAGCACTAGCAAGAATTTCTTACAGAAATTCTTGTCTAACCCCCACTACATCATAGCAATTTTCTATTACATGAAAAGGGGAGTTCCAAAAGAACTCCCTCTCATTTTTAAACGATTTCAACATCTACCTTAATATTTTCTTTGGATGATGCTGCCTTGACAACGGAGCGAATTGCCTTAGCGATTCTTCCCTGCTTGCCAATAACTTTACCCATATCTGCTGGTGCAACATGAAGTTCAACAGTAACATTCTTACCGCTTCCCTTCTCTGTTACTACAACCTCATCTGGATTGTCTACTAGAGCTTTTGCAATTACTTCAACTAACTCCTTCATACTCACACCTCCAAGAGAGCTTCCCAATCTTATTTCTCAATACCTGCTAACTTGAAAATCTTGGAAACTACTTCTGTTGGCTGAGCACCATTTGCTAACCACTTCTTAGCTGCTTCTTCGTCCACCTTGAACTCACTAGGATTTGTGTTTGGGTTGTAAGTTCCAATTTCATCGATACACTTTCCATCTCTAGGAGATCTTGAATCAGCTACGATGATTCTATAGATAGGAGCTTTCTTCTGACCCATTCTTCTTAATCTGATTTTTACTGCCATTGTTCTTTACCTCATTTTCTTTCTTAATATATTAATATAACTATTTATATGCAAACGCACTTACATGCGCTTGTACACGTTACTAAAACGGGAACTTGAATCTTCCCTTCTTTCCGCCGAAACCGCCCATCATTCCAGGAATCTGCTTCATCATCTTCTGCGACTGTTCAAACTGCTTAATAAAACGGTTTACAACTGCGATATCCACGCCTGCACCCTTTGCAATTCTATGCTTTCTGCTTGGGTTCAAAAGCTTTGGATCCTTTCTCTCAGCAGGCGTCATAGATAACACAATCGCTTCCATTCTTGCCATCTGTTTTTCGTCAATTGCTGATTCCAAATCACTCGCCTTAATTCCCATTCCCGGCATCATACCTAAGATACTGGAAAGACCACCTAACTTCTTCATCTGATTCATACTTTCCAGATAATCTTCGAAGTCAAACTTACCCTTTTTCAAACGGGCTGCCATTTCCTTCTCTTTATCAGCATCCATATCCAGATTCGCTTCTGCCACCTTATCAATCAAGGTAAGCACATCGCCCATTCCAAGGATTCTGTTTGCCATTCTATCAGGATAAAACTGCTCCATATCCGTCAGTTTCTCACCTGTACTAACATAAAGAATCGGTTTTCCGGTAACTGCCTTAACAGAAAGAGCTGCACCACCTCGTGTATCACCATCCATCTTAGAAAGTATAACACCATTTACACCTATCTTTTCGTCAAATTCCTTCGCCACATTAACTGCATCCTGACCTGTCATGGCATCCACTACCAATAAGGACTGATGAACTTCTATGTTCTCTTTTATTTCTTGTAATTCAGCCATCATATCTTCATCAATATGAAGTCGTCCGGCTGTATCGATAATTACTACATTATTGTTATTTTTTGCTGCATGCTCAAGACCTGCTTTTGCTATATCCACAGGCTTATGATTCGTTCCCATGGAAAAAAAATCCACCTGCTGTTTTTCAGCATTTACAGATAACTGGTCAATTGCCGCCGGTCTGTAAATATCACAGGCTACAAGCAACGGTTTCTTACCCTTAAGCTTGAGCTTTCCTGCAATCTTTGCTGCCGCTGTCGTCTTACCTGCACCCTGAAGACCACACATCATAATGACCGTCGTTGCTTTACCAGGCTGTAACACAAGCTCTGTTGTTTCAGAACCCATAAGATTGACCATTTCTTCGTTAACAATCTTAATTACCATCTGTCCTGGATTCAATCCATTCATAACATCAGAACCGATTGCTCGTTCCTCTACAGATTTCACGAACTGCTTAACAACCTTGAAGTTAACATCCGCTTCCAACAAAGCCATCTTAACTTCCTTCAAAGCAGCCTTAACATCTGCCTCTGTAAGACGTCCCTTACTTCGTAAGCCCTTAAATACATTTTGCAATTTATCTGTTAAGCTCTCAAATGCCATTCTTAAAGCTCCTCTATAATCTCATCGGACAATTTTTTAATCTGTTCGTCGTCTGTCAAAGTGTTGATTTCCTGTACCATTTGCTTAATCTTTGCAAATCTGTCTACCAGATGAAGCTTATTCTCATACTCTGTCAGTATCTTATCACAACGCTTCAGAATATCATGCACTCCCTGTCTGCTAATTCCTTGCTCTGCCGCAATCTCGCTCAAGGACAAATCATCAAATATTGCATTCTCATAAATCTTCTTCTGATGTTCTGTTAACAGCTCACCATAGAAATCAAAGAGCATACCCTTCCATTCAAGCTTCTCTATGGATTCTTTTGCAATACTTTCTGCTTTCATGACTACCTCCGGTTATGCACCTCGTGACATAGTTCTCACATCACGCGACTATACTAGAATACTATAAGACAATAAGGGTGTCAAGTATTTTTTCTTGACACCCTTAAAATTATTTATCTAGATACTTCTTTAAGATTTTCTGCAATTGCTCAATATCAATCGGTTTTGACAAATATCCTTGAAAGCCCTTGCTTATATATTCATCTATAACCCCCGATATAGCATTCGCAGTTAATACTACCATCGGAGTACTTACATTAATGCATTCCGTTCTTCCTTTCACAATCTGCATCAGCTCTGTTCCAGACATTCCCGGCATCATATCATCTGTGATGATAATGTCATACTTCTCCGCTTCTATCATTCCCAAAGCTTCTCCACCACTACTTGCACGCTGTACATCCAACTCCATCATTTCTAAAATAGCAGAAATAACTTCAAGATTCATCTCGTTATCATCAACCGTAAGTACCTTTTTCCCCGAAAAAGTTACAATCGCCAAATCATCACCATCTAACGTTGGTTCTGCCTGCCGGATTCTTGAATTATAGTCGCCAATCGGCGTACTGTTAATCACCTTCTGAGGTATATCAACCCAGAATCTGGATCCTTTTCCATATTTACTTTCCACATAAATATTTCCATTCATAATCCTGACAAGCCCCGCAGTAATATTTAAGCCAAGCCCAGAACCTTCTATGCTCCTGTTTTTCAACTGATCCAAGCGTTCAAAATCATGAAAAAGCTTAGGCAATTCCTCTTCTTTAATACCAATTCCAGAATCTTCCACCTCCATAAATAATCGAATCCATTTCCTTTTATTTTCTTCATTCACACTCTGTATTTCAGCATCCGCTATTTCTTTATGCCAGATTTTAATCTGAACCCAACCATGTTCTGTATACTTTGTAGCATTCGTAAGAAGATTAATCAAAACCTGCTTAACCCGAATCTCATCTCCAAACAGGCAATCCGGTATCTCACTACTAACATCGATACGAAGCTCTAAGCCCTTATCCTGTATCCTGTCGCGCATCATACTCACCACATCATGGATCATACTGGATACCGAATAATCAGCTTCCACGATTTCCATTTTTCCCGTATCAATTTTAGAGAAATCCAAAACATCATTAATCAAACCCAGAAGCGTTTTGCCCGCACTTTGAATATTATAAGAATATTTTCTTATATTCTCATCCTTTGTCTCACGCATAATCAGTTCATTCATGCCAAGCACAGCATTTAATGGTGTTCTGATTTCATGAGACATATGAGATAAAAACCTTGTCTTCTGCTCATTTGCAGATTCTGCAGCCTCCTTTTCTCTTGCAAGAATTTCCATCATGGCTTTATCTTTCTCTTTACTAATCTTAGCTCTAGAACTAACTGTAGACACTAGCATACATACACTAAACAAAAACAGAGCCGCACCGAATAGTTTCGATACTCCCATTGAATCACCGCGCAAATATGCAATCAATCCCACCAAAGTAGCAATACAAATCACTGCCGAGCCTACCAAGACCGCTTTCTCCGGTTTCTTCTTCCCCATCACAAAACCAACCAATCCAGAAACCACAGCCACCAATATAATTACATACACATAAACGGATGATTTCATTAAATCAAATGCATTTATCAGAAATTCCAGTACACAACCTATCAGCAAAACATGATTCATCGCAATCATCACATCATATCGCTTGGAATCAGGAAAAAAAGTTCTCTTAATATAAATCAAAAACGGAATCGGCATAATCATAAACGACATCGTATTCATCCAATACAAAACCACATTTTTATGCAACCATAATTCAAGAATTCCACAATCCGTCAACAAGTACACAAGCCCTATCATCAAAAAACCAATTAACCACCATAAGGATTTATAGCCCTCTATTCTTCCAAGCATAACTGCAGAGTAATATATCAATATCGTCAACAATATAAGCAGCAAAGAAAATCCGACAATTGCCACCACAATTCCACATTTCGATATCACATACGACACAATACTATACCGGTTTCCCAAAGACAGGAACTGTACCACAAAATTCCCTGTATCGTCATGAATAAATTCCATCGTAATCTTATCCCCTGGATGAAGCCCCTTTACCGGAATCTGATAAAACATATAAACAGAGCTTCCATACGCTCTTCTACTTTCCGGGAATACTTTTTGCTCCCATAAAACATCATTCACATAAATATAGACTTCTTTAGCCCTAACCCTGAAACAAAGTAATTTGTCATCCAATACATTATCATCTAAACTCTTTGTAATTGCCACAGCCTCTTCTGTTTTTTGCAGTTTCAGATAGTGTTCATTTACAGCTACCGGTTCCCCCTCCTGATTCACATAGCTCCACCCATCACCAAACCAAATAATATCCTCATCTGCATTTTGAAAATAAGCAATTCTAGGCGCATAATACCATATACCATATGTCAAAACAATCAGGAACACTATCTGCGCATAAAAGAGTGTTTTACCCACTTTACTAAAGTTCAACCGCATAAGCTTATTATATATTTCATTCCACATTTGCATACTCCAATTCATATATTCTAAAAAAACGTGTCTATATTATAAATTTTCTCACTTTTTGGCATTCATTGCAATAAAAAAGAGAAACAATATCTCTACTGTTTCTCTAAATCTTCTCCCGCATAATATCTTTATAACCTTCACCAAAAATTTCACTCGCTGAAGAAACAATCATAAAGGCATTTTTATCCTCTTCCTTCACAATCTCTTCTGCCTGTGGCGCCATCTGCTTACGCATAACAACCATAACAATTTCTTTTCGTTCTCCAGTGTAAGCACCTTTACCCTCAATCAAGGTTGCTGTAATATCAAGTTCTTCCAAAATTCGTTTCTTAATATTCTCAGGACTTGTTGTGATAATATAGATTAATTTTGCCTC
Source organism: Lachnospiraceae bacterium (assembly GCA_017440575.1). Taxonomy (GTDB): domain Bacteria; phylum Bacillota; class Clostridia; order Lachnospirales; family Lachnospiraceae; genus COE1. The sequence continues at coordinate 8,936 of JAFSGY010000076.1, read as the reverse complement.
ATCAGAGCCATATAGACAATAATCCATCACTACCGAATTAATAACAACGGCTATCCCCGCATAAAAAGCAACTGTCATATCACGAAAAACCGCCCACGAAGCAAGAATAACAATAATATCCGTTGCCAAAAAGAGCGTGTTCGTCTTAATATGTTTCCACTTCAAGCGCATTACCTTAATAATAATATCAGTCCCACCCGTTGTCGCACCTGCCTTAATCACAAATGCCAGCGCTATCGCCATTAAACCTCCACCAATTACAGATGCAATCAACAAATCTGTCGTCACAGCCCCAAAAGGCGCAAGCATATTGGTAAATACCGTAATCCAGACCAATGCATACATAGTGGATATAATAAACTTATAACCAAACTTCCATAATCCCAAAAGAACAATTGGAATATTAATCAGCATATTCAACGTACCTACCGGAATATTTGAAAATCGGTTTATTAAAATAGCAACGCCGGTGATTCCTCCCGGCGCTATATTATTCGGATCAAGAAACATGCTGACTGCAATCGCATAGATAAATGCTGCTATTGTAATCATACAATAGTTTCTCGTCCTCTTTATAACTCTTTTTGTTTTTGAAGCTAATATCTTCATAAATACCTCTACAGGTGTAGTACTCTACAATGGACATCTTAAATATTGGTTCTAACCTGTCTTGGCTGATATCCATTCTCCTCAAGAGCCTTGACAATCTGATTCTTATGTTCCGTTCCAAAGGTTTCAAGTGTAATGCGAAGCTCTACTGCCGCATTTCTGTTGATGGAAACAAACTGATTATGTTCAAGCTTAATAACATTTCCACTTTCCTTAGCAATCACATCAGATACCTTAGAAAGCTCACCCGGCTTATCAGGAAGTAATACAGAAACCGTAAAGATTCTATCTCTGAAAATCAATCCCTGCTGAACAACAGAAGACATCGTAATGATATCCATATTACCACCGCTAAGAATAGAAACAATTCTCTTATTCTTTACGTCAAGTCGTCTTAATGCCGCAACCGTAAGAAGTCCTGAATTTTCTACTACCATCTTGTGATTTTCTACCACATCCAAGAAGGATACCACCAAATCCTCATCTGGTACTGTAATAATATCATCCAGATTCTGCTGAATATATGGAAAAATATTCTTACCCGGTGTCTTTACCGCCGTACCATCTGCTATCGTGTTTACACCCGGAAGTGTCAGAACCTCACCATTTTTCAATGATTCCTGCATACAATTTGCTCCTGCCGGCTCCACACCAATTACTTTAATCTTAGGATTCAGCAGCTTGGCAAGTGTAGATACACCTGTTGCAAGTCCGCCACCTCCAATTGGCACAAGGATAATATCCACAAGAGGAAGTTCCTTAAAGATTTCCATCGCAATAGTTCCCTGTCCCGTCGCAACTGCAAGATCATCAAACGGATGAATAAAGGTATATCCATTTTCCTCTGCTAACTGATACGCATATTCACACGCTTCATCGTATACATTTCCTTTTAAAATGACCTCTGCACCATAGCTCTTGGTTCTGTTTACCTTCATAAGAGGAGTTGTTGTTGGCATTACAATAACTGCCTTTACACCATATTTCTTAGCTGCATAAGCAACACCCTGCGCATGGTTACCCGCAGATGCCGTAATCAATCCTTTTGCTCTTTCCTCTGGACTCAAAGTACTAATCTTATAATATGCACCTCTTAGCTTATATGCTCCTGTAAGCTGCATATTTTCAGGCTTTAAATATACTTTATTGCCAGTCTGGTTACTAAAAAACTCACTATATATCAATTTTGTCTCAGAAGTAACCTCTTTTACCAGCTCGGATGCTTCTTCAAACCTTTCTAATGTCAACATATCTGCCATAGTTATTCTCCTTATCTATCATGCTCAAAAACATGATTTTTATACCTATTCCTCGTCCTCTGGCTTAATATCAAACAGAGCATTTACAAATTCATCTACATCAAACTTCTGCAAATCCTCAATCGTCTCACCAACGCCAATATACTTAACCGGAACATTAAGTTCAGACTGAATAGCAACTGCAATACCACCCTTTGCAGTTCCATCCATTTTTGTAAGAACAATACCCGTAAGGTTTGCAACCTCTCCAAACTCTCTTGCCTGCGCCAATGCATTCTGTCCGGTCGTTCCATCAAGAACAATCAGATTCTCACGATACGCATCCGGGAATTCTCTGTCGATGATTCTATTCATCTTCTTAAGCTCTTCCATCAGATTCTTCTTATTATGAAGTCTTCCGGCAGTATCACAGATAAGAACATCAACATTTCTCGCCTTTGCTGCATTCACTGCGTCATAAATAACAGAAGCAGGATCTGCGCCATCCTTACCGCCTACCATATCAACCCCTGCACGATTCGCCCACTCAGCAAGCTGTTCACCAGCTGCTGCACGGAACGTATCTGCCGCTGCAATGAGAACTTTTTTACCTTGACCTTTTAAAATGCCCGCAAGCTTGCCAACTGATGTTGTCTTCCCAACACCATTTACACCAATGACAAAAATAATTGACTGTTTCTTTTCAAATTCATAGGCCGTTTCACCTACTCGCATCTGCTCCTTAATACTTTCTACGAGTAACTGCTTACATTCTGACGGCTGCTTTAAATGCTTTTCCTTAACAAGCTTCTTCATACGTTCCATAATATCATTGGTCGCATTCACACCAATATCACCCATAATCAAGGTTTCTTCCAGCTCCTCATAAAAATCCTCATCAATTTCAGATGCTCCATGAAACACTGCATCGATACCCGAAACAATATTATCTCTTGTCTTAGTTAAGCCACTTTTTAGTCGGGCAAAAAAGCCCATCTTTTCCTCTGCCATTTCTTATGCCCTGCTCCTTTCTTCCTTAACTTATATATTATTAGTTGTCTAATGCACTATCTATCAAGCTGACACTGACAAGTGTTGATACTCCCTTTTCCTGCATGGTAATACCATATAATCTGTCTGCCTGCTCCATTGTACCACGTCTATGCGTAATAACAATAAACTGCGTATATTTAGTAAGCTTATTCAGATATTTAGCAAATCGACTTACATTCTGCTCATCTAACGCCGCTTCAATCTCGTCCAAGAGACAGAATGGCGAAGGCTTCAGATTCTGAATTGCAAATAATAACGCAATTGCCGTAAAGGACTTCTCACCACCTGATAACAGCATCATATTCTGCAACTTCTTTCCTGGTGGCTGAGCAATGATTCGAATACCTGCTTCCAGAATATCCTCATCCTCAATCAGTTCCAAGGTTCCCTTACCACCGCCGAACAATTCCTTAAATACCTTATCAAATTCCCGCTTAATTTCTTCAAACTTCTCAGCAAACTGCTTACGCATTGCGGTATCAAGCTCTTGAATGATTCCTTCCAGTGTCTTCTCAGCCTCAATCAAATCATCATGCTGATTCTTCAGGAATGTATAACGCTCCATAAGGTTCTTATAATCCTCAATCGCATTCACATTGACATCACCGAGCTTTTTAATATCGTCCTTGATTCCGGCAATCTGTTTTCTCATCGTTGGAATATCTATCATTTCCTCATTACGCATTCCGACAGCACTGCTTAAGGTAATCTCATACTCATTCCACATATAGTTAATCTGGCTTTCCATCGATTCTTCCAGCTTTTCTCTCTGCGAATTAAGACGATAAACTTCCTTATCAAGCGCATTCTTGCGTTCCGAGATTTCCTCTCTCGTCGCAAAGAAATTCTTCTGCTTCTGTGACAATTCTTCCTTCGTCTGCTGTTTTTCCTTTAAAGAAATCTCTGCATCCGATTGTGCCGAATGTGAAGCATCAATTGTCTTGGTAATCTCTTCTATATTATGCTGACGAAGCTCAACCTCTGCCTGACACTTTACCAGACCTTCCTGAACCTCTGTCAGTTCACCAGACAGTCGTGTAATTTCTCCCTCGATTCGATCAAGATTGGTCTGTTCGAATTCCTGCTTCTGAAGCATCTTTTCGTATTCAACATCCCATTCTCCAACCAAACCTGTCTTATCAGACTCCTCTATACGATATGTTTCCAATTCCTTCTGATATATCTGAATCTCCTGCTCTATTGCCTTTTCATCAGCTTCAGAGGTCTTCAATTCATCTTGTATAGACTCTTTATCTTTATTAATCTCCTGAACCTTCTGTTCGATTTCCAGCTCTTCCTGCTTCAAATCGCCAAAACCCTTTTCCGCTTCATTCTTACGTTCTTCTGCAGTTACTACATTCAATCTTGCAGTATTCTGTTTGATAAATAAATCTTGAAGCTTGGACTTTCCTTCTTCTATCGCTTGTCTGAGCTTTGTTCTTTCTTCACGAAGATTCTCTAAATCATTATTTGCCTTATCTAATGCTTCCTTGGTCGTTTTTAGCTTTGCTTCCAATTCATCGATTTCTCGTCTTCTACCCAATAAATTGGAATTATTCTTGAAAGCACCACCACTGATAGCTCCACCTGGCACTAAAAGCTCACCCTCAAGGGTAACCATTCTTACACCGTAATCATACTTACGTGCAATCTTAACAGCATTGTCAATATTATCAATAACCGCAATTCTTCCGAGCATCGCCTTTGCCACATTGGCATATTTCGGATCTGTCTTGACCAAAGAATCTGCCAGACCGATTGCACCCTTTTCATTCAAAACATCAGGTGTTTTAAATTCCTGCGGATTCGTAATACTTGTTAAAGGAAGGAAGGTAGCACGGCCAAAACGATTCTGCTTTAAAAAGCCAATCATTTTCTTTGCTGTTTCTTCATCATCGGTAACGATATTCTGAATATTACCACCAAGCGCAGTCTCTATCGCTGTTTCATATTCCTTATCAACTTTGATAATATCCGCTACTACACCGACAATTCCTTGGTTCTTTTCCTTCTGCTCCATAACCTTTTGGATGCTATTACCATAGCCTTCATAACGCTCTGTCAGGTTTGTAATAGTGTCCAATTTCGATTTCAGACTCTGATACTTAGATTGGATTATTCTAATCTCTTCGTCTTTTTTCATCAGGCGTTCACGGAAAGTAACATGTTCCTCATCCATCTGTGTCAGATGATTATTCGTATCAATAATCTCATCATTGACTTTCTTGAATTCTTCCTGTAATGCTTTGATTTCCGCATCACGCTCTGCCTCGTCACTCTTAGCACGAAGCAATCTGGAATTCAACTCAGCCTTACGGATACGAAGCTGCTCCATCATAGCATCAAAGCTACCCATTTTAGACTTGATGTTCGCTCGGTCATTCAAGGTCTGAATAATTTTATTCTTATTCACCTCAATCAAACTATTTAATTCTTCAATTCTTGCTTGTACCTGAGACAACGAATCCTTTGCAGCATTTCGTTCCTGTTCCATTTCTGCAACTTTTTGGTCAAAAGCAGCCTTATTTTCAAGAATTTTAGTCTTTTCAGCCTCTTTTTCCTGCAATTGTGTTGCAATTGTTGCAATTCTCTCATCAAAATGCTGCTCATTTCCCCGAGCACTCTTAATCTGCTCCTTCAATACATTAATCTCACCTTCGAGCTTTCCTCGCATAACACTGGTGTCTGTTAATGTATTTCTGGTAGCCTCAATCTCCTGCTCCAATTCCTCAATTCTAGACTGTATACTGTCATATTCTGTTCGTACCTTCTCGTACTGCTCGATTGTCTCATCGTAATCATCCTTCGCAATACGATACTTCTCTTCTACACTTGCAAGCTGTTCTCTGATACGGCTATTTTCCAAAAGGAACATATTTACATCAAGTTCTTTCAGTTCTTCCTTCTTCTTTAAATAGATTTTTGCCTTTTCAGACTGCTTCTCCAAAGGACCAACCTGCTTTTCAAGCTCACTTAAAATATCATTTACACGAATCAGATTCTGCTTCTCATCCTCAAGCTTCTTCTGTGCCGTTGCTTTACGCTTTTTAAACTTAACGATACCTGCCGCCTCATCAAAAAGCTCACGTTTTTCTTCCGGCTTACCACTTAAAATCTTTTCAATCTGACCCTGACCAATGATAGAATATCCTTCCTTACCGATACCAGTATCGTAGAAAAGCTCATTTACATCCTTCAATCGGCAAGGAGTTCCATTTATCGAATATTCACTTTCGCCGGAACGGTAGATTCTTCTTGCTACGGTTACCTCTTCGTAATCAATAGCAAGCTTATGATCCGTATTATCAAAGGTAATCGCAACATAAGCATAGCCTAATGGCTTTCTAAGTTCTGTTCCCGAGAAAATGACATCCTGCATGGATTCACCACGAAGCTGCTTAATACGCTGCTCACCAAGAACCCATCTTACTGCGTCTGCGACATTACTCTTACCGGAACCATTTGGTCCTACAATGCCAGTAATTCCCTTGTGAAATTCAAAATTAATCTTATTCGCAAACGACTTAAACCCTTGTACTTCAATACTTTTTAAATACATTCCTGTCCCCACAACCTATTCCAAATAGTTACACTATTTCTTCTTATTTGACTTCATTTTTAATAAAGCCTCATATGCAGCTTGCTGCTCTGCCGCTTTTTTTGTTCTGCCAACACCTGTCCCGATCAATACATCGTTCAGGTAAGCTTCCACATGAAACTGTTTATCATGCTCTGGTCCTGTTTCACCAATAAGCTCATAGCGAAGCTTGGCATCTTTCTTCTTCTGAATCTCTTCCTGTAAGATTGTCTTACTATCCAAGAATAAAATCTTATGCTCTAAATCAGATAAAATAAAACGATAAATATGCTTTTTTGCATTTTCTATCCCACCATCAAGGAAAATAGCACCTATTATCGCCTCCATAACATCCGATGTAATGGAATCTCGCTTTCTTCCACCGGTTGCCTCTTCTCCTCTTCCAAGCAAAAGATAAGAACCAATATCTAAGTCCTTTGCACAATAAGCAAGCGCCGGCTCACATACCATAGATGCTCTGAGCTTTGTCAACTGACCTTCAGGCATATCAGGATTCTCTTTAAACAAGAATTCACTGGAGACTAACTCAAGAACTGCATCTCCCAAGAATTCTAATCTTTCATAATTTTTTAATTTATTAATCTTCTGCTCATTTGCAAACGAACTATGTGTTAATGCCTGCTTCAATAGACTTACATCCTGAAAACGATAACCAATTTTCTCCTGTAATTCATCCAGAACTTCATTCATATTCCGCATTCTAAAAACCATGCCTTTCCACAATTAAAAAGCCCTTTATCAGGGCTTCTTCATTTATTTCACACTTTTAATCAATTCAACTGCCTCTCTTACTGTCGCAATCTTTTCAATAGGCTCTGATGGAATCGTTATACCTAACTCTTCCTCAACACCCATTACAATCTGATACACATCCAGCGAATCAGCTCCTAAATCATTGAGAAAAGTCATATCCATCTCTATCTCATTTGGATCCATTCCCAAAATGTTTGCCATCACCTTTTTCAAAGCGTCAAACTCCATCTTCTCAGGTCCTTCCCTATTCATCCTTAAGGATTACTTTTTCCTTTATCTTCTCGTTAATCTTCTGCTCTTTAAATGTTACGCACTGCAGAATAGAATTCTTAATCTCAATTGATTTGGAGCTTCCATGTGTCTTAACTACAAGCCCATTTAATCCAAGCAATGGTGCCCCACCATGTTCTTCCAGACTGAATCCCTTCAATGTCGCTTTCAGTGCCGGTTTCACAAGCAATGCACCAATCTTACTTCTAAGTGATGTCATCATGCCTGCCTTAACCTTCTTAATCAAAGTCGCTCCAACACCTTCATAAAGCTTTAAGATTATATTTCCTGCAAATGCTTCACAGACAATAACATCCGCATAACCTGTCGGAATATCTCTAGCCTCAATACTTCCGATAAAATTAATCTCAGGACAATTCTTCAATAATGGAAAAGTTTCTTTTACAAGAGCATTACCCTTTTCTTCCTCTGCACCAATATTAACAATGGCAACACGAGGCTTTTCAATTCCCATAACACTTTCCATATATACAGATCCCATCTTCGCAAACTGAACAAGATGAGATGGTCTTGCATCTACATTGGCTCCACAATCAATCAATAAAGAACAGCCTGTCTCTGTTGGAATCAATGGAGCTAAAGGTGGTCTCTCAATTCCTTTAATACGTCCTACAATCAGCTGACCTCCAACTAACATAGCTCCTGAGCTTCCGGCACCTACAATGGCATCACAGGTTCCGTCCTTTACCAGATTCATTGCAACTACAATCGAAGAATCCTTCTTCTTGCGAATTGCCATGACAGGTGGCTCTGCTGTTTCTATTACTTCTGTTGCATTTACCACCTCAATACTATTTGCATCATATGTATATTTGCTTAATTCTTCCTTAACAAGGTCTTCCTTACCTACCAGATATACCTTGATGTTCTTATTTTCATTTACCGCTTCTACTGCACCCTTAACAATTTCCAATGGGGCATTATCGCCACCCATGGCATCTACTGCTACTCTAGTTATCTCACTCATCGTCAGTAATCCTCCTATACCATAATAAATATACTAAACGAGGGCGTAAAAATCAAGTGATTTCCTCCTAACGTTTCCCTCAATTTATGAACATAGTTTCTTCGTACTTAGTCATATGCTCTCCACATTCATCTTACTTCATAGAGCTTAAAATATCCGCATAACTAACCAATGTCACATTTTCCATTCCCTGCGCTTTTTCTATACAGCCTTTTGTAAAGCCGGACTTTGAGAACAAATAATAATGTACTTTCGTATAACGGAACAATTTGCTACGTTTCATTAAGGTTTCCAGAATATCTAAATCTACTTTTTCATTTCTCCATTTGCACTCTGCAAATAAAGCAGACTCGCTATCTTGTTCACCCATTATATCTAACTCTACCTGACTTCTCTGTATTGGATCATTTCCCCACCAGCGCCCAAG
>JAFSGY010000075.1 GCA_017440575.1 Lachnospiraceae bacterium | reverse complement strand
CATGTAAGCCATGCCGACCACTCGCAACTTACGTTGCTCGTTGTCGCGGCGTTCGCCGTATACATCTTCGCTCGAATATGTCTGCCCGTGAGCAAGCTCCCAGCAGCCAATTCAGCTCATCTGTGCATGGCTCACTTTAACGCGCAAAACCTGAATTTACCCAAAAGGAGACCAATATGATATCAAAACACTTACTCAAGGAAGCCAAAACCATTGAAAATACATTAATTAATATCCGCCATCATCTCCATGCCAATCCCGAAATAGGTTTTGATCTACCCAAAACAAAGACTTTGGTGCAAGAAGAATTACAAAATATGGGTTACGCTCCTATAAACTGTGGAAAGTCCGGCGTAATCGCACTTGCAGGCGGCACGAAGCCAGGAAAAGTATTCCTGCTTCGTGCCGATATGGATGCACTTCCTATAAAAGAAGAGGCGGTTATTGACTATGCCTCCACTAACAACAATATGCATGCCTGTGGTCATGATATGCATACCACTATGTTACTAGGTGCTGCAAAGCTCTTAAAAGAACATGAAGACGAGATTGAAGGTACTGTTAAGCTAATGTTTCAGCCTGCCGAAGAACTTTTAGAAGGTTCAAAAGATATGATAGAACACGGTGTCCTGCAAAATCCATCCGTAGATGCTGCCCTTATGATGCATGTCATGACTGCTGTTCCGATTCCTACTGGAACTATTGTTGCCTGTGATGGTGGCGTCAGCGCTCCCGCTGCCGATTACTTTACTATACAGATTCATGGCAAAGGTTGTCATGGCTCTACTCCCAATAAAGGAATTGATCCCATTACCGTAGCTGCACACATTGTCATTGGTTTGCAAGAAATCTCTGCCAGAGAATTATTTCTTTTTGAACCAGCAGTCTTAACTATTGGCACCATTCAAGCCGGTATTGCTTCTAATGTTATTCCCGACACAGCTATATTAAAAGGAACTCTAAGAGCCTACGACGACCAAACAAGAGAATATATCAAGAAACGTTTAAACGAAATAACCTTAGGAATTGCCGAAAGTTTCCGTGCGAAAGCTTTTGTTACCTTTCCAAGCGGCTGTCCTACTTTAATCAACAATCCAAACCTTTCCCAATGCACTCTTTCCTACGTGCAAGAGCTACTTGGTTCTTCCATGGCTTTTCCTGCCAGTCAGCTTAATACCACATCCGATAATGGTAAAGAAGCACATAGCTCTGGTTCTGAAGATTTTGCTTATATCAGTCAAGAAATACCCTCTATTATGCTTGCTATTGCCGCAGGAGAACCTAGAAGGGGATTTGAGTATCCTCTACACCATCCTAAAGTAACCTTTGATGACAGTGTACTTTCCATCGGAAGTGCTGTGTATGCCTATACGGCTCTACGCTGGTTACAGGAACACAAATGATTCATACCTGAAATCAATAAAAACAGTCATAAACTATCTTTTTCATTAATACCCCTGCTAAATAACAAAAAACCTCTGTACGTTTTGAATTACAGAGGTTTTTTGTTAGTAATAAAATTTTTTGTTAATTATACTTATACCGTTATAACTAACACAGTTACATCTAATTACCAATGAACTTTGTAAAAAAGATCGTATACTTTTTACACTAGCTTACTGTAAAACCACCTCATGTGTAATCAGATAGCTTCCATCCGCAAGCATCTCGCCAGTAACTGTTAGCTTTGCTCCACTCAGATGCTTTTCAGCAAGAAGACGGTTCATATAGGCATTTTCATAATTACCCTTTTCATAGCTCGTCATAATATCTTTCCAAAGCTCGTCATCCTTTACTACATTTTTAAAAGTTACTGTCTTATTATTTGTCTTTACCAGCTGCTGACTGCAATCCGCATAATAATCCTCTATCGAACGAATCAAATCCTCATAGGAAAAACCCGTCTGCTCTAAGGTTCGAAGCACCACTACTTTCTGCTCTTCCTTGGTAGATGTAGTGTCTTCCTTCTTCGATGCGGTATTCTGTTTGATATCCTCAGGTTTCTCATATTCTACCTCACATAATCGGTATAAGGTTCCATTACATGCAGGAAGCTTTACCGATAAATCCTTTCGAATATGATCTGAGGCATAATTTACATCTGCACCATTAAAATACAAATAATTCTGAGGCTTTGTATCTGCCCATGTAACATCTACATTATAATAAGCATCCTCCAGCTTCACGATGTTCCATGCATGGTTTTCACCGGCATAACCTGTACAGTAATAACAAGGGATTCCAAGCTGCTGCAACAGATACTGATATGCTCTTGCGTAGCCGGCACAAACCGTTTTCCCTAGAACCATGGCGCTGTATGCACTCTGATTCATCGAAGCACTCGCACTATAGCTTATCTGCTCCACTAATGTATCATGAATATATAATTCCTTATCATGAACACTTTTTTGTTTTTCTGCTTCTGTTAAAATCTCCTCTGCGGCATTCTCAAACAGCTCTTTTGCCAGACTAATATCCTCTGCGGTCTTATTAAAAGACAAATAAATCGCTGCCACACGCCCAGTTGGAGCATACTTATACTGATATGCTGTATTTACCCAGAAAAGCTCCGGATGGTCATTTACTACCGCCATAAATGCGTTCTTTAGCAAGGTTGCAGAAACAGCTTCAACAGGAGCAAAATCCTTAATCATAGCATTGGCATTGGCATATATCTGACGATACAATGCCTGTCCCGTTGCATCCAGCATATGATAATAAGGATACATCAGCTTTTCAAAAGAAAGCCCTTTACCATCCTTTCCAATACCAAGCTGCTCTGGTATTTTTGCCGCCTCTTCATCCGTAATCGGTGTACCCTGAGCATTAATCGGGGTCATTCCACTTCTCTCGCCTGCCCATGATGGAATCTCCAGCCTATCCTCTGTTGGCACAATATAGGTTTCCTTTGAAATCGGTAATACAGCAAGACCATCTGACGCCATTACAACATCAAAGGTATCCTCCTCTTTTTTCTCTTCTGTTATAAGTTCTTCTGTTTCCTTGGCATTTGCCTGAATCGTTTCACCTAGATTTTTTGCTAATTCCGGCTTGAAGTGGCAGAGTATAATAAAAAGAAGTACAAGTGCAAGCAAGCCACCAAAACCGTATAGCAGCTTCTCTACTATCCGCATATTGGGTCCTCCTTTGACTTTTATACTCCCCTAAAATGTGCGTAACATGCACACAAAAATCGAGCAGTCCTTATCATCTGCCCGATGCATAGAATACATTCTCATACCCTTCATATATAACGCATCCATGCATACTCACAGCATCTCCTTATGCTGTCATCATAACGATTCTATTATATATATCGGAACTTATTCTCATATTCTGAATCGTTAAAATTGTCCAAATAATTACAATATTAACAGTAATTAATATAATTATATTCCATACTCCATATTCTGTCAAACATCAAAATAAACAGTATTTTTACGAAATCACAACGAAATTTCGCCTTTTTAATTGTCAGTTTATTCATTTTAATGTATGATTAATTTATCTACATTTGTTGACAAAAAGCATTATCACAATAACCTGAAAGGATGGATTGTTTATGAAACATGTAAAAACCGCTTTATCTCTTTTTGCTATTTCTCTTCTTCTCCTCGGAGGATGTGGCGAAAAGAAGGATGAGCCTTCTGTTTACTATTTGAATTTTAAGCCGGAAGCTGCCAAAACATGGGAAGCCATTGCGGAAGCCTATACCGCTGAAACCGGTGTAAAGGTCAAGATTCTGACTGCTGCAAGTGGTAACTACGAGCAGACCCTAAAGGCAGAAATTGCAAAACGAGATGCGCCAACTTTGTTCCAAATTAATGGTCCTGTTGGATATAAAATCTGGAAGTATTATTGTGAGGATTTAAGTGAAACCAATTTATATTCCTGGTTGCTCGATCCTAATATGGCAGTAAAGGATGAGAGTGGTGTATATGGTATTCCGTACGTTGTAGAAGGCTACGGCATTATTTATAACAATGCCATTATGGAAAAGTATTTTTCCCTCTCTTCTAAAGGTACTTCCTACAAGAGTATGGACGAAGTCAACAATTTTAAAAAGCTAAAAGAAGTTGTCGAAGATATGACAAAGCATAAAAGTGAACTTGGTATTGAAGGCGTTTTTGCTTCTACCTCCTTTAGCTCCGGCGAAGACTGGCGTTGGCAGACACACCTTGCTAACCTTCCTATTTATTATGAATTTACTGACAAAGGAATTTCTGATAGCGATACCATTAATTTTACATACGCTGATAATTATAGAAATATCTTTGATTTATACCTTAATAATTCATGTACAGCCAAAAAGGATCTCGCTTCCAAAACAGTTAACGACTCTATGGCAGAGTTTGCGCTTGGTAAGGTTGCTATGGTTCAGAACGGTAACTGGGCATGGGGACAGGTTTCCTCAACATCTGGTAATGTTGTAAAGGAAGAAGACATTCGCTTCCTTCCTATCTATACAGGCATGAGCGGTGAAGAGAATCAAGGACTTTGTACTGGTACAGAGAATTATATTTGTGTTAATTCCATGGCAAGTGATGCTGACAAGCAAGCCTCTATCGATTTTATCGAATGGGTATACAGCTCCGATATTGGTAAGGACTATGTAACCAATTCCCTTGGCTTTATATCTCCTTTCAACACCTTTACCGAAGCGGAAAGTCCTTCTGATCCACTTGCAAAGGAAGTACTTTCCTACATGAGCAACGAAAGTCTGACCTCTGTCAGCTGGAACTTTACTGCATTCCCAAGTCAGCAGTTCAAGGATGACTTTGGTTCCACTCTCTTAGAATATTGTAAGGGTGAAATAGACTGGAACACTGTAACCAGCCGCGTTCGCGATGAATGGGCAGAAGAAAAAGCTGCACAATAAGGAGGTAGAAAATATGAAATCAATTTCCATACGACAGAAAATCTCTATTTTGATGGCTGCCACCTCCGTAATCCTGATTGTGGCAATCCTAGCCGTAAGTTCTATTGTAAACAAAAGTAATATCAAAACTCTTTGTGAGAGCTATCTGTATGATACCTGTATCTCTGCATCTGATACCCTATACGAAAGCTTCTACGGAGACAAGGAAAGAAATGACTTAAGTGTCCGCTTGGAATACATTTTGAATAATGTAGGTATTGATACGATGGAATCCAGCCGTGGCTATCTCGTTGATACGAATGGCACCTATCTCTACCACGAAGATTCTGATTTGGTTGGAACTCAGATGACGAATAATCCTGTTGTATTAGAAGTTCTTACCACATTAAGAGAAGAAGGACATATTACAACAGCCGATGTCAGAACCTGTAAGGTTGATGGCAAGGACGTCTATGTTGCCTTTATGTGTACCGTTAATGACTGGGTTATCTATGTTCAGGCTGATGCTTCTGATGTTATGGCACCCGTTACTACCATCAATACAATCTGTATCGTTGTTGGTATCATACTGTTAGTCGCTGCATTGGTAATCGGTGGTATCGTAACGACGATTATTACTAAGCCAATCAAGAATCTAACGGCTGTCATTAATGATATCTCTGAGCTGAATATGAGTAGCTCTCATGTTTTCCCGAAAAGCAAAGACGAAATCGGAAAAATGGGAAAAGCTGTTCAGCAAATGCAGAATCATCTATCTGGTATCGTTACAGAGCTGAATGATATCGCAGAGATTCTGGTAAATGACTCAAATACCCTTTACACCATTTCCGAAAAGGTAAACGAAGCCTCTACCGATAACTCTGCAACGAATGAAGAGCTTGCAGCAAGTATGGAAGAGACCTCTGCATCTACCGAAACCGTAAATGCAAGTATTAAGAATATGAACGAAAGTGCAGTAACCGTTGCTGATAAAATTGAAAATGGTACCGTTCTTACCAGCGAGGTTATGGAAAAGACAACCTCCATCTATAAAAAGACAAAGGCTGCCAGTGAAGAAACGATTCGTTTATATGATTCTATCCGTAAGACTTCTGATGAAGCCATTACCAAGGCAAAAGAAGTGGAAAAGATTAATGCACTCGCTACTGCGATTCAGGATATTGCAGAAGAAACCAACCTGTTATCCCTTAACGCTTCTATCGAAGCTGCAAGAGCTGGCGAGCACGGCAAAGGCTTTGCTGTTGTTGCAAGCGAGATTTCCAAGCTTGCCTCTGAATCTACCGAAACAGGTGCCAATATTCTTACTATTGTAGATGAGGTTAACTTATCCGTAGGAACACTAACTAAATGTCTTGTAGACGTACTTGACTTCCTCGAAAATAAGGTCATGAATGATTATTCCGACTTTATGAGCTCCAGTGAAGAATACAGCGATGCTACTAAGACAATTGAAGACTTTATGACACTTGCCAATGATGAAGTAAGCGAATTAAAACGTGGTATTATGAGTATTACAAGTGCCATGGAAGGAATCAGCAGTAATATTAGCGAATGTTCTACTGGTATTAATGACATTGCAGCTAAGACAACCGATGTCGTTGAACTCACTGGCGAAACCTATGAGCGTACCACCAACTGTCGTGATTCTGCTGAGAAATTACGTGCCATCACATCCAGATTCCAATTATAATATTTAAAACTTATTTTATCTTACGAATCGTGCGCCGCTAGGCGCACATGCAAACAGAGCAGGAAATCAACTTCCTGCTCTGTTTCGTTTTATACATTATATTTTTTATATGCTGTCATCGCCTTGGTAAAGCGTATGGTCTTTTCTCCAACCTTCACAGCCGCTCCTAACGGATACTGATCCGGTACAAAGTCCTTACCAACCTCCGGCTCCCAATAATAAACACCCTGTCCCATACCATCCGGCACATTCTGTATTGCTTCAATGGTATCACACAGAAGGTCATAGGTTTCCTGTTCCTCGTTTTCAGGACCACCAACCTCTACAATCATAACCGGTTTCTTATATTTGCAGGAAAATCTTGTTAGATTTTCCTGCAAATCCTCTGTTACTGCCGCTTCACCACCCATCATTTTATACCAGTAAGGATAATGGGAGAATCCTATGATATCAGCCTTTCCACCATTGGTAAAGAAGATTTCAAGGAAAGGTGCAACCCAGTCAGCCTTATCAACACCCGCAATATGCGTAATAACCTGACATTCCGGACAACACTCCTTGACTGCCTCATAGCCGGCATTTAAAAAGGACACCATCACCTCCGGCTTCTCCTTACTTCCATTTGGAAGCAATAATCCCGGATTAATCTCATTACCAACCTGCACCCACTCAGGATAAATATCATTCTGTGTAAATAAGGTTAATACTTCCTTCGTATGCTCATATACTCGCTTTTTCAAGCCTTCATTGTCGTCATGTTTCCATGCATCAGGGATATCCTGAAACTGAGGGTCTGCAAAGTGGTCACTATAATGAAAGTCAAGCATTAACGTTAAGCCCTTTTCCTTTACGCGCTTTGACATCTCCAATACACTTTTGGCATCACAGAAGCCAAGCATACAGATCTCATCCTCACGCTTTTTCCAATATGCATCCTTTGGTGGATTTACAAAAATACGAAGTCTTACCGAATCCGCTCCCATTTCCACTAAAGCATCGATAGGATCAACCGGGTGATTCTCCTCATCTACCCATGTTACTCCTTCTGCCTCCAGCTGGCTAAGCCATCCTAGGTCAACACCAAATGCTATCTTTTTGCTCATGTTCATTCTCATGCCTTTCCCTATTTATCTATGATAAGTTCTAATGCTGCAGCTTCCAGATTCTTACCTTTTACAGAAAGCTTCACACTGCCTGCTGTTTTTCCTGCCTGTACAACAATTAACAACATTCCATGGAAGGTACTGCGCTTTGTATCCTTCCAAAGCTCATGGCAATCCGGTCGTCCATTATCAATACCAAGAATCTTCGCATCCCCCTCTAAGGTAATCTCTACCTCACAATCAGCTGTTGGAACGAGTCTTCCTTCGCTATCTACGATACGAACCTCCACCTGAGCAACATCTCTATCATCAGCCTTTATGACAGACTTATCTGCTGCCAGTGCAATCCTTGCAGGCCGTCCTGTCGTTTCTAAGGTATAACGGCATACCTCATTTTCATTATGATAGCCTACTACCTCCAGCTTGCCCGGTACATATGGCACATCCCAGCTCAGGAATAAGTCATCCGTGTTAGCCGGACGTCTGATTCTGTCAAAATGTCCGTAGGTTTCTGTCATACCATAGCAAGGAAAGCCCTTGGACTTCATGCCATAGGATTTTCCATTGACAAATAGCTCTGCATCCTCACAGGTCGTATAGCAGATAACCGAAATTACCGTTCCCTCCTCAATAGACAGATTCCAATGCGGACACAAGTATGCAAAATGCTCCTCCTTATTCCATACACTCTTATAGAAGTAGAAGGCATCCTTTTCAAAGCCACAGGTATCCAAACAGCCACAAGATGCAGAACGTCTTGGCCAGTGTGATTCTCCAAGGTAATCAATGCCAGTCCACATATAGTCTCCAGCCACAAAGTCATGTGTCATGGTATAACGTAACAGCTTTCCAACCGCAACCGGCGCAGAATAATATGGTCTGTACCAGAAATCCTTCTTATCATGCTCAAAGATATATTCACTACGAACATAGCCTGCTGACGGATTCTCACTACCTATCACACAACGATGTGGATAGCTCTCATGATCTTCATCATAAAAGCTTTCTGCACGCTTTCTCCATCTTCCTACATAGTTATAGCCCACCACATCGAGCTCTTCCAAAAACTCCTGTCTTGCTCCCACAGGTTCTGCAACTATTTGGTCATTTGCCTGTGTTATGTAACGTGATGGATCCACAAAATGACAGATTTCTTTCAAATTCCTTGCTACAATTTCGCCTCCAGGAATGTTTTGGTCAGGTACTTCATTTCCAATACTCCATAATACAATAGAAGGATGATTACGGTCACGGTA
Source organism: Lachnospiraceae bacterium (assembly GCA_017440575.1). Lineage (GTDB taxonomy): Bacteria > Bacillota > Clostridia > Lachnospirales > Lachnospiraceae > COE1. The sequence continues at coordinate 65,278 of JAFSGY010000075.1, read as the reverse complement.
CAACATGGTCTTAATATCCCACTCATAGCACTCCTTAAAATACACGGAATAACCATGGCTCTCATGAGTATTCGCACCTGCTGCCTTCGCCTTCATATGCTCCCATTCATCGAATGCCTCATCCATTACGAGAAATCCCATCTCGTCACATAAGTCAAGAAGTGCTACATCCGGTGGATTATGGGAACAACGGATAGAATTGACGCCCATATTTTTCAGTTTTTTCAAGCGGCGCTCCCAGATAGCCTTTGGTACTGCTGCACCCACACAGCCGCCATCATGATGCAGACACACACCATTCAGCTTCACCTGTTCTCCATTCAATAAAAAGCCTTTTTTGTTATCAAAGGCTGCACTTCGGATACCAACCACCTGTGTTCTTGTCTCAAGACAAGTCTCACCCTCATATAAGGAAACAGTAAGCTGATATAGTGCCGGATTATCCACTGTCCACAACACAGGATTTTCCACAAGAAGCTCTGTGTTTATGGTATTTGTCCACAGCCTTGGCACTTCTTTGGAATCTTTTCCATTCATAACCAAAGCTTCCAAGTCTCCCGCTTTCCATTCCTTAGTAGCAAAAGCTTCTGATTCTGCTACCTTTGTGCCGTCCGGCGCATATAAGGTTACGATAAGCTTTACCGAATCCTTGCAGGATATATTTTCATCATGAATAGTTACAGATACTTGTAGACTGGCTTTTTCCTGCTCCAGTTCTGTTACACAATAGGTTCCATATCTTGCTATATGCAGAGTATTTCTTGTCTCCATCCATACATCACGGGTGATACCGGAACCGGAATACCATCTTGACCCCGGCTGTAACGAATTATCTACCACAATCAGTACCTCATTACTGCCTTCCTTTACCAGCTCTGTCACATCAAGCTCAAAAGGTGTATAACCATATACATGTCCACCTGCAAGGCTTCCATTTACATACACCGAGCTATTCATATAGATTCCTTCAAAGTATAAAAGGACACGCTCATTGTCCTCCTTTTTCACTTCAAAGGAACGCCAATACCAGCCAATTCCAGCCCTTGCATATCCTCCTGAACCGCTTGTATTTGCATTTTCATCAAAAGGGTAATCCGTACTCCAATCATGGGGAAGCTGAACTGCTCTCCATTCATAAGTATCTAACTTTGTAAAATCCGGCTTTGCATTTTCTGCCAGATGAAATTTCCAATGATCATATAAAAGTATTTTCATCGCTATTTCTCCTTACGAAAGCTCTTTGTTGATTTACGAACCAGAATCTCATAATCAATTTTGGTCTTTTCTTCATAATTTTTCCCTGTCAAATAATGTATCATTTGCTTACATATTGTATTTCCAATTCGTTTTGCTGATATATTTACCGTAGTAATAGAAGGTGTAAAACAATTCAGATTGGGACTATTATACAAAGAAGCAACCGCTATATCCTTTGGAATACGATAGCCTCCAGCCTGTAGATTTAACATAATTTTAGTACAGATAACATCATCACCGCATATAATACATTCCACTTTCTGTACCATTAAATCATGAATAACGGAGTCAATGGCATCCACACTCAAAAAGTTAGTATAAATAACCTGCTTGCTTTTTTCTATTCCATTTTTCTGCAATGCATTACAAAAGCCCATATAACGTTTTTTATTTGCGGTATAATCCAATGTTTCCGTAATAAAAGCAAACTTTCGATAACCCTCTCCAATCAGAAAAGATGTTAACGTCTCTGCAGCATCCTCATTATCAATATCAACCTGAATGATTCCTTCATAATCAGAACCTCCTGTAAGACCAATCAGGAAATCCTGCTCCTTCAGATACTGTATCGCCTTATCATCCTCCATACTTCTAGTCAGAATGATACCATCTACCTTTTTCTTCTCTACCCAGGTACGAATACCAGTAATATCATTAGCCTTTGCTGTCGTAATCAAAACATCATAATTCAAGATGGCAGCTGTTTCACAGACTCCTATGATACACTCCTGAAAATAAGGCTCATTTGCAATATACACATCATCTGGAAGAATCACACCAAGATTACCTGTTTTTGTCGGACTTTCTACCACTTCTTGATTAATTTTCTGTTGTCTTACATAAGTAATGATTTTCTGTCTGGTATCCTCTCCGATTCTTCCTTTACCATTTAATGCGCGTGAGACGGTACTTACGGAAACCCCAAGCTCATTTGCTACTTCAGTTATTGTCATCCTGCCATCTTTCCTCTCTTTAACAAAAGCTGACCAATAAGGCCAGCTCTTGTTGTTCATTCTTCATGGTTTTATAATGTCGTTAGACATTATACGCGCCTTAGTGCGCATAAGTTATCATATCTGCGCATGCAGATGTGATATATGATTAGCGTGTTGCATACCATGCGTCATACTGTGCAAAGAATTCATCATATACTGTCTGTAATCCTGCATCATAGCACTTCTGAATCATTTCATCTAATGTTGCATCAACATCATCAACAAGACCTAACTCAAGCATAGGTACATAATCCTGTAATACAGTATTTACAGCTGCTGTGTAAGCAGATACATTTGAATCATCAAATACAAATGTGATAGTAGGATTCATTGTCTTTCTTGTATCCCAAGCATCTGTAATCGCCTGCTCACGCTCTGGTGTTCCAGCCTGCTGTAAGTTACCATTCTTAATTGCCCATGAAGCAGAAACTGTCATGTTAGGGAACTCTGTAGCCTTTTCTGTAGCTGTGTAGTATCCGTCTGCATCTAATGTATAGTGCTCACCTTCGATACCGATACAGATTAAGCTGTTCAAATATGTATCACACTTGATTAAGTCAAGTACCATAGCTGCACGCTCTGGATTAGCAGAACCAGCTGCAATTGCCATATCGTTGTTAGAGTATGCTTCAGCACCTACTAAATGATCTGTTGTAAGGTCATATGCCATACAGGTAACGCCTTCTGTCTTTTCTGCCTGCTTCATATATGTAAATACGGAAGCATTCCATGCGATAGATGCACCCTGTAAGTTACCGAAAGCATCATCATCAGTTACAGTGTTTGTTAAAGCACCACGGCTCCAGCATCCTGCATCTGCCATTTCCTTCATATCCTTTGCATAAGCTCTGAAGGAATCAAATTCATAAGCCATCTTAATCTTATCCTTAGTAGGAAGCTCACCTGTGTACTCATACATCATATCAAGATAGTTGCTGTCTAATGCTAAGAATGTATCTGTCTGCTGACGGTATACATCCCATAACTCGTTGTTGTCACCACATGCTGCTAATGCATAGATACCACTTTCAGGAGTTTCCTTTTCAGCGATTGTAAGCATATACTGCTTGTAATCATCCCATGTCTTAAGCTCTGTCATACCATGCTTTTCCATTAAGTCCTGACGAACAGCTACAATCTTACCCATGGACTGAGCCTGGTTAGAAGGAACTGCAATTGTCTGTCCTGAAATAGTTGTCTCATCCCAGCTTTCTGGTGCCTGATACTTCATAGTTAAAGGCATTGTCTTTGCAAGGAAATCATCTGTTAACTCATAGAAAGAACCCTTTGCTGCTTCTGTGTACATATAGCACCATGGTGCAGTAAAGATTAAGTCAACCTGTTCACCACCTGCAAGTACCAGAGAGTACATTGTCTGATAATCTGACCAGCTCATGAAAGTTACATCAAGCTGTGTATTGAATGGCTGTAAATAGTCATTTACTAATCCAAGAACCTTATCCCAATCATTTGGTGTATCACCAATGAGAAACATATTAACGGTATAATCCTTGCTTAAATCAATTCCCGAATACATTTCTGGTGTCGCTGTAACGGTTACACCTCTCTCAATCTTTTCTGGTAAGCTGTCAAGAGATACTGCTGGTGCTGCTGCTGCATCTGTAGCTGCATCTGTTGTTGTAGATGCTGCACTGTCTGTTTTTGTTGTTTCTGTTTTTGTTGTAGACGCTGCGCTGTCTGTAGCTGTGCTGTCAGATGATGATCCGCCACAGCCTGCTAATGCAGAAGCCAGCATGCATGTTGCAAGTGTCAGTGCTAAAGTTTTTCTTTTCATGAATAAAATCCTCCTTTTTTATATGTTCTGAGGCACTATGCCTCTAACACATCGAGTTCATTAAGTAACTGTTTTATTATTAACCCTTTACGGCACCAATGGTAAGTCCCTTAACAAAGTAGCGCTGTACGAAAGGATATAACAATACGATAGGACCGGTAGCAATGATTGTCATTGCCATCTTCATACCTTCTAACGGTACGGATGGAAGCGCGATACCTGATTTCTCAGCTACAATACGCATCGCCTCTGCACTTCCAAGCATTCTCTGTAAGTAATACTGCAGGTTGAACATATCTTCTTCGGTTACATACAACATACAGTTATACCAGTCATTCCAGTAAGCCAGTGCTGAGAACAAACCAAGTGTTGCCAGAAGTGGTTTACTAAGTGGAAGAATCAGCTTCACAAAGATTGTTATATCATTTGCACCATCAATCTTTGCTGATTCACTGATCGCATCAGGAATACCGTTCATAAAAGTCTTTGCAATAATCATGTTCCATACAGAGAACATCAAAGGTAATATCAATGCAAAATATGTGTTCTTCATATGAAGATAACGTACACACATCATATACCAAGGTACTAATCCACCACTAAATAAAGTAGTGAAGAAGAAGAAGAAGGAAAATCCATTTCTCCAAGGAAAATCCTTACGGGATAATACATATCCTGTCATTGTTGCCAAAAGTACAGCAAGCGTTGTACCCGCAGCAGTTACACCTATGGTAGTTCCATATGCCTTCAAAATACTAACCGGATTCTTCAGACACAACAGATAACTCTGTAAGTCGAAGCCTGTTGGGAATATCGGATATCCATCTCGAATCAAGGATGCTTCTGATGTAAAAGAAGCAATAACAATTAAGTAGAATGGAATCACACAGATTAAGGCAAAGAATCCGATAAAAAGATATCCGATCAGCTTTACAACCATCGCATCTTTTGATTTAATGCCTTTTCCTTTCTGCAATTCCTCTGAATCAAATGTATTTGCCATTTTAGTTACCTCCCATTAATACAATGAATAATCAGGGTCGATCTTTTTAACAAGCTTGTTACAAACAGTAATGGTAATAAAGCAAAGTACTGACTGATAAAGACCTGCTGCTGCTGATACACCAATATCACTATTCGTAATCAATAAGCGGAATACATAGGTATCAATAACATCTGTCACAGGCTGTAACAATGCACTTGATTTTACTGTCTGATAGAACATACCAAAGTCTCCACGGAAGATATTTCCGATTGCCAGAAGTACCATGATTACCATTGTCGGTACTAAGGATGGAATGGTAATATATTTAATCTTCTGCCATGCGCTTGCACCATCGATGGAAGCTGCTTCAAACATTTCCTGATCTAATCCAGTAATTGCTGCCAGATATACAACAGAACCATAACCTGTCTGCTTCCATACCTTCAAAAAGATTAAGACAATCGGCCATGCATTTGGAGAATTATATAAGTCAAATGCTTCCAATCCTAATACGTTCAGGATATGATTTACAACACCCTTTTCGTAATTGAAAACGTTGAACATTACCGCACTTACAACTACCCAGCTGATGAAGTATGGTAAAAACATAAAGGACTGTGCAATCTTCTTAAACCATTTTCCACCGATTTCGTTCAGTAAAATTGCACTACCCATTTCAAAGACAACACCCAGCGCAATAAAAGCGATATTGTAGAGCAACGTATTGCGCGTTACCATTCCAAGCTTTCCTGCAACCAGCAGCGCTTTAAAATTATCTAATCCATTCCAAGGTGATAAGTAGATTCCACCTGCATACTGATATTTCTTGAATGCCAATACGATACCTGTCATCGGTACATATGAGAAAACAAGTACATAGATTACTGCCGGTGCCAACATGGCAAGCAACATCCAGTTTCTTTTCAGTGTTTTGAAAAATGGCGCTTTTTTATAATTATTTGCTTTTTCCTTTTTCACTGTTCACCTCTCCTTTTTGTTTCTTTTGCGCTTTGCCTGCGCAAAATTGCGCTCTTTTCTACGACATATATGTAACTATTGTCTATGTTTTTATTATAAATCCTGTCACTTTTATCATCAATTCACAATAGCAACAATTTTTTCACAAAATATTAGTATATTATTTATAGTTTTTTTATATTTGTTGCGCAAAAAATATACAACATTTTTGCGCAGTGCAATTTCCTTTGCACACTAACAAAAAGAGCGTACCATCTTTTTAGGTACGCTCTTTCTAACATTTACTATATTACACTATACATTTACAAATCTGTCTGTTTCCACTTTCAGACGCTTTGCAACCTCACTGTTACTTTGCATCTGTACATTGATATCTTCTACTTCCTTTACCAAGTCATTGGTATTCATCGCTGCCATGGACACGGCATTCGCACTCTCATCTACTGCTGTTGAGATTCCATTGATTGCCTCTGTAATCTCATTTACCAAGTTCTTAAGTGTAACAGACATCTCATTAAACTGCGCTACAACCTCGTCAACATGAGATGCATCTTCCCTATACTGCTTACCACTGGATACAAATCCATCATAGTCTGGCAGAATATTATCATTAATATAGGATACCATCGCATCAGAATTCTTAATCAGCTCCTTAACTGCTGCGGTAACCATATTATTGATATTCTGAATGTTGCTTGCTGTCTCACGGCTGGAATCTGCAAGCTGTCGAATCTCATCTGCTACAACGGCAAAACCCTTGCCTGCCTCTCCTGCTCTTGCTGCCTCAATGGATGCATTTAAAGCCAGAAGATTGGTCTGGGACGAAATACTTAAAATCTCATTGGTCAGTCCGTTAACCTGCTCTACGCTCTTGGAATCCTCCATTGCTTTCTTAAGGGATACAAGAATCTCCTGAACAACCTGATTCGTATCATCTTTATTATCTTCTGCTGTCTTTTCTAGCTCACTTGCCCGTATTTTCATTTCCTCTGCATAAGAAGCAAGCTCCTGAGAAGCATTTGCAAGCTCTCCTACATAAGAATCAACATTAGATGCATTATCATTTACACCTGCCGAAGTCGCAGATACCTCTTCCATAGAGGCTGATAACTCCTCCATAACCGCAGAAATATCACAGGCGCCTCCATTGGCGGTTGCTACGTTCTCTGTTACATTTTCTACAATTTCATCAAGCTCTGTAGAATTACTGATAATGGTCTTCATGACATTCTGTAAGGCTTCAATAAAGCTGTTAATACCTTTACCCATCGTAGCAATTTCGTCCTTACCCTTTACCTCGATTCTCTTTGTAAGGTCACCTTTTCCTGCTACAATATCATCTACAATAACTTTCAGCTCTTTACTCGTTTTTTCCATCGGCTTAATAATCTCAGCCATACATAAGCCTATTGTAAAGATTGTAAGTACAGCAGTACAGACTCCCAACATATTAGCTGTATCTTGAGAATTCTGATATATTTCTTCATTTGACTGAACCGCTGCATCCATTCCTGCTTGCTTCAATGCCTGCATCTGGTCAATCAAGGCAGCAAGCTCAGCTCCCTGTTCTTTTAGCTTTGTATTTGCCATAGTTTCAGCTTGAACATATTGACTGGCTGAACTACAGGTTATAACCAGTGTAAATGTCTGTGTAAACTCTTCATATTTTTCCTTAAACTGCTGATATAATGCAATCTCTTCGCCTTCGGCATCCAATGTTGCCTCAAATTCCTGAGAAATTGCCATAATCTCATTATAGACAGTATCTGTATCTATCTCTAGAGTACGCATTAATTCATCATCTCTTGACAAACAATGAGAATATGCAATTTTTTGCAAAGTCTCAAATTCTGTCGCCAAATCACCTAAAAGCGTCATTCCATGTGCATAATTTCCTGATATCACTTCGCTTGCAACCATCATCTTATTGGTACTGGATGTTGCTATGTAGCATGAAATTAATAATAAAATGACAAAAATACTAATTGGTACGATAATCTTTACTCGGATACTAAAATTCTGCATAAACCGTTTATTAAACCGCATACTCTTACTTCCTTTCTATCGAAATTGGTCTTACAGAAAAATTATATATCTTTTCAGAAAATTAATCAATTCATTTTAAATAAACTATTAATTCATTTTAGCTCATTCACTTTTGTTAGTATCAAACTATTATGTTAATATTTTTCTATTCTCTATATCTCAAACGAATCTTATCAACAATTAATGCTATAAACTCAGAATTAGTTGGTTTACCCTTACCTACATTAATCGTATAACCAAACATAGAATCCAAAGTATCCATATCTCCTCTGTTCCATGCTACTTCTATCGCATGTCGGATTGCTCTCTCTACTCTGCTTGATGTCGTATGGTATTTCTTTGCAATAGCGGGATATAAAATCTTCGTTACTGCACTTAACATTTCTCTGTCCTCTACTGACAGCATAATTGCTTCTCTCAAATACTGATATCCTTTAATATGAGCCGGAACTCCTATCTCATGAATAATATCTGTGACGTCTTTTTCCAAATCGTGTGCTTTTTTATATGTAGCTGCTTCTACTACAGCTTCCTGCGGGCCTTCATTTTGAGGTATATTAATCATAATCTGGAATCCTTGATTCCTCATCAGCAAATCGCATATCATGCGCATTGCTCTTTCACTATCCTGTACCTCCATAACGTTTACTTGTCCCATCTGTTTTGCCTCCATTTCATTCACTAAAAGCTTAAATTTGTCACAAATGGATTAAATCAAAAAAAGTCTTCTTTCGCAACGCAGTTTTATCGCAGAATTTTTCCTATCTGTTTAGTAGAAATTAAAATAATGCAAATAAAAAATCCTTAAAAAATCAGTGTATACAACATTTTTAAGGATTTTGACGTTTTTCATTATTTCTGTTTTTTGCGATAGGATATAACCAAAAATTACATTTTTTTAGCAAGTAAAATACTTGCTAAAATGCCTGCAATTGTCGAAATTAGCGCTCCTGGTAAGGTCCAGCGTGTTTTTGTTACCTTAACTGCCATGAAGTAAACGGACATCGTGTAGAATACTGTCTCTGTAGAACTTAATGCAAGAGACGCCACAAGTCCTGCATAAGAATCCGTACCATATTCCTTATAAATGTCCAGTAATAAGCCTGTTGCTGCCGAAGAAGAAAATGCCTTTACCAAAAACAAAGATACCAGCTCCTGTGGAAAATCACCAAGTAGCCATCCAAAGAGTCTTCCCAGAAAATCAAGAAATCCTGAAGCCCTAAGCACTCCTACTGCTACCATCAGCCCAATTAATGTAGGCAGAATTCCCAAAACTGTCTCAACACCATCCTTTGCTCCTTTGGTAAAGCTTTGGTAAATATTTTTCTTTTGTGTTAGTCCTGTCATTATAATATAGAAGATAAGTGCCGGAATCAAAATATTGGATAAATGAACCATAACATTGGCCTGCATATGAAAACCTACAAACAACTCTTTTTCTTAATCTATGTTTCAATCCTCGCTTCTATGCAAGCAAATGCTAAGTGCTGTGTGAACAGTACCTATGCTTCCTCTCTTAGCTTTCTTACTACCTCTAGTGCAGTCGGAGTGATAGCTAATCCTTCCTGACCTGTTTCACATAAGCAGGCAGGAAGTAGTTTACCAATTCTTCGCATAGAATCAATTACCTCATCCGGTAAAATAGCACTCCTGATTCCTGCCATCGCCATCTGCGATGACACAATTGCATTTACAGCTCCTGAAACATTACGTTTGATACATGGAACCTCTACGAGCCCTGCAACAGGATCACAGGTTAAACCAAGCATATTCTTTAATGCTAACGCTGCTGCATGCATAATCTCCTCATCGGAGCCTCCCTCCAGATAGACAACTGCACCTGCTGCCATAGCACTTGCAGACCCAATTTCAGCCTGACATCCACCCTCAGCTCCAGAGATAGATGCACTCTCAGCGATTACCTCACCGATTCCTGCTGCCACAAACAGGGCTTCTATCAGCCTATCTTCTGAAACCTCTCTCTGACTCTCGTAGGTAAGCAAAACTGCAGGAATCACACCACATGAACCTGCCGTAGGCGCTGCCACAATCCTTCGCATACAGGCATTGGATTCACTCATCTTTACTGCCTTTTCCATGACCTCAGTCAGAAAATCGCCGATTAGTCGATTCTTTTTCTTCTTAAATTCCTCAAGCTTTGCACCATCACCACCGGCAAGTCCGCTAACCGAACGAAGTGTCCCATCATAGGAAGCGTCTGCCTCTCTCATGGCACGATACATACCTCTCATCGTCTCAAAGGATTCCTCGAAGCTGACATTTCTCTCCTTCATATCATCTTCTATAATAACACGCCAAAAAGGAACTCCCTGCTGCTTTGCAATATCCTCTATTTCAGTTAAATACGAAAAGCCCATTTCTTCCCCCCCTTAACGTTCTTCCAGACTGTAATAAATAACCTTGTCGATGCCTTCCAAACGTGTCAGCCATCTGACAGATTCTGCCGGTACCTCATGGTCACATTCCATAACCATAACCGCTCGTCCGCCTCGTCCCGCACGATATAAATGCATCGTAGCAATATTGACAGACTTATGTGACAGCATACTTGTCACCTCTGCCACATGCCCCGGCTGGTCTGTATGATATACTATTAATGTCGGATATTCCCCTGAAAAATTTGCCATAGAGCCATTTATACTCGCAATATTAATTCGTGAACCGCCAATAGACTCTCCAACTACGTCCAGTGTTCTTCCATCCTCACCCATTAATAGAAGCTGTACGGAATTAGGATGTGCATCCTTAAGCTTAGCTTCCCCGAAGGTTATCTCCATCCCGGCTTCCTTTGCCAACTGAAAGCTGTCAGGAATCCTTGAATCATCCGTTTTCATTCCTAATAATCCTGCCACAATGGCTAACTGCGTTCCATGTCCCTTTCCCGTTGCCAAAAAGGATCCATATAACAAAATCTCTGCTTTTTTTACCGGCTGTGCCAGCAGTTTTCTTGCTACATATCCTATTTTTACGGCTCCTGCCGTATGTGAACTGGAAGGTCCCACCATAACAGGTCCTATGATATCAAATAAATTCATTTTAATCCTCATCCCCTTTTATAAATCTACAAAATTAGTACTTATTTCCTATGTATTTTAACTTTATGTACCAGTATACTTTCATAAAGAAAGCACATGGGAATGTTCTCAATCCTTAATGCTTTCTGACAAATTAATTATTTAGGAGTGTTCTTTCACGATGCTTACCATCGCTTTTTGTTCTCAGCAGGAATCTATGATCAATCACATACTACAGGAAATTACCAAAGACTTTTCCCGAAGAGGCATTGATATTCAAACCTTATCCGCTAAAAATTCCGAGGATTTACTGCAATATGCAGACCACGGCATTTATCCGGATATTATTATCTTTTCTGATTCTATTGTTTCCAAAAAATTCATAAACACCTTTCTATTCCTAAAAGAACAAAAGCACTCTATCATATTTATTTTAACGAAAGATTCAGAATCTTTCAATGATTCTATGGGAGATGACTATACTTTTCTATTGCAGCCCATCTACCATGTATCTTCCGCTTCCTATCAAGAGTTATGGAACAGTGTATGCAAAGCATATGATTATATCAGCTCTGATAAAAATACCTTTTCTTATTATCACAGACCCTCTTATCATTCTACACCTCTTAACCACATCCTATACTTCGCATCAGAAGGTCGCTGCGTCCGCCTGGTTACCAAATACGGCAGCGATTCCTTCTACGGAAGGCTTAGTGAACTGGAAGACAATTTAAGAGTGAAAAACTGTCGCTTTATTCGAGTGCATCAGTCTTATCTGGTGAATGAAAAATATATTACTTCCTTTAATCGGAAATTTATTTTACTCACATCCGGGGAACTTCTTCCTATTAGTAAGAGCGAGTACTATCATGCACTACAAAAAAAGTCTATCCTTTCATAAGCCTGAACATATCAAAGATGTAGCATTTAAAAATCTCCCAAAGCTCATTTTCTTCAACGAACTTTGGGAGACTTTATTCATTAATATAAAGAGCCTACATAACCGATTTCATTATTTTCAACTGCAAATCTCCAAATACTCTTTTCGCTACTGTGATTTGTCATATAGTATAAACCATTGATATAATCAATATAATACGGTATTCCATCTGTTGGAAATTCATCATATATATTTTCATATTTACCATTTTGCAAAGAATTTAAATCTTTTGTTCGAATCATGGTAGCCTTACTCTGGTCATAGCTTAAATCTGACGATATCGTCATGTAAAAATAGCTCCCTATCGGTTGTACAAATGCCATCCCGGCAATTTCCTCGGTTACCGGAAATCTTGCCTGCACTTCAAATGTTTTCTTATCTACCATAAGCATATAGCCATTATTTCCAGACGGAAATAAAATCTGATCTCCTGCAATAGTAAAAGAACGAACATAAAAATCAGCTAACTCTTTTACCTTACGTATTTCCTGTATGCATACGGTTCCTGTATGCGGCTCACGTTTCATAACGTACATTTCACCGGTCATGGAGCTCCAGACAAAAAATGACTGCGTCTGTTCATCATACTCAATGTAGTGAGGGCGCACACCTATATCATTCAAACACTGCGTATTTTGAAATCTTCCACTCCTCCATTCAAAAACAAGAACACGATTATTCTCGGTATCCGTAACCAAATAAGCCTCTCCATCACTATCAATGGAATGTGGCAAGCTAACGTCATTTGTCATCACTTTCCAGTTTTTGACAGGTGTTTCCAAGGTTCTGCTATATAATATCTGATTATGATAGCAGTCTACAATAAAGTAATTCTCTCCCTGACGTACTATCTGAGCAGGAGTTTTTAATGTTGAGTATGAATTTGTTGGATTTTCAAACACAAGAGTACTTACGGACAACTCAATAGCAGGAACCATTCCCATATCATAAACAATACTTGTATCTGTCTCCTCTAGGACAGACAACTCCTGCTTATCTTGTGGCTGAACACATTCCGAATACTCCTCCGCCATTACTAGAGTTTGCTTCAGCATACAGCAGCTAATAATACTCAAGAATAGCAAAATACTTTTCTTCCCAATTTTCATTATTCTTTACCTTATACTTGATTGTGTTTTATATTACTCACTTGCCGGAACTACATGAATAATACCGATATATCCAAGGTATGCAGGGTTAAACACGTGCTGAGACACCTGCTGTGTAATCATTCCATCCCATCCTGCATGCATATGACCTGACAGAACCTGTTTTACTACGGTATCTTCACTATATATTAAATCCAAATACTGTCTAGTAATAACATTGGGCTTATAATGATTGCTTACATCACTCCAATAATATATCGTATTTCGTACTTGCATAGAAAGCTCCGCCAAAGAATTATCTACCTTGGACTCATATGGTACATGTGTTGCCATAATTACAGGCTTTCCACGGGTATACACATCTGCTACCATATTCAAATAATACTCCGGCATATCTTTTGTTGAATTATCTATGCCCAACACAATAAACTCACCCATATCCCAGAATTTATAAGATATTTCATCACCATCTATTGTCTTATGAAGCTCTCTTGCCTCTGTTTCGGTGAAGAACACACCTCCGTAATAAGCACCATAATCATGATCCGCACGAACATATATATATGGAACATGCAAACTATCCAGTCCCTCTTTGATTATTTCTATATTAGAGTTACTACAATAATCCATCATATCTCCGCCAAATATAATGCCATCAAAGTCATTGTAATTAAGATATTTTACAATTTCCGGCCATAGCTCCTCAGCATGAACTCCATCAGAAGTCACTGCCATTTCCTCATAACGCTTATTAATAGCATCAAGATATTCTCCATGTACGTCGCCTAGTTCTTCTCCTGCTTCATGGTCACTGACTAAATGCAAATCACTTACCCAGGCGATGGTATACTCTCTGCCAAGTCCTTCTATCGCAAGTGTCACTTCTTCTGTAGCAAACTCATACTCTGGCTCCGGATATATGATTTCCTCTGGCTGAGTAGAAACTTCCTCATCCTCCTGTAACGTCTCCGCTTCCTCTGCCGTTTCACTCATCTCATCATCAGTTTCTTCAGAAGACATTTCTTCCTCGAAATAGTAGACATCCGGTTCTTGTTTTTGCAATCTTATTCCTATAAATATTAAAATTGCTAGAAGAACACTGGATAATGCACCGATTATCCAAATGCTCTTCTGATTTTTTCTGTTCATTCTTCTTTTCATATCATTACTGTTTCGTAAATACTACTGAACTCATACGATCTCTTATCCATTGGCGATTCTCAGGAGTAACACCATTAGTACTGTCTACAGAATATGTACCAAAATCATTAAAATACCAGAAATGATCCAAAGGTATGTCTTCACCTATTCGGATTCCCTGTGTCTGAGCAAGATGCTCTACTATATCATTATATGCACTTGCTACTTCTGTACAATCCTCTCCAAATTCTTCCATATATGTTATATAGTAATGAATCATCATCGGATTATAATCCATAACATCTATTAAGTTAGCAATTTTAATAGCGGCACCTTTTGCGGTTATCGTTCCGCTGTTCATTTCCGTCTCTATCTGTTTCTGTGTCCACCATGCGAGAGCATATGCGTAACGCAGTCTAACAGGATTATCAAGGTCTGAAGGATCAAACATATTATCTGCCGTTGCTGACATCAAGTTCCATGATTCTGTTCTGGACCATGTTGCTCTGCTTGTAAACTCATTAAATGTATTGATTATCTTGCTTGTATATGTTGTATCAAATTCATCTCTTACAGCAATCAAGGAAGCAGTATCTATAGAATATCCTTTTGCTATCAGTTCATCTCCTAAATCAACTACATCATTTATTTCCATCATAACCTGAGCATATATAGCACCAGAAAGGGTAGAGCTATTAAGCATATCCTTATGTCTGATTACTGCTGTTACATAAGAAGTATACGCTTCTGTAACGCCATCAGCAGCAAGACTTGCGTCTCCTACTTCTTCGGCTTTTGCCACAAACTGATCGATTGCCGCACTAAGATTGTTCATACCATTTACAATTTCTGCATCGACAGATATCTGACTTTTTCCAGTTGTAAGTAGTGTATCTGCCTCAGCAAATAATTCATCTACATTAATTTCTATTTCTTCCTCTTCTTCTGTGACACTTTCTGTTGTCTCTTCTGTACTTTCCTCACTTACAAGTTCTGTATCTCTACTCATACTCGGTAAAGAAATTGTTCCATTCCATATCAAAAAACATACTACAGCAGATGCAATCACCAATACTCCCAAAGCTGCTGCCGCAATTACCAGGCCAACAACACTGCCCTCTTTCTCAGAGGCTTGTTTTGGCTGTTTCTGTTCTGCTTTCTGCCTTCCTTTCTTTTTACTATCTGGCTCCGGTGGTACAATATCAAATCTTGGTGGAGCAGGATCCGGATGAATCGGAACATCTACATTAGATATCGGGGGATTTCCAATATTTCTATTCTGATCATGTATAAATACTGTCTTTGTATCCGGTTTGTTTGACTCCACTGGTGTAGCAGGTGTTCCACACTTGGTACAGAACTTTGCTCCTGGCATCAATGCACCTCCACACTTCACGCAAGTTGCAGACTGAATCGGCTGAACCTGCTTATTTATCGGATTTGCCATTGCTGCTGCAAGATCACAACCACACATAGTACAAAATTTCGCATTATTACGAATCTCATTTTGACACTTCGGACATTTCATTTTTATTTCCTCCATCTTATTTATCAAAAGAATACTTTCAAATACTTTCTATACAATAACACATTTATTTCTTCCAAGCAAATCATCTAAACCAATTTGAATTATTATTCATGAGACCACCAACTCTTATCCTCAACATTATTATAATACCTTTGGATTGGTGTAATATCGCCTTTTCTGATTTCAAAAACCTCCCAGATAACCCCTTCTCGAGCTGCCGGAACATGGAAGGTAGCTATCAATCCGCTAGAACCATAAACATTTACACAAGCATCTGAATAAGACATTTCCTTACTATTATAATTGCCGCTTGCACAATTTGTAAAATCCGTTACACAATACTTATAATAGTTATCATTTGAAAAGCTCGGTATCGTAACAGTTTCCGGTCCATAGGAACTGATATCATCTACATCCAGATTGCTTCCATTGATATCATATCTATCTCCATACCAAATATGATCCGTAGTATTACCCGTGATAGTAAACAAGTGCGAATCTAAATCTCTCGGAGTTTGTCCCCAAGTCAAGACAATACGGATTTCTCCTTCTTCCAAATCCGGTGTTGCATAAAATTCATAGAAATTCTGCGTTTTTTTCGGATTAGATTGAATATTGTAATACATATTTTCAAAACCTGCAGAAACTACTTCCACAGTATACATTCCCGGCGCAAGGCTCATTGTTACACTTCCGTTACCATCTGACTGTGCCTGATGAATTACCTGTCCCATTTTATTATTCAGACCATTTCTAACATAAATATTGGCATTATTCAGCGCCTCCATAGATGTTCCATCAGCTGCATAATTTAAGGCATCTCCAAGCTTTAGCTCTACATCTGCATTTCCCATATCAGGAGTAAATAAATATACGGTGTCCTGCGATGCCTCCACCTGTTCATTGCTCATGGCAATATCATATATATCACTATTTGAAAAACCATTTTTACTGATTCTCATGTTATAATCATAATCTTCATTTGGAACATAAATATAATATTTTCCACTGCTATCTGTAGAAGCCTGATAGAGAGGTGATGTAAAATCATGTGCAAATAACACTACCTCTGCATCCTCGATTCCAACACCATCTGCGTTATTTACGTAACCTTGAATTAATGCAACTCCCTGCGCATTCATTACATTGTAATATGTATTGTAAGCGGCATTAATCATTTTCTTTTCCATCTCATCAAAAGCACTTCGCTTATCATCTGTCATATTATTATAGTATTGCATGGTATTAGCAGGAAACTGATTCTTCATACGGTTCGCCTCTGGCGCTCCCAACACATAGTTTGTCGTTGTTCCAAACTCAATAACTCTCCAAGTGACCATGCTATCTTGATGAAAAAGAAAACGATTTCCCGACATACTTGGTGTTGCATAAGATGAAATATAATTATCCGTATAATATTGAAAAATAAAGCTAATCGTACCCTCATTCGTATAGTAATACTCCGTTATTTCCATACCATCAAAAAGATACTCCAAGCTGATTATCTTATTTGGTCTGCCTGTCATAGGATTCAAATAAATCTCATAATCTATCTGATTTCTGCTTGCTGCTGTCCACAACTGCTTTTTTACCAGAATACAGTTATTTTTATTATAATAATCCGACTGATTCACAATGCCTTCTACCTGATAAAATACCCTGCTATCCCATGTGCCGTTATAATCTCTTACGCCCGGTGTATAATTCTCTTCATACACATTGATAGTCGGTAAGGAATAATTGGCACCATTTATCTGTTCTATCTTATCTGCCATAACCTGCTCTGCTGGTGCAAGTGTCTGATATACCGCATCCGTAATGGTCCTTTGCTCTGTCGTTTCCTGTGCCACAGAAGTCTCTTCTACCACTGTCTCTTCCTGCACAGTCATTTCTTCCACTACCGTCTCCTGCGATGGCGCCACTTCTTCTACGCTCTTTTCTTCCACCGTTTCTTTCTCACCCTTGTCCTCTTGACTATGCTGCACAACGGTTGTCCGTGCCATCTCCACTTCCTGCTTTTTTGTCAAGACCAATAAGGACACTATCACAACCACCAGTACAACAACAATAGCCGACATTGCTATCACAATGCCGGTTAATAATTTCCTGTTTGATCGTACTGAGGTCTGCTGCCCTTGCGTATCTACTATCTCATAGGTTGGAATATTCTGCATCACAGGTTGTCCACATTTCGTGCAGAATCTCGTTCCCTCCTGTAACTGTGTACCGCAATTTTCACAAAACATATTTTATCTCCTTGTTCCTTTAATTATTAGGTATGGATTGCTCCTCGTTGATAGCATATGCATAATCCGTCCATGCACCTATACTGCCATCCAAATTATATTTCTCTTCTTTTACTAAATTTCCATAACTATCATAAGTGTACTCTGTCCACCCCATCATGGTTCCTAGACCATAATCAATCTCTTTTATTAGTTTGTTTTCATTATCATAAATATATTCCTTCCCCATATCCGGAGGGTAAGTTATCACTTTGTATATATTTCCAGCACTGTCATAAACGTACTCTCGCTCATTCACTAATTGTCCCCAGCTCATAATCTTCTTATATTTACATTCTCTTCCCTTATCATCATAATAGTATTCATAGGTTCCACCTACACTTCCATCAGGTTCATAGTAGGTTCCGCCTATTCGTTTTCCTTCACTATCATAACGATATTCTGAGATTTCTGATAGTTCTCCATCAATATAACTTGTTTCTTTGATTCGATTTCCATGAGTATCATAAACATACTCATTTAACGAGTATTCATCATCCACTTCTCTGATTAAATTCCCTTTATCATCGTAGATATACTCTTTTCGACTACCCACATTGCCATCCGAATCATATTCGATCTCTTCAATTAGATTTCCCTTCTCATCATAACTATACTCTTTTTGTCCAAGGCTAGCATCATTGGAATTATATCTGATTTCTTTTAACAACTCCCCTTCCTGATTGTAAACGTAGTCTGTCAACCAGTCTATACCCAAATTGGGGTTATGTTGTACCATGTTAATCAGTAAATGCTCTTTTTTCTCCTCTTTTGGTTGTTCCTCTACGGCTACAGTTATGTTTTCCTGCTGCGTTTCGTTTTCCTGTAGCACTTGCATATCTGTTACTGTTTCTGCAATGTTCTCTTCTTCTGTTGCAGACATTTCCTTTACAAGCTCTGCTTTTCTAACCAAACTACTTGCATTTGTTTCCTCATACCCTTCTTCCAGAACATCTAACGCTTTATCATATTCTTCAAGCTCTTCATAGATATCTGCCAGCTGTTCATATGCATACTTCTGTAAAGGCTCAATAGCAATCGCTATCTTGTATTCGGCAATTGCCTGTTCATAATCCTCTTCCAATAAGTATTTCTGTGCTAATTTGATATGGTATTCATAGCTATTCGTATACTGAAAAAAGGTAAAAACACCTATTATAATTATCAATAGCACTAGTGCTACAATGCCTGTAAACCAAGCTATTTTTTTCTTCATATGTAGTCCTCATTTTATATCTTATTATATGTATAGATTATTTGCTAATAAATATATTCACACCAGCCTACCATATTACCATCAATATCATAGTCTATCGTTTTTAGCCTATTTCCATCACTATCATAATAATATTTGGTAGTAATCTCATCCTTCGTACCTACCGAGGAAACAGATTCTGTGAAAGTGCTATATCGCCATTCAGGATTACTACTCACATTTGAGCGATAACTTCCATCTGCATTATATGCTATACCGAGTGAGCTTTTTGACTCACTGTCGTAAGGACTAAACTATGTATAATACAACACATTACCACTTGAGTCATACGTCACTTCTTTCATTATATTCCTATCACTGTAATAGATGTACTCTGTCCAGCTTTCTATGCTGCCATCTGCATGATATTCTATGGTTTTTCTCCATAATTTATTTCCGTATGAGGATACCAAGGCTTGCTCTGACTCCTGTGTCTCTTCCTGTTCCACCTGCATTTCTTCCTGTACAATCGGCACCTCTCCTTGTGCTACCTGAATTTCTCCTTGTACAATCGGTACTTCTTCCTGCATCTCTGCATATTGTTTATTTTCATCTACATGTCCATGAATATCTGTCACTTTTAATGCATTTTCGACCTCAGCACTCCAAACTTCACCATTTCCCAAACGAATACCATTGCTATCACAATACATAGATTCGCAGGTTTCCGCTTCCAACGCTTGTATAAATGCAATATCATACTTATTCTCAAAATCAGCCTGTATAAAATCCTCTGAAGACGCATATGTTGTACCATCAATTTCTATTGGATAGGATATTTCCTCCGCAAGATGATTCCATCTGCGCTCCAAAAAGAGCTGCTTAATTTCTTTTGCATACTTCTCTACTTCTTCTTTTGATTTGTTAGTTACAAGCACATACATTGACTCCTGTTCAGGCTGTGTAATTTCCGGTTCTATATCTGTAGCCGGATTTACCTGTTCTTCTTCCTGCATAGCTGTATTTGCATTTATCTCTACTGTCTCCACAGACTCTGTTTCTGCGGTAACATACATCTCCTTTACCAGTTCTGCTTTTCTGGTAAACCCTTTTTCTTCCGTCTCTACAAATCCACTTTCCAAAATTTCTAATGCTAGATTATATACTTCCAGCTCAAAATAGATATCCGCCAGCTCTTCATAAGCATATTTCTGTGCCGGATCTATAGAAATAGCAATCTTATACTCCGCAATTGCCTGTTCATAATTTTCTTCTAATAAATACTTCTGGGCTAATTCCAAATGGTATTTGTAACTGTTAGTATAACGATAAAAGCAAAAAAGGAAAACAAGCAATAGAAGTATAAATAATACTTCTATTGCAATTCCTATCGCTAGTTTTTTCTTCTGTTTCATTTATAAGTCCTCTTCTAAAACATTTCCCAGTCTTATCATTCTCTAGTGGAAAGACTTCTGTAAGTCATATATCAACTATATTGCCAGTACTCAACTAAATAACCTTCTGAATTCAAATAAATGATTTTCATCATTACATATCCATTCTGAAACGGGATTGGTGAAAGTATTGGTCTACCGATATTATAATCAACATTGAGTATTATATCTTGCATTGACTGCTTATAGAGTGTATCAGCATAACTGCCATCTGCATTATACTTTGTTCCTGAATATCCACTGTCACTACATTCCCATTCTGTATAAGATACTATATCACCATTAGCATCCTTTTCTACTTCTTTTACCAGCTGTCCGTCATCATCATAACTATATGATACACTACCTTTTATATTATTATAGGCATCATAAATTCTTTTTTCCATATAACCAGATTGCTTATTTTCATGTGTTTCCGCCTCTATTATTACATCTGTCGCCGGACTCTCTTCTGTCTCTGCCTCTATTATTATTTCTGTCGCCGGACTCTCTTCTGTCTCTATTATTATTTCTGTCACCGGACTCTCTTGTGTTTCTTCCTGCACTCTTATCTTTGTGTCTGTCTTTGACTCTTCCGCAATATATATTTTTTTTACTATCTCTACTTGTTTTGCAAATTCTTTCTCTTCTGTTTTCTCATATCCACTTTCCAGAATTT
This sequence comes from Lachnospiraceae bacterium, assembly GCA_017440575.1. Taxonomy (GTDB): domain Bacteria; phylum Bacillota; class Clostridia; order Lachnospirales; family Lachnospiraceae; genus COE1. Next base: position 43,878 of record JAFSGY010000075.1, on the reverse strand, counting down.
CCACTGCCTTATTGTACTCCTCCATTTCCAAATAGGCCTTTGCTAAACTCTCATAAACATCTCCCTTTTTCGGTTTTATAGAAATAGCTGTCTCATATTCTGTTATTGCCTGTTTATAATTCTCTTCCGCTTGGTATTACTGCGCTTATTTCATATGATATTTATAGCTGTTTGTATACTGAAAAAAAACTAAAAACACCTAATATAATTATCAAAAATATTAACATTGATATTCTTTTTTTTTATATCTTAATCCTTATCTTTTTTTCTTCTCTACGAACGCAGCCCTCTCCAAATCTCTATCACAATCCTACACAATGCTACCAAAAACATGATGATTGCAATAAAAATCATAATAACCGATAACACCAAATCCTTCGATGGAGATTCCAAATCTGTTTCTGAATACACTCTAGCAGGCATATCTTCGCAGACAAAAAATCTATCATCAAACTCCTTCTGGGCAATATCCGTACGATATATCTTATCCTCGAAAATATATCTTCGATTATAAACAGCCTTGTTTTTCCTTCGTGTATCAGGTTCTGGATTATAATCGCTTGGATCTTCATATAGCTCTACCTCTACAAAGTTATCCGGATAATGAAACATAAGACACTCATAATATTCCATGGATTTACCTGCTGCAATCAGTAAAAACACCGCCAATGCAATCATACAAATACTACTAACAATTTTCTTACTCATAAACGCCTGCCAAATACCTTTCCCAAATCACGAGCTATATATATACTACCTGTGGCTGTCCTTTCAGCATATCCCACATTTCATCCCACTTTGATGAAACATAATCACCAACATATTCCATTCCTTGTCCAATATCCTGCAGAACATCCTCTGTTGCATCAACGATATTTCCGCCTATTCCAATGTTATCCAAAGCATCCCCTGCCGCATCAATCAGCCTGTCCTGTACTCCGATATAATCATCCACAACATCCTTTATTATGCCACCTATCGTACTTTCGCCAATCTCCTTTGACAACATATCACTCGTTCTATTAATTCCCTTTTTTATAGCATCAGGTGTTTTATTATACATGTCCATAATGCCATTAATCACGTCATCCATAAATTCGCCGCCTTTATCAACAAGCTCATCTACTTTTGACATTACATCATCTGCACTTTTCCATGTTCCTTTTGCATAATCAATAATACCATCCAATGCTTCTCCCAATATGTCTCCTGCATCATCCAGATATTTGGTTAATCCAAAACATTCATCTGCATATTTCAATAAATCACATAAAGGAATAATTGCTACGACATCTACAACAAGTGAGATAATTTCATCTGTATCCACTCCATCTCTAAACTGGTAAAAGTCACCAAGAATATCTCTTATATCTGCAATAACATTGAAAGGTGGCACACACCCAACAAGTACACTTCCAATAATTCCTAACAGTGTACTTTCTTCTGTAAAGCTACCAAGCAGAATCTGTTCCAGACTTCTTAAAATATAATCCCATGTATCAGGTTCCGATACGTAATGTCCACCGGAAAGTCGCTCTTCATCGGATGGCACGCTAGAATATGTTGGACTCTGTACTACTGCATTATCTACAATTCCTTTTTCTATAGCCAGATAAAGCAAAATAATTTCATCCAGCTTTCCCGACATTCTAAATAAACCTGCTCTGTAATCTTCACAGTTAGAAACTAAATACTCTAATCTTTTTTGTACATTTCCTGAGTGTGCAAGAGTAGACGAAAGACTACCCCTTACCTGACTGATTACATCACTATAATCTCTAATCTTGCTTGCACTGTCTGATAAATCTCCGACAATATGTTGTATGTTATTTGTTTTAATGGAAAAGCTGGCCATATATTATTCCTCACTTTCAGCAGTATTTTCCTCATTGGTAAGCAAAGCTCTAAAACGTAATTCTTCGATATCCTGAAATCCGATAAAGTAAATCATCTGAATATCTTCTTGGTTAAACAGTACTACATCCCGACTGTTCAAGGCTCCTTCTGGATAAAGACAAGCCATATAATCGTATTCCTTATTCTCACTCTTTACAAACTGCTTTCTGCCATATATCATTAATCTTTTCTTACCTTCTTTTAAAAGTACAACTGTTCCAATTGGTAAATAACTTTTCTTATTCATCATGTTGTTCTCCTTTTCTTGTTTCTGTTAGTATCATATCACTTTTTCATTCTTTTTTATCTTATTATGATAAATAACCTGCTTTACGGTATGAATGACCTCTTTTCCATAACAAATAACGTAATATACTAACTTTTATTCGTTTTTTTAATTTTCTTCTTGAAACTGCTTTGTCAGCCACATCTTCTAGAACGTCCTTAATTCTATTTAAACATTCAGATAAACAGAGACTTCTTACAATCTATTATTTACAAAGGGATTATAAATTCTGCCATATTATCTCTTCTCCCTCTATTTTATCTGAGACATTATATCGTTCTCTAAGCTTATTAATCTTTTGTTCAATTACATCCAGCTCAATAAAGGAATCTCCATATTCAACGCACTTATCCAAATATTGTTGTGCCATTTCCTTACTATAATCCAGTCCATCCTCATTATAGATTTCCGCTGTACGATATTTGCCGCCATTGATATTGTAGACTATTATATCCATTGCAACTGCCGATGTATTGGCAAGCACGGCTTCATATGCTTCAGGATTATACTCATACAAATCCATAAAAATTGTAGACGAATAGATATTCCTCTTAATACCGTTGCTATCCAACACATCCATTCCATTATAAGAGATTGCTGCACCACCACTACCTGCTGACAATATTACACCGTTCTTATATAATGTAGTAATGCTTCTTGCCCAGCTTAATGAACTATATGTAATATAAAGTTGTCCATCTCTATATTTCAAAACACAAACACAATTACTATCATCATCCGGCGCATAATAATTTAATCCCTGAAAACGAATCACCAGTTCTTGTTCGCCATCGCTGCCACAGTCAATATACGAATATTGAATCAAATCAAGCGACCTTTCCTGATTTTCCTCTCCGTATGTTTGATAACAGGTATCTAACACTCGCTTTTTCATTTCTGAAAGAGATATTTTCTCTCCATTCAACAATACTATCTGATTATCTACGCTCGTACCATACTTGCTATCTACAATGGCACTTCTGTTTCCTGCTAAAAATTCTTCATATGCCATCTCTGCACTTACGGCCAGAGGTTGATCTATACTTTCCTTTACGGAATTAACTGCTGGTGCTAGTATGTCTTTATCGTAAATCATATACTCATTGCCAAAATAATGAATTCTTATTCCGAAAGCCTCTTCAAGATTATCTATCGTAAGATTTTTGTTTTCTATACGGTTGTAATCATTGATTTTATAAATATTAACCAATCTATCAAATTCATTTTTAGAAATCTCTCTCGTCAATCCATTTTCGGATATATAATATCTAACTTCCTGGCCATCAGCTTCTCCCACACAATAAAATTCTTTTACCAAAGAAAGATTATTACCATCATAGGTATATACTCCTATATCTGTGTCAATATTAGGTATATGAACTACGATTTCTCCCATAGGAAATCCAATTCCGTCAATCGCTCCCAACATAGAATCTTCCCATGTTTCTTTCGGAATAAACATATTAGGTGTACTAAGGTACTGTTCATCTGTGTACGGTGCTAAAAACAATTCCGGTAATCCATCATTATTAATATCTTTGACATTAAAGGTCAACCATTCTTCTTTTGGTGCCAGTGGCTCATAAATCCATGCTGCATATCCATCTTCCAAATAGCCTTCTTGATTAAAAAACTGCTGTATAAGTGATAGATATTTTTCCTGCCAATATTCCAGCCCCGTTCCTGTCTCAGAAATTAAGGAATCATCATATACTTTCAGCCCTGAATTATCATTGTGGTCTTTTTTGTACTCCTCTCTCTCTACATAGTAAGTACTCATACTCTCCTTTAGAAACTTATTTCTATTTGAGATATCTGGCTCATATATAATAGCATCAAAAGCACTATACATTTTGCTGCACTCCTCATAGGTTTCCAATGACACACGTTTATTATTTATAAAATATTCATAATGGCAATTTGAATATTTTAAATCAACCAACTTAAGTTTTGAGCCATATTGATTATAGACATAGAATTGATAATGGGTATAGTCTGCCAAACGATCCTGATAGTTTTTACATGTTCCATCACGATAATACGACTTTATATCAACCAGCACACCATTATTTCTTATAACCTCGGTTCCATGATAATTAATCATATTAAGCGTTCCTGTCTCTTGATTATAAGTCAGAATATCGTGCTGAGGATTTGGATTCCCTTCCCCAGTTTCATCAGTCCATAATATTAATTCATCAATTCCATCATTGGTAACATCAATAAGTGAAATTCCCAAGTTAATATATAGATCTTCAAATGTCCAATCAAAATTGTCTATACGCATAGTTCCATCAAAAAATTTCTTAAAAGCCAGAAGGTTATCAGGTACATAATCAATATATAGAGTACCCGTCATTCCATCATCTGCCAATCCCCATGAGAAACTATATCCATCTTGAAAACGGTCTATCTCTATTTTATTGCCGTTTATGCTTTCTATTCCATATTCCTTACACAGATTTTTTTTTATCTCCTCCACATTACCTTCAAACATCGATCCCTGAGGTATCAATGAAATATAACTTCCTAGTTTACTGTTAATCCCCCAACTTCCGCCGTCTTCCCAATGGATTTCTAAGCCGATTACTGATGTCTCCCTAAGCTGTTTCAATTCTGCTTTCAAATCACCTTCCATTGGTTCATAGCATGTTGTATCAATCCTAAAAACATATTCTATATTATTTTCATCTCTAACACACACTCTATTATGCGTATAATTTGTCGCCCCACCCGCAAAAAATTCTGGGATTTTCACAAATCTGGTAGACAATAATTCTTCCCACTCTCCAACTGTAGTTGGCATGGTTATTTTATGTCCTCCCGCATATAAATAGCGATTTTCTCCCGCCAAATTTCGGGATGTAGTATCCCATGATTCAAAATTTTCAGGAAATGTAAGCTTAATATCTTGAAAATTATTTATAATGTCTATTTCATTTTTTTCCTGCTGTTCATTCGCCTCAATTATTGGCTCTTCCTTATCTATAAATCCCTCTTCCTCTGCTGTTTGTTCTATCAAGTTCACATCAGCTTCATCTTTCTTATTTACGCCAATCCCCATAACAACAAAAGTTCCTATGGCTGCTACACCTAGTGCAACAGCCAGTCCCATAGTAACTTTTGTTTTTGCTGCCATTCCTACTGCCTTTATCGTTCCAACAGCCGTAGTTTCCTGCCCCTCAATTTCTACTTTATGACTTACAGAAACCGGATGCCCACACTTTATACAGAATTTCTCTTCGCCTTCTAAGTGAGTACCACAATTTTCACAAAACATATTTATCTTCCTCTTTATTATTTTACCGCTGCAATAATCCGGCTTTCCGTTTCATCATAACATTTTGCTATGTCTTCTATCGCATTTCTCATCTTTTTACACTTTTGAGAAAGCCCATTCAGTCGTGTTTCCATTACATTCAGATTTCTTTTTACTCGTGTATAAGATTTCATGTTGCTTAAGCACCTGTTCAGACTCGCAATCTCGTCGGAAGCATTTTCCAAATTCTGATAATATCTTTCTAAGCTCTCCTTATGCGAATACAGCACTCTCGTTTTCACTTCAAACTTGGCACTACCACTGCTCTGACTGGTACTCTTTATCACCTTATCACTACCACTTTTTTCAACCTGTATGTCATCCATATAGTGATTGATTTTGGATAATGCCTGAATCAGTTCCCTGATTTGCTCTTCTGTCAATTGAATCCCATGTTCCTGAGCTAATTGAGCCAGCTTATCAAGAATAAAACCGGGAATCATATTTGCCAGACCGTTGATTCCATCGTAAAGCAAATCAAAATAAGGACTATTCATCACATCCTCTACCAACTTTACAATGTTTCCTATGTCTTCCATACCAAAATTCTTCATAATTCCATTAATGGATTCTGCAAACTCAGGATATTTTTGTTCATATTCAATTAAGTAGGCTAATAAATAGGACGCATTATCTACATTATTGCCTTCAAAAAAAAGCTGCAAGAGCTCATTAGTATCAAACTCTCCTCCTAATCCCATTTCTGCGATTTCCCCAATAAATGCCAGGGCATCTGCCTTTTTTTCAGGCGGAAGAGAACGCAGGTAACTATTCAGAAATTGATCCAATTCCTTCATTTCCTCACCTTGACCAACGGAAGAAATAGAAAATGTGCCATCCTCTTTAAAGTTAAGAAAAGTATTCGGGCAATGATTTTCCAAAAATCCTCCTTCGCCCAGCTCATAGCCTCTATAATACGTTTTTTCACCTACATCATTCAGTAATATATTTACATAATCATAATTTACATTATGGTTCTGAATCTTATCCTGATTGCTTGCTATCTTATCCTGATATTCTGCCAGAAATTCATCCGAAAAACCCTGTCCGTCAAAGGATATACATCGATCAACAGAATTATCCATAATGGTTATGTATTTTGCCTTATTACCACCTTTGGAATGACCTGTTATGGTAATGGAACTAAAATCCGATTTATCCAGACTTTGATACCATTCCAGAGCATTAAGCTGCTGCTGCGTAGACACTCCATCCGTAGTACCTGTTGGACCGCCTCCAACAAAATTATCCTTCCATTCGTCAGATGCCGTTCCACGGAAAGCAACTACTGCCTCTCCTGTATCCGGATTCTTAAAAACAGCACTAAGTCCGCCACCGCTACCTTCCTTGTTATTATCAACATGCGTGTCGATAATTTCCATATTCATTAAAACAGGATCATTCTTTACTGCTGTTATAATATTTTTCCAGTCTGACCCTGTCATATAAGAGCCATAATCGGTATTGCTCTCTAATTCTGATATATTTATTTCATTCAACCAATCCTCTATGGTCTGACTATCCGTATCTGTAATTCTTACGAGTGGGGACTCCGTTGTAATATACATTAAATTTTCCAATAACAATACTTGTTCTGTTGATAATTGACCACTCATACTTTATTCCTCTCTAAAGTTCTGAAATGTATCTTTATAAAGATAATCTGAAAGCCTTCTTTCTTCCTTGTTAAGCTCTTCTACCGAAAAATGATCATCAAATACATATATTTTAAAAGAGCCATAGAAATGATTATTCTGTATAATATTCTTAATTTTTTCCGTTACTTCATCAAATGCAGTTTCTGTCATCTGACTGTCCGCTATATAAATCGTCGTATTGGCCGATAGCTCAAGCTTTCCACTTGTCACATCCTCTACTGTCATATCAACACCATATTCCATACCTTTTTTCCACGGCATCAAAGAAGTAACAGCTGACACTTTCTCCACTTCCTTTGCAAGCATATCCTGCATATATGCGTCATACTTCTCTGCAAAAACAGCTTCATAGAAGTTATCCTCTGCATAATAATCATTATTATCTTCTGTGCTATAGACACAAAGCTTATAACTCTTTTCCTCATCTATCTCACTAATAAAAGTAAATTCTGCCTGTGACATAAGCTTACTTTTGGGTTCTCCATATTGTATTTCAAAACTGTAATCCGGATATTTTTCTAACAAATACTTCTTAGCAAAACGATATCTTTCCAGATTATCCTTCTGATAAGAAAACAAATTTCCTGTTGCGATTCTTTCTTCATCAATATACATTCCAGAAAGAATTCTTATTTCATCCGGCTGTAATTCCATCGTATCTGTCATTTCCTCTCTTTTCTCCTCTTTCTTTTCAGACTCACCACATGCAACTAAGTATACACATAGTATTACGAATATCACTAATATTTTTTTTACATATGTCCTTTTAATTTTTTTTGTTTTCCTTGAAAACATATGCTTTTTCACCTCATTCTGTTTGGAATCTATATATCTACGAAAGGCATTCGATACTACTATCGAATGCCTTGTTCAAGATTCATTAGAATTTATGAAATAACATCTCCTGCAAGAGCATTGCCAACTTCTGCATTTGCCTGCTCTGCTGCCTGATACTGCTGAGCCATAGCCTTCAGATCTGTCACATGTTCATTAATCATGCTGTGCATTCTATTCATGTCATCCTCTAACTGATGAAACTTTGTATTGTATGCTGTAGCAGCTTCGCCTTCCCATACAGATTTTAATGCGTCTACTGTTGAAATCATCTGCTGTGTCAGGTTTTGAACCTGTGAATTTGCTGAATTAAACTCCTCTGCTGTGCTGATTAATTTTTCTGGTGTTACTTTAATAATTCCTTCCATATTTTTTCTCCTTTTTCTATTTAATATATTAAGTATAAATTACGATTTCTATTTACTATATGATCTGCTAGATGCGATTTCTGCATTCTGAGCCTCTGCCTGACCATACTTCTGAGCTATTGTTTCCAGTGCCTGGCAATACTTTTCGATTAAATCATAGAAAGCATTCATCTGTGTTTTGTCATTATTAAATGCAGTATGGAAAGCTGTCTTTGCTTCACCTTCCCACATAGATGCTAAGGCTGCTTCCTGACTCTCAAGATTGCCTACTTGTGACTTGAACCGTCCATTAAGACCTCTGAGCTCATTTGCCTTTGTTGTTAATTCTGCTGCTGTTACTTGAATAAGTGCCATAATTTGTTTCCTCCTAGAAATGTTTTTATTTGTTCTCTTGTTTATGTTACCATTATAAATCTCTTTTTTTGATTTTTATCATATTTTGATAAACAACCTATTTTTTGGTATGAATGACCTGTTCCTTAGTAGAAACAATATCACCTCTTACTACTTATATGTCCTCTGCTCTGCAATCTCCAAGGCTGCCATTTCGGCATTGTAGATATTTTGAGCAATGGTTCTTATATCCGATGCTATACCATGCAGTTCCGATGCTGATGACGAAATACTATTTTGCAAGTTGTTACCTTTAGAAAGATAAGCATTTGCATTCTCGCCTTTCCAGTTCTGTGACAGAGTCTGCATGCTATCACCAAGTTTGTCCTTAGCAAGATTTCCCAGATTGTCTGCAATCGAATCCAGCTTGTCTGCCTGACTACATGCTTCTCTGAAGTCAAACTCTATACTTTGTCTCGTTGCCATGTTCCTTCTCCTCTCTACAATATTCCTTATGAGATTAGATCACCAGGTAATTCCAGTGCAAGATTCTCTACTTCATCTTCTACCTGTAAATAGTTCTTTGCAATCAACTCTAGGTCTGTCGGATGCTCTAATAATCTTGCAAACATTTCCTGTATTTCCTCATTCTCATCGGTATATAACTTACGATGTAAGTCTCCTGCCTCTCCTATCCAATAATTTTGCGTTCTTGCTATAATACTGCTTATTTTTTCAAAACTAGTCGTAAGCTTGGATATATTCGTTTTGGTTGTTTCAGCCTTCGTTAAAAGCTGCTCTGGTGTAACCTTAAGTACTACCTGTCCTGCTATTGCCATATCACTTACCTCCGCCTGCTTATATAGATGAAATCAAGGAACTGACTTCCGATTCACAGTAATCATACTGCTTTTTTGCATATTCCATACACTCAATTAACTTTTTCACCATATTACAGATTTCCTCCGCATATTGTGTGTCGTTATTGAACTGCATCATAAATACCTGATTAGCCGGACCATCCCACATAGCATCTAATTCTGTCATATCTGTAATCATGGTCTGTATACAACTTTTCGCTACTTCCAGTTCACTTGTCAACTCACCAATATCACCGGCAAGCGTATTTGTTTCTATTTCTATTTCTCTATTAGCCATACCTTTCTCCTTCCCATAGACTATATTACTGACTGCAGCAAACCTGAGATATTCTGCAAATTATTTATTCCTACTACATGACGTCTGTATACAACCACTTCCTGTAATGCATAGTCACATATTCTGTTTTCACAACTATTATAATACAAAATCATCTTTTCTAGACACTGAACCATTCTGTCTAAAGTTCTTTTCGATTCTGCAAGCCTATCCTTCTGTCTCCTAAGTCCTGCTAATGATCCTTCCATGCCGGACTGATAATTCAATCTCTGCATAACCTGCTCTATTTCCCATATTTGATTATTCAAAGAAACCAGCTGTTGTTCCAGATTCTCTTGCACATATATGACTTGATTCATTCTTATTTCTAACATGTTCAACTCCTTTGTCTGCTGTAATTGTATCCTAACATGTCATATAAAATCATTTCCTGTTTCATGACAAAATGCACATGAAATGGAATGAACAACCTATAATAGCATTAACTTTCCCCCTGTCTTTACTCCACATTCTGCTAAAGTGACATTCTTGGGAAGAATTTGTCTGTTATCTAATGAACACAATAACAGCTTCTCCATTTTTCCGTCTAAGTGGCTATGCTCTTTCTGACAAATCATTTCACCAATTTCTTCTACCAGCATTCCTATCTTTACATCCTCATCCAGCTGAAAATCAAATACGTTATCTACAGAGGGGACAAATACATCTACTAATATCACAATACCTCTTCTCCTTCTTCCTGTACAATAAATACCTTGTCATCCTGATTATCACTATACAGAATATACTCATCCAGACCATAGATGAATTTTATTATCTGCTTTTTCTTACATTTTGTGTGCATATCATATTCCTGTAACAACTGTTTGACTTTGGGTTCTTGTAAAATATATTCCTTATCTGCTATCCAATAATCTCTTGCCTTCTCATAGAGCTCTATCAACGAAATCTCAGTCCCCATCATATCACTCTCATAATTTTGCAATCCTTTACTTTGGATGTAATCCCACATCTCGCCTCGTGTAATATTCTCCAGATAAAGCATATTCCCTTGCTGTCCTACAGGCTGAATAAAAACACCATTATCATTTCCTATATAAAAATAACTTTCCGGAATCAATTCATCCACATCAGCACACACGATAAAACACTCAGCTGTCTTTATCCTATCAATCCAATGATCTAGAACTTCTTCTACCCGTATCCTGCTTTCTGTTGTTTCCAAAAAACCCTTCTTTAACATGTTAAAAACAATCTGATAAATATCTGTCTGTGTTATGGTGTCAAGTCCGTTAAGCTGCATGCCATACAACTCCTGAAGTCCTTTTACTGCCAGCAACACACCAAATTCCATCTCATGTATGCAATATCCTTTCGATATTTTTTCTCTCATTTACCCATTCCTTTTACTATTGATTTATAACTACGTGACAAAGGTACATCCAAATCGTCCACTAAATAAATTATATTTTGTGATAATACAACTTTGCGTATTTTATATTTATTTACAATAAATCCTCTGTGACATCGTATAAATTGTTCCGGAAGTTCTTCTGCAAGTTTATCTATTGTGTAATAGAAACCATATTCTTCTTTTCCTGTGCAGATAAAAATTTTCTTTTCTCTTGCTTCAAAGAAATATATCTGATCATAAGGAATATGCAAATTCCCTTCCTTGGATTCAATGACGAACATGTTTTTATCATCTGGCTGACTATATTTTTCTATGTATGCCTGAAAAAACTCTTTTAAGACTTCTCTTGCCTGCTCTTTCGTCCAGGGACGCAGTAATAAAGAGCTTGCCATAATCCCTGGTTTCATGTATTCCATGGGAGAAGTTGTTAAATCAGCAATAATCATTAATTGAGTTTCTCTATAGCTTTTACGAACCTTTAACAGGCATTCTATCGCATCCTTTGGTGTTACATCGAACATTAGCATATCCATCAATGGCTTATCCTCTAGAATTGCCTGCAGCTTATCTAATGTAATTGCCTGCTCCATATTCCAATAATCTTCAGACAACATAGCTGCCAGATCCTTAGAGAGCATATGAAGTATCTCTAGTTCTCTACTATCTTTATCATAAGTCAATAAAGATACCATTTGCTCACCCCTTTACTAATGGAATTACCACCTTTTGTGCAGTTTCTTCCTCTTGATGTGGAATCAGTCCAATTCCGGCCTTTAAAGATTTTGTCTGCTCATTATATGGAATATATTCAAAGTTAAAAATTCTCTGCCCTGATACATTTCCGCCAAAATGCATACCTGTCTTATATCGGATAAAGAGATCATATATTCTGGTTCCTCCCAGCTTGGTAACATCATCCGGCTGTAAAACTGCAAACCAATATACATTATGCAGTATACCCTTATCCAAAACATTCTCGATAAAAGGTCTGGCATCTCCAAAATTCTCTGGATTCTTAACATTTTGTATAAAATCACCTATATCAGGAACAATCAAATACTTTGCACCAAAGTTTTGCATATCAATGTATATCTCTTCATCTGACATGCTCGCTTGTATATTTTGCTTCTTTTTCTTGTTTCGTACCACAAAATCAGGCAACAATTTCTGGAAAAAGGCAAACAAATCTGCTTTTGTTCCTATATATGTAACACCTTCTTTTTCCGATAAGTAAGATAATTCACTCTTAAAATCAAAGACAACCACTTCACCACCTTTAAGCATAGCACTGTTAATAATTGCCTTTAAGTAATTTGTCTTACCACTTCTTGCCTTACCTGTTATTAAGTAACAATATGTTCTACTTAAATCAATACCATATACTGCGGCATTCTTGATATTATAGCCGATTGGAAGATGTCTATCATCCTTTACCTGTTTAACCGTATCCTCTAATTCAGCGAATTCTGACCACACAGGCTTCTCAGGAATCTCCGGTATAGCTTTTGCACATCCACCTGTCCAGACCTCTTTCATCCTACGTCCAAGCTGCTCAATGCTTTCCATACGCTTAAAGTCATCTGCTGCCTCAAAGGCAAGTGCTGTCTGAAATTCCAGAATATCTTCGCCTACCTTTGCAAGACCTCTTCCCTTAACATTAACTTCCGGCAATGTATCAATGTGTAACGTATGCATCGCATCAGCATACTGAAACTTATCGTTCATTTCAAGACAGATAACACTTCTCAAATTCTCTCCAAGCCTGGTCGGAATCTCTGTAGCACTGAAACTGCCACCGGATATTATCAAGAAAATACCGTAGCTTACACCATCCTTAGACAGCTGCATTACTGTATCATCGTATATATTATTTGTCTTAGACCTAAAATTAGAATAATTATCAATGACTATGACGATGGCTGGCAATACGACACCATTTACGCGTACATACTGACTATAGTTTCCACCCTTAAACAGCTTTTTACGTTCTTCTAATATATCATAGATCATAGTAAAGAACTTAGCAATTTTATCATCCTGACCTTCATAAATCACACCACCAACATGTGGCATTGTCTCAAAGGCCGACATCATCTTAGCACTATAATCAATAGCATATATATTAATATCTGCGGGTGTATACTTTGTCACAAAAGCATAGAGCAATGTCTGAAGTAACGTACTCTTACCACTTACAATAGTACCTATGATTCCATGGTGTCCATTCTTGGAAAGACTGACCTTCAACGTATCCTGTGACTGGTTCACTGGATCATCATACAAGCCTAATGATACTTCTAGATTCCATTCTTTTGTTTCCGCCTTTTTCCATTGATTTCCATCGAAATATTCCTCATATCCCGGAAGCTCGGACAGATAAAGAGTAGTTGGAAGCACCGGTAACCACAGCTGATGTTTATGATTATAGCCATTATTCTTTGCCATACCGTTTAAATACTCCACAATGGCATCCAGTTGTGTCTTTTCTTTCTTCTCTGGCAATTTCAAGCGATGAGTTTGAGCATAACTTAAAATTTGCTGTGCTTTTTCATTCTCATCTGCATCCACATAAAGTAGCTCTATCTGTGCATACGCTGCCAGAAAATCTTTCATTCGCAGTGCACTATACTCACTGTAAGGATAATCAATTTTCTGTCTCTGTAACTCTACAAATATTTGTTGAATGTATTTTTCGAACAAAACGGAATCATCCGTTGGCACAGTTCCCACCAAACGCACTATACTGACTAAATCTTTAATCCATTGTTTCTTAACATTTTCTTTCTGCTTCAGCTTTGTTCTGTTTCCAATCAGTGCAGCCTTGCCTGTATCAGACAACATATGAGCAATATCTGCTTTGAAACTGCCACTGTTCTCATCATAGGTAGCACCACTCCATCCTGACTGGAACAATTCAAATAACTCATCATTACCTACCTGCATATAGCAGCGTCCTGCCTGAGTAATATATGCAGCGTCCGGTCTGTGAAGCATATCTGTACTGTCTTGTCTATCCTGAACACGAAGGCATAAACGAAATCTTGAATTACTCCAAATATTATCGTCTACCGTTCCGCTTGGTTTCTGTGTAGCAAGTATCAGATGCACACCTAGACTTCGTCCTACCTGTGCGACGCTGATAAGCTCTCGCATGAAATCCGGCTCTTCTCGTTTCAACTCTGCAAACTCATCAATAATAATAAATAAATGAGGAACCGGAATTGTTGCTTCATTATTCTTGAAAAGTCTGGTATACAGATTTATATTATTGACACCATGTTCATTGAAGATTCTCTGTCTTCGCATATTTTCACTTTTAATGGACACCATGGCACGTTTTACCTGATTACCTGAAAGATTGGAAATCTGTCCAATCATATGTGGTAATCCATCAAAGAGATTTGCCATTCCACCACCCTTATAATCTATTAGAAAAAATCCTACATCATCAGGGCTGTAATTAATCGCAAGAGACAAAATATAGGTCTGTAACGTCTCACTTTTTCCTGAACCAGTAGTACCTGCCACCAATCCGTGAGGACCATGATATTTCTCATGTACATCCAGATACATTGGAGCTCCGCCTGCCCTTTGTCCCACAATAGCTTTCATACTCTCGTAAGTACGGTTTTTCTTCCAATTATCCAATACATGAAGATCTTTCATGTCCTGAATTCCGAACATATCAAAAAACGTCAAAGAGCTAGGAATATCTCCTCCTGTCTCATTTTCGCTGACTTCTATATCAGATAATGTTCTTGCCAGCCTCTCAAGCTGTATATTATGCACAAAATCGAAGTCAATTGAAACACGCTCCTCAACATCATCTGCAATACCATACATTCCCTTGAATTTACCATCATTCTGAATGATATAATCACATGCATTAGGCAAGGCATCATAGGAATCTACTAAAAATACTGTAGTAATACCATAATTTTCATTCGAATCAAATATATACTTTGTAATCAGCTCTCCTTCTAATATTTCGGGATTAGAAATAAATAGCACATAATGAGGCTTATACATAGCATTTTTAACAGAGCGATTTCCTCTTTCATCCATACGAATACGTAGCACCTTCGTAATCTCATACAGAACATCTCCTGTTTCTGCTTTATTGCTTGCCACGTATCTTGTCTTTTTATCTTCAGACCAAACATGAGGTAACCATTTCATATAATCCCAACTCTCGGTTGCATCCGTTAGTTCATCATATACAAAAGCCATTTTTACATCTGTATAGCAATTGGATACTGCAATCTGTGCCACTAAATTATGCATAACATCAATGGCACCTCTTTTGCCTTCACCGCCTACAACTCCAATCAATCGATGCTCTAACAAATCTACACAAATAGGAACCTGATGTAAATTTTTATAGCTTTCCTGGATTACCGAAGGTTTCTCTGCAAGAGAATCTATCATCAGAGTAAATCTTTCTTTCGGAATATTAATGGTAACCTGAAAAGGCATATCACCGATACCTATCCTATGGCTTAAGAAATCTCTATGATCCTTATTTCTATTCCATAAAAGCTGGTTATTCTCATCATAACCGCTACATTCCTCAGAAGATAAATACATTTTGCGAAGATAATTTGTATTTTTTTCATACTTTTCCTTGATTTTATTTGCGGAATCTACAAGATACTGATGATAGGCATCAAATCTATGCAATTCTTCATCATCATTCTTTCTTTTCTCATACCGCAAATTAACAAGAGTCCAGGTAATTCCTATTAAAGCGGAAGAAACTGCTGTAATAATTCCTGTATACATAAATATTCCACTATTATTACCACTCATTTTGGAACTAAATACCGTTAACAAACAGCCAAAGATCATAGGTAAAGACATCGTTAAGGACGGACCTATAATCATAGCCAACGGTTTTCTATTCTGTGCTTTTGGCTGTGGTGGTGCCTCAATCTCTATGACTTCATTGTCCATCTTATAAATCTGTCTTGGTGAACGATGATATAATATTTTCTTCTCTTTTTTGGAATTTCCACTAGGCTCTGCAAGCTCTGAATTCTGCTCTACATACTGATATAGCTTTCTTTCATTTATTTTTACACCGATATCACCTGTATTAACTGCTATGATACCATCCAGATAAACGATACAAAGCCCATATATATCGATACAATCACCAAATTCCAGTTCTTTTGAACCTCTTACACGGACATCATTTACATATACACCATTTGTACTAATATCCTCCAGTACAAATACATTTCCGTTTCTCCTGATAATTGCATGTTCTCTGGATACCGGATTTGATGTATCATATGAAATATCATTCGATTCATTTTTTCCTATTGTAATAAAGCTGTTTGCTCTAATATCATATTTTTCAAAAACGTGAAAAGAACTATCTGTCTGATTGATTAAGATACTCAGTCTTTCCTGATTTGGCATAATAATATTCAACAGATCTTGGTTTTTAATTTCCTTGCCAAAATAATTTTTTTCTGTTACAGAATCCTGTAAAATATAAGAACCTGACTCTAAGAAAAACCAATTGCCATCTATCACTTCCATTCCTATTTCCAAATCCGATGACAAGTTAAATAATTCTTTTTTTAAAATAATAGAATGATTGGTATTATTTACTACGGGCAATATGTATTTTTTATATGCTTGCGTTGTATGTACTAATAATGCAAAACTCATTGTATTCTTCCCTTTTCTCGTGTATATGTCATTATTATGTTATTCCATTATGATTTGGGGATAGTTCATCTCAATTAGTGTATTTCCATAACTTTCCATTGTCAGATATATGCCGGAAAGTCCACACCATCCATCCATGATGGCTTCCTTATCCACATTCTCTATATCAATAACATGACGTGTCCTTGCTTTAACCTCTGGTAATTTTTCCTGTTTCATATACGTTTCAGAATTATCTATCATTTTTATATAAGTAATTCCTTCTGCAATCTGTGGTTGGTTTTCTAATAAGGATTCATTTTCTCTTACTTGTGTATATAACCTATAACTATCATCTTGGCTATATTGGTGTATCAGTTCACTACCTAAGGAAGAATAATAGCCACCTAATGTTAATGCACTTTGTATTTCCGCATTTTCCAGCTGATCAACATCAAACCATTGATTCATATTAGTACCGTTATACTCACCTTTTCTCTCATATGCTACAGTACTTACTTTCACATTTTGAAAAGTTAAATATACAGGATTAAAATTTTCCATGGTATGAAAAGTCATAGAATGAAATGCTATTACATAAGGACAATTATAGTTTTTCAGCTCACAATCCTTTAGCACTAGCTGCGCATCTCCTGCCATCTCCGGATTCTGCGTATTATGGAAAAAAATACATCCTCCACCGCCATCAGACAACATTTCACAATTGGAGAAGGTAATTTTACTCTCTCCTCGACAACCTATCCCAACACATTGATTGTTATTAGAAATAATTTTGCAATTTTCTACATAAAGCTCTTTACCATAAGAATAATTCTGATCAATATGTATTGCATATCCTGGAAAATCATTCTGCCACTCATAAATAGATGATAAATCATAAATATTATAAGTTGCTTCACTTGGTGGAACCTCTTGATCTCCATTTGAGTCCGTTCCACAAATCGTCATATTATATACTTTACCTGCACCTATTGTTAGAGGTACATAATGATAATTATCAGAATTTGCTGTTAAAATACAATTTTCCTTACTTACACCTACTAAATTTACTGTCTTGTCCATAATCATGACATTTTCTTCATAAACACCGGGATAAATCAGTAAGGTATCACCTGATTCAACACAATCAACACCTTGTTGAATTGTAGAAAAATTGCCTGAACCGTCCTGTTTTACTTCATATATATTTCCTTCTTGCGAAACCTCTAATAATTGTTCCAAAAGCACTGAATGTTCTGCAGCATACACTTTTGTTTCAACTGATAATATAGTAAGCAGTAATATAAATAATAATTCTATCACTTTCCTATATTTCTTCATGTATAACCTCTCCTATCGATATCCCATTGCCCTCTGATAGTCAACCAATAAATTCAAGTTGTATTTCTCATACGTATTTAATGTGGCTTCATCAAAACCTACTGCTGATGGGTGATACCAACTATATAATGCAAAATAATCATTTATTGCCTCATCACTAAATGTTCTTCCATGACGTGCAAATATTTCATATATTGCTAGTCTTATCTCATACTGAGATAAATGACTGATATCACTGGTTGCCAGATTCATGGAATTACTATACTCTAGCAAATATCCATTGGAAGATACATGTCTTACTGTGGCATCCATTCTGATGCCTCCCACTAATACATTAAAATAATCCCAAAATTCCAATACCTGACAGTTGTTTCCTGTATTCAACAGATTACTGTCAATATAATTAAGAATTGTAGTTGGGTCTATTCCAGAATTATTCATTGCAGATATCTTTTCTACAACAAATCTCGCATAAGCAGAAGTTTTTTTGGTATCAAAATCTTCTTGTGTAATTGCCCCTTCATTTACATATTCCTGCAGCTTTATAAGAATCTCATTCAGAATCGTTTCATCGCCTTGATTCACAGCTTTATTTAATCTCTCATTTAACAAATAATTTATATGCGCATTTTTGACTGCAACTCTCTTATTCTCTATTTTCTGCTTATCTACATACTGCGTTGCAAGAGCATTGGCATTCAATCGGTCGTATAAAACAATCTCTTCATCAATAATCACAAAAGCCCCCTCATAATCACCTGAATTCTGACTGCTATTAATACGACTTTCAAAATCAGAATACTGACCTGCAATTGCCTGCTCCATAATCTTTGATAAAGCATCCTTTTCTTCTGCTGTTGCATTTACTGTATTTAGTATCAAAATACTATCTATTACTCCCGAAAAATCTCTATTTACTAACATAGTTTCATATTCCGCATATGAATTTTCTGTTTCTTCCTCTGTTGCAATTTCTGTCTCTGACTCTGTAGATTCCTCCTCTAGCTCTTGATTCACTTCAACACTGTCTCCTAAGAATAAACTTCTACCGAGTATAACAGCAGATACTCCTAATGCAATAATTACAATAATTCCAATTACTATTAAAGCAATCATGCCACCATTTCCCTTTGATTCTTTTGTTTTTCCTTTTTTACCAGCATTAGGTGAAACAATCTCTCCCCTCATATCAGGATATGGCTGTGGTTGTACTGATGGTTGTGGTTGCACTGGTGGTTGTGGCTGTCTCGCAGATATATCTTCCTGTGTTTTTTGACTATAAAATACCTTTTTAAAAGCCATTATTGTACGAAGACGCTTTTCTTCATATATATTAAGCCCCATCATCAGTGCAGTTTCTTCAGAACTATCCATCACAATTCCCAGCAGGGATGGCTTTTGTAATGTATCATTCGTCAATCTCTCATAAGCATCCTGAGGTCTCACTCCTGTAACACATCTGTAAATAGCCGCACACAAGGAATAAACATCAGTACCCGGCTTTATCTCCTGCTGCTTACGATACAATTCTATAGGCGCATAACCTACACTTGCATCTGATATTTGTCCCTCCATGCATCCAAAACCAATCAATTTCAAATTTCCTTGATTCGTAAAAATAATATTATCGGGAGAAATATTCTGATGAACCAAACCTTTTTCATGTAATACTAATAAAGAATCAATAACTGGATCCATTAATTCCATGATTCTCTTTAGCGGAAATTGCTTACCACTTCCCGTCAGATACTTTTCAAGACTTACACCTTCTACATATTCCATAATTATGTACACTGTGCCATTTTCTTCAAAAACATCAAAGATATCAACAATGCCTTTTAATCCGCTATTTTCTTTTAAAATACCTGATTCTTTGATAAACTGTCCTTTTCTTTTATTATATTCTTCACCACCTGTAATCTGTAAAGTGTCTTCATTACGATTACACAGCCCAGATGGAAAGAACTCCCTAATTATTATTTTTCGACCTGCTGTCGTATCCACACCAGCATAAGTAATACCCAGCGGATTCTCTCCCATTACTGATTTTATTTGATATTTGTCTTTAAAACTCATGTTAACTTGCAAATATTTATTCATCTTTTCTTCTCCTACTTATATTATTTGTTACATGCTATAATCCATTACTTTTATTGGATTATGTTGAGTTTTCTTTTATTCATTATGTATACTAACTTAGAAACTTTGCTCTGTCTATTCTAATCCTCAATTCTTTCAAAGACATTTTTGTAGGAATTATCACAGGATACTGTACCACTTAAATTCACTATATAACCAGATGCATAATGTATTCCATCATCATCTATTCCATAAGAAGTAAAGTATGACCCTTGTGAAGCACCACGAACACTTCTGATACAAATATATATATATGCTGTATCAATATCAAAAGAAAATGGTATTCCATCTATCATAAACTCTATATGATTCGAAAACTGTTCTGAAATATCCATAGGCTGTAAAAAATCAGATTGCATAAATAAATTGATTGCTTCTTCCTGATTATTCATAAAATAATCATCCTGCCATGTGAATCCTACATAGTCACTCCATGGTAATGTAAACTTATCTACATTCTCTGTATAATAATAACGCACACTTTCTTCCTCTTTTGGGTAAATATCTACATCTATATACCCCAAAGACATACCATTAGAAAGATAATCCTCACTTGTCAAATCATAATTATAAACCAGACTAACACTCAACCTATCTTCTTTCACAATATCTGTATCAATTTGAGCCTCTTGTGTAATCTGCTCATCTAATGCTTCTAATTTCTCCAATTCACCCTGTTCAATCAAACTCTGAACTTCTGCTATTCTATCTTGTATTACTTGTGAGTCTATGACTTCCTCTGCATCTTCTAATACTTTCAACGCTTCTTCATAATCTCCCAACTCTACATAGATATCAACCATAGCTAGATACGCTTCTTCACATTTCGGATCAATTTCAATTGCTATCTGATATGAAGCAATTGCCTGTTCATAATTAAGCTCTAACAAATATTTCTCCGCCAATGACAATTGTTCTTTTAAACGTCTCGTGGGACTCTGTAATATCACAAAAAATGTTATAATAATTGCAACCTGACATAATATCACCGCTAAAATAATTGCTAAAATAATCTTTAGCTGTTTATTTTTGTCTAGCTTTTTCATTCCTTTCCAACACCACCTTCAACTTCTCACGAAAGATGAACTGTTCCTCATACTAATCATTAGACACTAATTAATACTAATATCCGTAATACAGGTTTCCTGATATGTAGTACCCTCATATACTTCTAAAATCTTTATTTCTAAAAAATTCGTCTTGACCGGGTTGATAAAGTTGATATCACAAGGCTCATAAAAATTATCATCCAGTTCAAATTGCCTTTGTGATCCATCTGAAAAAGTAACTTGAATTGTTTTTATTCGATTATATTTTTCGTATAAATCGCTTTTAGTTCTATTACCATTATAAATTGTGATACCATTCACTCCATGCATTTCATCTAATGTAATATGAATGGTTTCCCCAATACCATTTCCTCTTATCCCTTCGATCCACATTGTATTTTCTGATGAATCAAATGCATTTTCTAATGGATGCTCTTGTAAAGCAGATGAAGATTCTGCATTGACAATTACATTATTATTAATCATCTCTCGCTTAATCGGCTTTTGGCTAATAAAGTCACCTTCCGATTCACCACCATATTTTTTGGATTCATATACTACCCTTAAACCACATTCGCTGTTTGACTGCATTGTTGTATATTCGAAAGAGTATAAATTTTCCTGCAGCTGAAAAATTTCATAGTACACATCATACAAATTGTCCATAGAGTATAAAGAATAAAATTCACCGCCACTCTCTAAAGCAATCTCTTTCATTTCATATGTTCTATTCTCCTCCATAGCTGCTATGATATAAATAGGTACATTATAATACTTTGCTAAAGATATTAATTCATCCTTTCCAATTCTACTATCATTGTCTAATCCATCGGTAAAAGCTAATATGTATTTCTGCCCCTGTTGGTTAACAGCCTGATGTAAACAATTCTCCAAGGTATCATATAATGCAGTTCCACCACTTGCATACATATAATTCAATTCGTCACTGACTGCCGAAATATCATTCGTAAAATTATATATTGTATTCCAAGTATTACTGAAAGTAGTTAATGCCACATTATAGTTTCCGCCCTGCATGTGTGTAAGCAATTCCTGCGCCGCCCAGCACAAATCATTAATAGAGCCGTCCATACTACCACTTGTATCCATAACCAAGGAAACCGATCTCTTAGAAACATCCTTTTCCGTAAACTGAATATTTCCCGACATCTCTACCCAGTCAGTACCATTTGATTCCAAAACCTTCACCTGTTCCGGTTGTACATCATCTATAAAATTTCCTGCCATATCCTCTAGTGAGAAATAAACTGTAATATTCGGAAACTCACTAGTATCTATCTGAACAATACTTAAATCTACCTCTTCCCGATTTTGTTCCTCCTCTAATTCACTAAGAAGTTCTTTTATTTCTTCATCCTCTGTTTCCAGATAACCTCTTTTTAAAATTTTGATAGCCTTTTGAGACTCTCCCATTGCAATATAAGCCTGTGCCATACCAAGATAAGCCTCTGTATTTTTAGGTTCTAATTCAATTGCTATCTCATATGCTGCAATTGCTTCTTCATAATCCATACTCAACAGATACTGTTGACCTAAATCCAACTGCTGTTTGGCTTTCTTGGAAGGCTGATTCATATATAAATATAAAAAAATATTAACCACTATCAACAATATAACCAATATTGAGATAACAAAAATTAAGATTTTTTTTCCTCTTTTCATTATATTCTCTACCTCATAGTACTACTTTTCAAATATTCAATCTGTGAAACAAATGACACATCTGTCACATTTGTCCCTGATATATCCAAATAAGTCAATTTATGCAAACTGACAAGTACACTCAAATCATATATGTTTGTATATGAAAGATTTAACTCTTCCAAATTTGCTACTTCTTCTAAAACTGTATAATCTTCAATATCATAATTTCCTGCAAGACTTAATCTTCTCAGACTTTCCATTGACGATAAAATACTTATATCATATATATACATATTTTCTAGATACAAGGTATCCATTTGTTTCATTTTCTTAAGCACTGTTATATCTGATATTGTATTATTGTTCAAATTAAGATACTCTAAATCTGTCAACCGCTCTAACGCTTCAATATTTGTTATTCTGTTATCACTTAAATCTAAGTGTTTCAAACTCTTTATTTTTTTTAAAGATTCAATATTCTCTATCTCATTGTTGCTGACATCCAGCCAAACAAGATTAGTTAACTTTTCTAACGGTTCTAAATTTGTAATATGGTTATCTGCAAGATATAATTTTTCCAAATTCTTAAAACTTTTAAGCATCTCCAGATCTGTTATCTGGCTATTGTATAAATGGAGACTTGTAATATTTGGCAAATCTTCCAAATCTGTTAAATCAGAAATATTGGTTTCATATAAATAAAAATCAGAAATCTCCCATATATCACTTAACATGATCTCACGATCCTCTATTCCTGTCATTTGACGAACAGCTTGCTCTACTCCATAATCTTTCCACTCAATCTCTTTATCCTTTTTTCCTGCCTCTTCCCATGTAATCACGGTAATTGCTTCTGCTAAAGCTTCATCCTGAGTCAATCTATATCCCTTATCCATCGTATCTCGTGCTTTGATTATCTCACCTGTTGCTTTATATGCCTGAGTAAGCCCTTTGTACGCTGCTACATTCATCTCATCTTCTATAAGTGCTTCTTTATATGCCTGTATCGCTTCCTCATATTGTTCATTCTCAAAGTATTCTTGTCCCTTTGCTAACTGCCTTTCTGCTTTCACGGAAGGACTATTCAAATACATGAATAACATACCGCCATTGATTCCAATTAACAACAGAAATAACAGAATAAAAATAATAATGATACCTGTCTTTTTTTTCATGGTAGTCTCCGTTTCTTATCAACTGTATCTCTAATACTCATCTTTCAATCTTCTCATCAGTTTCTTACCAACAGCTTTTCCCATGGTAAGATATAAAATAAATATAATAATAGACATCATTACACATATTGCGCCCATCATTATCAATAATACACCCATATCTGTTACCCTGCTTTCTATCTGAACACACTTATAACCAACCACCAGTTTGCAAATCACGAATCATATTATCCAACATAAGTACTTCTGAATCTTCTACATCCTGCTCTTCGTATAGCTCTTTGCACTTATCATAATACTCCTTCATTGCACTATAATTACGCTGGCTATTGTTATAATACTGCTGCCTGTCCGCTTCAAGAAATGCAAGTCTTTTATACACTCTGTAATTTCCTGGATATTCTCCTGCAAGTTTCAGCAATACAGACTTAGCCATTTCAAAGTCTTTATTTTCTTCATATAAAATAGCCATATTTTCTTGTAATTGATATGTTACGTAACCGTTTTGCATCAACTCTTGAAAGAGTGTTAACGCTTTCTGATTATAATTAACCACTAAATCAGGATACGCATCCCCTTGACGCATATAAGCATCCGCAAGATATTCTGTAATCACCATTTTGGCCTGATTATCGATCTGATTTCTTGCCATTTCTAACAGCTGGACTTCCTCATCTATACGATTGTTATCACGTAATGCCGTTGCACATAACAGTACAGCACGTTTTTGTAAAATCTCATCATCCGTGATTTCTATCGTAGTTTTAAAATGCTCAATGGCTTCCTCTATCTGTTTTCTTACTACGCAAAGCTCTCCCTCTGCATAATGTATAGAATCATCTTCCAAATTCAATTCAACAGCCTTTTTTAAAGCATCTTCCGCTTGAAATAGTTCACCCTGCTTAGCCAGAATAATACAATAATCGCGAAAATATAAATTATTTGTCTCATTGTATTCCAAAGCATTCTCCATGGCTTTTTCTGCTTTACTGTAATCTTCCAATTCATAATATGAATTAGCTATCAAATAAAAGATATCACCCACTGTCTCCTTTTGGGAGTCATTTGTAATTTCTATCAACTGCAATGCAATGATATCGTTTCCTCTATCTGCACATTCCTGATAATGTCCTGCCTGATAATAATAATAAAGTTCCCTTTCGTATGCCTCGACCCTACTCTTATATTCTTCCTCAAGAAGAACCATAGCATCAATAGCTTTTTCATAATTTCCTTTTTCCGCTATTTCCTCTCCCTCAAGCAACAATGCCTGATAATTCTGCTCCCTTTCCTTTCCACACTGTGTGATTCCAAAACCAATCAACAAAGAACCAATGAAAAAAAATACTAAAGAAGTTACAAATAATGCTTTTTCTTTTCTCATATGCATAATGTAACGTCTATCTAATTTATAACAATTATTGATTGCCATAAGATATTCTTGACCGTTTTGATAACGGTCATTTGAATCATATTCTATCATTTTATCTATGATAAAAGCTAACCCTTCGCTTATACCAGGTATCTCTTCTGCTGACATTCGTGTATTAAAATTATTTCCCGGTGGAAATCCTGCCAATAAATGATATAATACACAGCCAAGACTATATATATCGGAACGTCTGTCAATGGTAATGGTTACCTGAGACATCCCCCCTGTATTATAATAAGTTTGTATCTGCTGAACATCCCGATATTGCTCCGGTGAAGAATATCCTGCACTAATTCCCAATGTCGCTTTCATCGCTGAATCAATGACAATAGAAATATTGAAGTCTATGAGACAGATATGTCCATCCGGTGTCACAATAATATTAGCCGGTTTAATATCCGAATGAATAATCGGTGGATTCTGATTATGTAGATAAGCCAACGCTTCCCCTAGTTCCTGTGCCCAACGCAATACCTGTTTAGGAGCAAATCTGCCATACTGGACAAGAGCCTTATCAAGAGAAATGCCTGGAATAAAATCCATGACTGTGTATACTGCTTCTGGTGTTTCTATAAAATCATAAACTCTTGGAAGGTATGGATGCTTTAAATTCTTTAAAACATCTGCTTCCTGTCTGGATTGTATCTTCCCTCTTACTTCATCACGAATTCTTTTTACTACCACATCTGTCTGAAGTCGAAGATGTCTTGCTCTATATACAATTCCACCACCTCCGGAACCAATTTCTTCTATAATTTGATAGGTTCCTCCTAATATCATGCCCGCTCTTAGCATATGCTACTCTTCCTTCACCATTTATTTATCCATATGTATGGAAAGAAAACGCCGAAAGAGCAACTGCTCTTTCAGCATTAATTTTGGTTATCTTTCTTCTAGAATAAATCCTCGAATAAGTAATACAGGTCACTGTCTTGCATCTCATCTTGGATATCCTCAGCCAAGTCCATAAAGTCATCTTCATCTGCATTACCAAAATCAAATTCCTTACCACTGAACTTCTGCATCTTTGCACCTTCAGTAAATGCAATCTCAATATCTGGTGATAAGCTTTCATAGTAAGTATTGATTTCATTAATCTTAAGAATCACGCTTGAACCCTCTTTTGTAAGCCTTCCACTAACGTTTTCTCCATCAATATCAAAAGAGAATTTTCCGTTTTCATAGTTATATTCTAAGCTTCCTATCTCTTCACTTTCGCTTCCATATCTTGCTTTTAGTGTAAACTCTTCCTTGGAACCACTATCTTCACCTTTTAACTGAATTCTATAAGAATCCATCTTTAATGTCATATTCTGTGCTCTGTAGTCTCCACCTTCAAAGCAGAGTTCTACTTCGTCATCCATATCTTCACTGTAAACCTTAACTGCGGCAAGCATATTCTTGTAAATATAGAAAGTAACTTCTATATCCTCCATATACTCCGCTTCCCCTCTTATATCTTCAAACTCTGTTGCAAGTTCTTCAACATCAATCATTTCACTATCAATCAGTGATTCTAAGTTATTATTAACAACTTCTTCAATTCCATCGATTACGTTAATTACATTATCTGCTGTAATAGCTACCATATATCCTTTACAGGTTACATCCTTATCATCTACGGTATACTCTTCCTTTTCAGCATTGGTAAATTTAAGAGCTTTAAACTCCTTACTTATAACCTCTTGTAAGTCATTATATATCTCTTCAGGAATTTCATTTCCGCCAGCTGTACTTTCCAATACCGCATTGATAGCATTTATTTCATCATCTGAAAGCATCTCTGTCAGATATCCTGTATTGTTTTTCTTATAGTTATAAACAAATACATTTTTTGAAATTGCAGGAATCTCTACCTTTAATGTATTAGCATCTAAGCTTGCAAGAGCCTCTACCTTTGGATAATCCTCATAATCAAGCGTTGCAGATACCTGCTTTTCTTTATTGCTGATTCTTACCTCGCCATTCATTTGAATATCATCTATTTCACCTGAAATAGCGATTGTATACTTATCCTTACCAATCACGTTTAATGGTTCTAATGTTTCTACAAAATGTGGTTTCTTCTTAAATGTATTGTTAATTGCAGTAGTAACCTTTCCTGCCTTTCCTGCAAATACTCCTGAAAAAAGGATTACAAAAACAAACACTATTACCACAGCAACTCCTGCAATAGCTCCAATTATAATTGGCAATTTATTATTCTTTCCAATCATTGCTTTATTTGTCGAAACATTAACTTGTGCTGCTTCCTGACCAATTGGTTCCCCTGTCATCGGATCAAAACCACCCATTGGCTGTTCTGCTGCTGTAGGCTGACCGATTGGCTCCCCTGTCATTGGATCAAAACCACCCATTGGCTGTTCTACTGCCGTAGGCTGACCGATTGGCTCCCCTGTCATTGGATCAAAACCACCCATTGGCTGTTCTACTGTCATCGGCTGACCGATTGGCTCCCCTGTCATCGGATCAAACTGTAACCCATTTTCTTGCTTTTCTTCAATTGGTTCTCCTGTCATTGGATCAAAAGCCATATTATTTCTCTCCTATTCTCATTTGTTTTTTATTTATTATTTAGTTCAATGGTGAACCACATTTAGTACAGAATTTATAATTTGCTGCACTCTGTGCACCACACTGCGAGCAGAACTTAACAGACTCTACCGTCTGTGATGTTCCCAAAATCTGTTTTTCTTCAATTGCTAACTGCTCAATTGCTTTCTTCTGTTGTTCAATCTCCTGATATTTTCCTGTAATCTGTTGAACAATTTCTGCAACAGCCTCTTCATAGCTCTCACCTATTACAGATTTACTATATACAATCTCACCTATATTCAACTTTAAAACCTGAATTTCCTTCTCCAATGTCGAAATATAAGTCTTACATTTGGACTCCTCCATAAAACTATTAGTTTTTACATTAATTGCTGTAATTCCTTTTGAAAATGATTCCTTTAATGATGCCATAATTTCCTCCTCATAAAAATATATTTATAAACATTTCTGAATTACCTAAAAATTCTTAAAACAATTTATAGCGTAGCTCTTCATAAACATACTTACTCCAATACTGCTCTCCCCTCACTTTTCTTTTTCATATGTATTCCCTAATTATTACGCTAAGTCATTAAGCAAGTTCTGCTATTTAAAAATATTCTAGATTCTTGAAAAATTGCTCAATGGTTGAAATTCAAATCGCATTTCCACTCCACCCAAAGTAATGATACTTCCTGACATAAGCTCGGTATCCCTGAAAACCCTACCTCCATTTACAAAAGTTCCATTAGATGACTGCAAGTCCTTTATCATAATCTTGTTTCCTATTGTGTAGATTTCGCAATGCCTTCCGGACACTGATTGATCGTAATCTATTACAATCTGACAGACCGTTTCACTTCGTCCAATTACAACATTTCTATAAAATGGTACCCTGAAGCTTCTAGCAGGAGAATGGACATCTGTTAACATGATATATGCTATCGGTTGCTGTTGTCCTATTTCCACCACCCCGGAACTATTTACAAGTGCTGCTTTTAATTCCTTTTCCCTTTGTACCATCAAGTTTTGAGTCTGATTTCTCTCTTTTTTACTCTTTCTTTTAAAATGCCGTATCAGAATAAACGTAATAATAATACCAATAACAACAACCCAAAAAGCAATTACAAACACAATAATTTTTAATGCGGCAGTCTTTCGTAATGTTTCTTCATCCTCTTCTACCACCGTTACCTCTTCTGTCAATTGTTCTGTTAACACCTCTTCGACAGCTTCTTCTGTCATCTCATTAATTTCTTCTTCACTTTCCGTTGACTCGATAATCTCCTTTTGCTCTATTTGTTGAGGCATCTTCATTTCCCTGGAAACACTTTGTGCCAAAAGATTAATCTTTACCGTCTTTGTGCTCCCATCCATCAGCTCTGCTGGCGGTGTTACCATAACTTTCACAATCTGCTTATCTTCACTTAGCACATTCACTATAGCACTTGTGTCTTCATTGGAATCCAATAAAAAATACTCCGCATCACTAATTCTGGATAAAGCAAAAAGACTTTCCAACTCCTGATTATTTTTGCCTGTCGAACAACCTATTGCATATATTGGATAGGTATCTTCCTCAATTAACCGATTCAATTCATCTGTGGTATAACCTAAAGATTCGTTATCTATGCCATCAGCAATGATAATGATTCTACGGTATACATCCTTTGGTTTCGCAATATAATCTCTACATAACAGCTCATAGAGCATATCTGTTATGTACGTTTCCTGATTCTGATAAGTAACAGCTTCTGCCGCATTCTTTAATAAAGTATAGTCACTGGTGTAATCTGTCAGATATGTAATATCTCTGCTAAATACCCCTATTGCTACTTTCTCATTTCCTGCCTTGTTCTCTATGAAGTTGTTCAAAAACTCCAATATTTTTCCTCTTATATTTTGAGGAATGGATAAAGAATTATCTATTAAAATTAATGTCTCAAATTCAGACTCTTCTATACTCTGATAAATTATCTGTTCACTTTCAGAAGTACCAATCTGAACTGTCATTTCAGACAAATCATTTCCTGCGTTTTTTACATAAATTGACAAATCTGTTTCATTTGTAACCGTTTCTATTATTATTGGCATTTCTTCTGCCAAGCACTTGATACTACTCATCAAAAAAATGATTAAAACTAACATTACATTTTTTTGATAATTTCTTCTTATTTTCATATTTGTATCTATTCCTTTCGGATTGCCCTAATGACAAATTGTAATGATAATGATTTACTATTTTCTATATTATATCTCTACTCTTACAAAAAAAGTCATTAATTGACGAATAACCTCTTTTCAAGTATAAGTAACCTATTCTACTAAATATATTTATTTAAAAATTGCAAAAATTCAACAAATTGTCTTAATAATTTTACCATTTTTCTTTTTCTTCCACAAGCCCTTTCTTTTCTTCACCGTCCCTAAGAAATTTACAAGTGAATTAATCCATATAAAAATGAGGAACACTTCTTTAGCAAAGCCTTCCACCATTTTTCTACTTATTACAATTTTACACAAATACACCTTAATCCATTTTCATGTAAAATCAGCCTATTAATCAACTTATTTATAACAGTAATTTTTTAAAATATAATTACATGCATTATTAAAATCATCGCCTACACCATCTGGAAATGAAAAAATGCCTTCTTTTTCATCATATATAACCGGGATAAACATCCTTACTTCCATTACATTCCCAACAAATGTTTCAAACGATGCATGTGCAACCAAAACACCTTCATCTGCATAATCCAATTCTCCATATTTAAAATATGTATCTTCACTTATATTTGGATATGGCGCATTAATTGAATTTTTTCCCGCATAATACAATGAATAAAAATCTGATACTGCATCATCATATTCTTCCGTATCTATACTAAAAAACGATTCTCCATACACAACTACCCTCACAATAACTTTTCCGTATTCTGAAAATTCTTTCCCATACGTTTCTCTTATTTGTACATTAGTATCTGCCTCTTCAGAAAAATTTTGACCAGATAGAAATGTCTCCTCTTCTTGAGTTGGAAATGCTACACTATAGCCATCATTACAAAAAATATCAAAAATAACATTACTAGACGTAAAATAATCATCCACTTGATATCTATGAGATTCTTTTATCAAACTTATAGTATGTACACCTGAAACACCAAAACTTACTACGCTTACTACTGCCAATGCCATAGCAGAAATCATTACTTTTCTTTTGCTTCCATCTTTTCTATCTAACTTGGCTTTATATGAAATAATTTCTTTTGTTTCATTTTTTATTTTATTTCCGCACTTCCCACAAAAACAATCCTCGGTTTTTACTTCATTTCCACAAAATCCGCAAAACATATATAAATTCTCCTTCTCTTCTATCTGTCTCTTCTCTTATTTTTACATTTAATAAATATACTTATCAATACACACAATTCCATTAATAAATACAGATAAGGTACTACACTAAACTCTACATCCCAAGGAACTATCTTTTCAGTACCCACATATATGTATAGTGCAAGTGATAAAAGAAATGTTACCACAGATAATACTCTACATGTTTTTTCTTTTGCAATCTTCATTACGCATATACTCTTACCTAAGAAGATTGCAATTATAAATCCAAAAACCCCTAGTCCATAGCATAATATGTCTATCGGTTCCCACAAATAATGTCCCACCCAAACATCATAATCGAAATCCCCCATATCTCTAACTCGCCCGCTAAAATCTATTACTTGACCTACTATATCAATTAACGTCTCTGCCTGCATTTTATACTCAATACTGTATGATAAATGAGATTCCAACATCATATCTATTCCTTTGATATTCCCACTGCTGCTAAAATAATTTCTCCTAAATTCTACTTGAAACAATCCCCATGGTAACATAAGAAAAACAATAGATACTAACAATAATACAATTGTTAACTCTGTTTTTTTTCTCTGTATTTTATTCATTTTTTCTCCTATATGACTTTTCTCTAGTAAAGATGCCTTTTTTTCCTCTTGCTCCAACTCTTTCATACTCCTAATATCAACAGAATCCACATTATTTTCATTTCCTAATGTATAAACATTTTTTGCGTCATTGCATACTACAATCTCTTCTCCACAGTTTATGCAAAATTTTGCATTATTCGGCAATTTCGTCCCACACTTAACACACATCATCATCCTATATTCTCCTTGTATAGATTCTATTTTCTTACACTAAATAGATGGCAAACAATCAATAAATTTTTTTATTATCTAAACATTCAAACCATACCTCTAATTTTGTAGTATTTGTATTATTTCATCAAACATCGTTTGATATGTTTTTCCTGTATAATGTATCTCATCTTGAAATTCACCATTTTCAAGAAACCATGCATAATAATCAAAATAGTTTTGTTCAAAGTTTTCTTTAATATTGGAGTTGAAATCAATTATATCTTGATTATATCTTGGCGGCAAATCTGCATGTTTTACTACCCACTCTTTTTCATCAAGTGGCGGAACAGAAACAATATATACCCTGCTAGTATTAAAGGTATCATTTATCCATTGCTTATAAATCTGTACATATTGATTCTCAATATCAGGCATAGTTACCATACTCGTACCATGAATACTGATAATACACCAATCCGTAATTTCTATATGTTCTTCCATAATATCTTTAATTTTTTCTGTCCCATCTCCCTTAAGCCATTCAGATGTCCCCATTATAGGATCTAGTCCTGTATGTACAAAAAAAAGAGTCTGATTATATATTATACCATCAACATTACTGCCATGGGTTGCATATCCTTGACTATCTGTTACAACGACATGACTATCTCCTATTATTATATATCCATTTTTTTTCTCTACTAGTGGCTCACTAGTAGGCTCCATGTTTTCCTCAATATTCTCCTCTGATGACACCTCACTTTGTATTTCTTCTTCCAAAATCTCTTGTGTCTGCTCTGGTTCACTTATCTGACTATCACCCATTTTTATACTTTGTGCAATTAATAATAAAATTAATATAATTAACAAAAAAGTCATAATTCCCAATAACAAGTTTTCTTTATGTCTATTATTTCTCATGATTTATCCTATATAGTGATTCAATCGCAAATAATCACGTGTTCCTTTCCTTTAATATCATAGTCGCTTATATTCAGATACTGTAATATACATTACTACTTTAATTATAATAAATACTTTGTTATTCTTTTGCATATTTTTAATATACACTATTTTTATTGCAATTCCTACTATTAAATTTGTCTTTATACGACATTACATTGTTAAAAATAATGTACATAGAAAAACACGTAAACAAAAGGATGGTCGACCAAGTAGAAATTCTGATATAAAAAAGAGAATCTCCCCTTACTAAGTCAGAGCATGAAGAGCTATATGATAAAATGCTGAAAATATATATATGAAAATAGAGAAGGTAATAATAAAAACCCAATAGGCAAGAAAAGCATGTTGCACTACTCAAAGCAAAAAGGCATTAATTATCAAAGAATTCCGCCAAAAAGGATATCCTTTAAAATATCTATTATAAGCAATGAAAATGGCAAAATCTACGCACTATTTCGAATTAAGCAAAACAGATATGGCGTGCGAGGAGTACATAAAGAACTCGATAATCATAACTTATCAAATAGATCACAAACGAATTCAAAGACTTATTCATAAAATGGGTCTGTTCGAAAAACGTCCAAAAGAAAAGTATCATTTCTACAAAGGTGAAGTCAGAAAGAATGCTGATAACATCATAGATGGAGATTTTAGTACAACTGCACCATAACAAAAATTGACTACTAATGTATCACAGTTCAATTTTACATGTAGAAAATGCTATATTTCTCCACTTCTAGATATGAATACTAATAAAATATTTTTTATGTTTTAGTATCAAGTCCCAATATGGAGCAGCTACAAAGAATGCTTAATAAAGCATCTATCTTATATTTGTCTTTATTATAATTTACTATTTTATGAACAGTAATTCTTTTTACTGATACTTTGTTTAAACTTACAATACACCACTGCCACTACTGTATTAATCATTGTTGCCACAATTGCCGGCATAATTATACTTGCCGGATTCACACTACCATACTGACTCCGATACGCAATCACATTAACTGGTATCAACTGTAAAGATGAAATATTCATAACTAGAAACGTACACATCTCATGACTGGCAACTCTGTCCTCACCTAAAATATCTCCTTTTCTTTTATCCTGTGTTCCTACATCCAAAAATGCCGCATTTCCTCGTTCTTTTTCAAGCTGCGCTAACTCTTTCATTGCTTTTAGCCCTGCCGGAGTCGCTGCCCAACCAAGCCCTAAAATATTGGCAACAAAGTTAACTCCAATCGAACGTAACGCTGGATGATTACGTGGAATTCTTGGAAATAAGAAATGCAGAAACGGATTTAATAATCTCATCATAGACTCCATAATTCCTGCCTCTACTGCTACTTCCATCAATCCGCTCCAAAATGCAACAATACCAAGCATTGTAATACTTAATGTAACAGCCTCTTTGGCCGAAGTCAGTACAGAATCTGTAATTACCTGCATATTTCCAGTAATTGCTCCATATACAATGCCAATAATTAACATGCCACCCCATAGATAATTCATCATACTTATTTACCCTTTTGATATATTTTATTTATCTTATGATTTTATTATTGGGAATATCACACACAAAAAAGAGACCCTATCTCAGGATCTCTTCGCATATCATATATGTCAGGCTAAATTTAGATATCAGCGCCCTGCTCTCTTAAGAACTCGATTGCATCGCCAACAGTCTTAACCTTTTTCTCTAATTCTTCGTAAGATACTTCTACGTCGAACTCGTCTTCAAAAGCCATTACTAATTCTACTAAATCTATAGAGTCAGCCCCTAAATCATCCTTGAATGATGAATCTTCTGTAATCTCAACACCTGTCAAATGTAACTGTTCCTCAATGATTTCAAATACTCTTTCCATTTCAATACTCCTTTCTTCCGTTGATTGACAATACGAAGTATAGTATTACCACTCCTATTTGTCAACACTTTTTAAAAGATATTGATAGACATCCCTTTTCGAGATTCCTCTATCCTTGGCAACCAGCTTCATTGCCTCCTTATGATCAGTTCCTTTTTCCTCATAAATCGCCATATGCTCCTCAATGGAAATCGACTGCCAATCCGCTTCCTGTTCCTTTTTAAAGTCCTCATGACTCTTTCCTTCCACAACAAGCACATACTCACCCCTTGGTTCCTCCTCCTGATACATTGTCAATGCATCCTCAAAGGTTGTCGGAAGAATCGTCTCAAAGCGTTTGGTAAGTTCTCTGCATAATGTCACCCTTCGATTTCCAAGTGCTTCATACAGCTCTTCTAATGTTCTTATTAAATGATGGGGTGCTTCATAGAGAATGATGGTTCTTGATTCTCTTTTTAAGTCCTCTATGATATCCTTTTTCTCTTTTTTATCGGCCGGTAGAAAACCCTCAAAACAAAATCTTCTGGTGCTCAATCCCGAAAGTGTAAGCGCTGTAATACATGCCGCAGGACCAGGAAGTGAAGTTACGGTAATGCCGACTTCGTAACACATCGCAACCAATACCTCACCTGGATCCGATATGGCAGGAGTTCCCGCATCCGTAATCAATGCAATATTCTTCCCATCCTGCATTTGTTCTATGAGATATTTTGCCTTTTCCACCGTATTATATTCATGATAGCTTGTCATAGGTGTCTTAATCTCA
This sequence comes from Lachnospiraceae bacterium, assembly GCA_017440575.1. Classification (GTDB taxonomy): domain Bacteria; phylum Bacillota; class Clostridia; order Lachnospirales; family Lachnospiraceae; genus COE1. The sequence goes on along the minus strand of JAFSGY010000075.1, from coordinate 7,858 downwards.
AAATGATTTAAGAGCTTAATACTATTTCTCGTATCCTCAGCCGCAATCAAATCCACAGCCTCTAACGTTTCTCTAACGCGAGGTGTCATATCCTGCAAATTCCCAATCGGTGTTGCACATAAATACAATTTACCTGCCATAACATATCCTCTCTATATACCACTACTTTTTCTATTCAAAATCTGCCTGTGTAGCACCTTCTGCTGTTCCAGCTTCAGTGCCAGGTGTCTGCTGACTCTCCGCTGCCTGCTTAGTAGCTTCTTCCTCTGCCGCCAACCTCTCTGCTTCCTGTCTTGCAGCTTCTTCTGCTAATCTCTCCGCTTCCTGTTTTGCAGCTTCTTCTTTTGCCAATCTCTCCGCTTCCTGCTTCTCCAATTTCCATACTTCCTGCTCCTCTGCCGCCTCTTCATCCGTGAGTAAAGAATCTCTCTGATATTTCACTGACGCATTCCAAAGAATCCATTCATCAAAGCCAGCATCATAAGCCCCACGAATCTGTTCACGAATCTGTTCCGGTCCATATGTAATATGACCATTTACCCAAGAAGCCGTAAAGCTCTGAATCCATACACGGTTAATAGCCCTGTCTTCCTTTGATAAAACACTTAATTCCTTCGCCGCAGCATTCATTGCTGCATTTACCGTCTTATAAGGCTCTGCATCCGGTATATCGATACCATAAACACCATTTCCATAATGTGACGGATATACCATTGGACAGATATAATCAAGATAAGAAGCCATCTCCACATAATCCTGACCAACTATTTTCTGGTCAACCTTGTTATCAATAATTGTCCCATACACATCAGCAGACACATAAACATCCATATCTGCAAGTGACTCACATGCATAGCGTGTAAATTCGGATATAATATCTGTCTTACTCTTATTCTCTGCCTCTGGTCCGAAATCAAGCTCATCCGATTTCAAATCTGTTGAAAAACGAATATAATCATACTGAATCTCATCAAATCCAAGCTTTGCCACTTCCCTTGATACCTCAATGAGATAATCCCATACCTCTTTTTCATATGGATTTACCCACGCTAGTCCACTCTTATCCTTAAAAACTTGACCCGACTTCGTCTTTACCGCAAGCTCTGGACACTTTTCTGCAAGATAAGGATCCTTAAAAGCTACAATTCTTGCAATCAGATAAATATCCTTCTCCTTGCATTTTTGCACAAGCGCCTCGATATCCGGTATATAACGAATACCTGCTTCTATTTCAACGACCTTTTCTGACTGCATCTTATACGTAATACGCCCTTCATCATTCTTGATATCAATGACCATTGCATTCAGTTCCGTCTCATCCACAAGGGCTATCAATTCGTCCATTCTATCAATTCCCGCAACCGGACCACTCACATAGATGCCCTTTACCTTTACTGGAGCCGGCTTGTTATTTTGTTGCTCTATTTCTTCTGTCTCCTGCAAGATATCATTTTCTGTCTGCTTTTCCGATGTACTTTCTGGCAAAGCTTCCTTACTTATTTCACTATCTGTTTTATTCTCTCCCGTTTGTAAAGCAGCTTTTAATTCATCCTCTTCTGACATTTTTTCGAAGTCTACCGTAGCAAAAACCTCTTCCTCAGCCTTTCCTTGACATCCAGACAACAAACAGAAAGTGCTGACTACAAGAGCCAGCATTATTTTCTTTTTTCCATATTTCTTCCTAATATCCATATATTTCATAAATCTCATCTGTATATTCATTCTGCGCTTTATATACAATCAACGGTTTTTCAACCGTCATACGCGGCTTTCCACCTCTACAGCCTTCGATTAACACCATATTTGGCTCTTTATCCACGTAAGGATATACGAGCTGCATGCGCTTTGGCTCCAGCTTATATTTTGTCATCATCATAACAATTTCCGCCAGTCGGAAGGGTCTATGAACCATAAAAAAATTTCCTCCCGGCTTCAGCAATAAAGCCGCATTTTTGACAACATCCTCCAAGGTACATAATACTTCGTGTCTTGCAATCGCCTTAGGTGCATCAGGATTCGCTATTCCATGCTGTCCTATCATATAAGGTGGATTGCAGGTCACAACATCAAAAGAAGCAGCTTGAAAAAGATTGCCTGCTTCCTTGATGTCTCCTGTCACAATATCTATTTTTTCTTCTAAATGATTCAAAAGAACACTACGCCTTGCCATATCAGCACTTTCCTCTTGAATCTCCAATCCCGTCAAATGAGAAGCCTTTGTCTTTCCTTCTAGTAATATCGGAATAATTCCTGTACCGGTTCCCATATCAAGTACTCGCGCGCCAGGCTTAACCCTTGCAAAACCGGACAACAATACCGCATCCATTCCAAAACAAAACTTTTCAGGATTCTGAATAATCTGATATCCGTTTCTTTGCAAATCATCAATGCGTTCTTTCTCTTTAAGCTCTACCGAAATTGGCTTCTTATCCTTTTTTTCTTCCTTAGTTATCATCGAGCTTGGATCTTCCTTCCTGTTTCTCGAGCTTTTCTAATTCCTTCAGCTCCTTAAGTTCTGCATCTGACATACCGTCCTGCTTGTCCTTACGATGTCTCTTCTTAAACTTAAGCTGTTCTACCTTATATTCCTTAATCTCTTTTTCATCATTATTTTCAATCAAAACCTTCACAAGCTGGCGAAGTACATTTACACTATGCACCTCTCCCTTAAAGCCATCATCTGTTGTAACATAATCACCAACATTCGGAAGCTTCTTGTTCAGATATTCATATGTCTCCTCTTCATGCTTCAGACAGCACATAAGTCTTCCACACACACCCGAAATCTTAGTCGGATTCAAGGACAGATTCTGTTCCTTTGCCATCTTAATCGAAACAGGAACAAATTCTGATAAGTGAGAATGGCAGCACAAAGGACGACCACAGATACCAATACCACCCAGAATCTTAGTCTCATCACGTACACCGATCTGACGAAGTTCGATTCTTGTCTTAAATACAGAAGCCAGATCCTTAACCAGCTCTCTAAAGTCAATTCTTCCGTCCGCGGTAAAATAAAACAAAACCTTATTATTATCAAAGGTATATTCTGCATCAATCAGTTTCATGTCCAGCTTATGCTTCCTAATCTTTTCCAGACAAATCTTAAAGGCTTCTTTTTCCTTTACCTTATTGGCAGCCTCCTGCTCCATATCTCTTTGTGTTGCCACGCGAAGTACTGGCTTTAAAGGCGCTACCACCTTATCGTCTTCTACTTCCTTTGGATCTCCTACTACTGTTCCATATTCAACGCCTCTTGCAGTTTCTACAATAACATGATCCCCTCTTTTTACATTGAATTTTAAAGGATCAAAAAAATAAATCTTTCCTGCTGTTCTAAATCTTACGCCTATTACCTTTACCATATCTATAACCTCACTCTTTTTTCATGTTTTTTCATATCATTTTCTTATAATTTTTAAGATTTCTTCATTTCCATGAACAATAATTCCATCGTCAGGTCAAAATTCACATTAGACTTAATCCGACTTCTCGCCTGTTCAATAGCACCTATTATTTTCTCAATAGCTTCATAGGAATATTTCTCACCAATACGCTCAATATCACGAATTTCTTCCAGAAAAACCAAATGCTTTCTATCTCCACAAGCCTTGTATAATAAAATATCCCGATACCAAATAAAACATAAGTCTAGATAATCCTCTATCTCAAACTTTTCCTCCGTAATCTTTTTAGCAGCTGCCGCCATCTGATGAACCTCCATTTCGAAAATGGACTTCAGATTTCCTAAGACTTCCGCTTTCATTGTATCAAACTCTTCGTTTGAAGCCAACTGGATTGCTCTTCCAACATTTCCTCTGGCAAAAGAAGCACATATACTCGCTCTATAATCAGGAATCTGAACCTCCGTCATCAGAAAATGCTTAATCTTATCATCTGGCACTGGCTTTGTATTCAAAGCCACACAACGGCTTAAAATCGTGGGAAGCATCGCCTCGGCTCTCGTTGACAGGAGCATAATCACCGCATATTCCGGTGGTTCCTCCAATGTTTTCAGCAAAGCATTCTGTGCCTGTATATTCATCTTTTCTGCCTCATCCACAATGTATATCTTATACGAACTGCTATAAGGCTTAATTGCTATATCACCATTAATCTGTGTTCTAATATTATCAACACTAATGACATTTGGCTTATCATGCTCTACATAGATAATATCAGGATGATTTCCATTTAACGCCTGTTTACAAGAACGACATTGGTTACATGGCCTGTCTACATCTGCTTCACATTGTAATGCTCTTGCAAAAATATCAGCAATCATCCGCTTTCCAGAAAGCCTCTCTCCCTGAAACAGATAAGCATGTGATATTTTTTTAAATTTTAAAGCATTTTCAAGATTCTGTGTCATTTGTTCCTGTCCAATAACAGAATTCCAGTTTTTTTCCTGAAACTGCTCATTTTGTATCTGTTCCATTTGAGGGAATTACTCTCCTTTACTATACTTATTTCAAAAATCTTTTATACTGCTTTACATACAACCTCTAAAGCATTACATTCTATTATTCCCCATCTATTATTAGGTAAATATATCCAAAAGTAATCCTCGTATCTCTCCAACCTTAGCTAGAATACTAATCGTATCTCTTTCATCCTTCACTAATTCCTGTGCCAATTCATCAAGCTTCTCATCCACTAAACGAATAATACCATATACTCTGTGACGGCCACGTCGATCAAGAAAATTCTCTCTGGAAAACTTATGAGAGCGATTTACGATTTCGTTCATAAATTCTTTAATCAGAGAACGATATTTACGCATATCCTTTACATCCATACGCTTGATAATCTTATCTCCCTGCATAACAATCTCTTCCATCATAAGATTCAATCTGTCTGCCAAGGCCGCTTCCTCGATATTACTTGCAAGCATAAATTTAAATGTATCATCTGTAGGCTGTACATTCTGCTGCTGTTCTATCGGCATCGCCTGTTGAATCTGATCCACCTTGATCTCCATGTTGTCACCCCTTATATTTATACCGTAATTATTCAGTACCTTCATAATTACGATCTCAGCAGAATTGCTTCGACCTGTCCTGAATAGTTACTTTATACATTACTCTTGGAATATTCGATAAAATCCTATTATTACTTATTCGCTAAAATATCTCGTTTTACTTCTAGTAAACATCTTTCCAATTCATCATTCACATAAAACTTGCTTATTCCCGCTTCTTTCAATTTCTCACAGGAGAAATCCTGACAATCTGCCAGAAATCTCCTGCACATCTCCTCATATTTTGGTTCACACTGAATCTTCTCTCTCTCCAACGCTCTCGTCAGACGTTTCCCATCCTCTAATTCAATATAGATAGGAACTACCTTATCCTCTCCAAAATAATTTCTTATTTTTATATAAGATTCTAAGGTTCCAATAATCAAATAATCATTCTGCATAAGATCAATCTGACTATCCTTTACCATAAAATAGTTCCAGATTCCATGTATTGTATCATAAGCACGACTCTCAATAATTTTGCCCTGTTGCTCTAGTTGCTGCATTGTCTCCACATCTGTAAAATGATATTCTATGCCTTCTCTTTCACCCTCACGAATCGGACGAGTCGTATAAGAAACAATCCTTCTCAAATTCAACTCATCGTTTTGCAAAAGCTTCTTATATATCGTGTCTTTACCTGTAGCACTTTTGCCCATGATACAAAAAATCTTACCCATTTTTCTGTTTATACCTCAACCACTCGAATCATATTTGTCTTACCGGAAATTCCCAGTGGAACTCCCGCTGTTAATACAACTCGTTCTCCTTCGTGAATTAATCCTGCTTTTTTGCTTGCCTCTACAGCAGCCTCAAAAAGCATCTCTGCACTGTCAGCCTTTTCAATTAACAAAGGCTTCACGCCCCATAAAAGGCTAAGCTGACGATACACAGTCTCATCTACCGTACAACCAATAATCTGACAGCTTGGCTGATATCTGGAAATCATACTTGCTGTGAATCCAGACATTGTAACCGTAATAATAGCAGATGCCTTTAAGTCCATAGCCGTTGTACAGCATGCGTGCGAAATGGCAGTTGTAACATCTTCTTTCTCTTCATCGCTTCTTTTTAGAAGTCTGGAATCATAACTGATATCCTGCTCTGCCCTTTCTGCAATTCTTGACATCGTTCTTACCGCTTCTATCGGATAAGAACCAGCAGCACTCTCACCACTCAACATAATCGCAGAAGTTCCATCATAAATCGCATTGGCAACATCTGTTGTCTCTGCTCTCGTCGGTCTTGGATTCTTAATCATAGAATCCAACATCTGCGTTGCAGTAATAACAATCTTACCTTTTTTTAGCGCTTTCTTAATCATCATCTTCTGGATAACCGGTACTTCTTCCATAGGAACCTCTACTCCCATGTCTCCTCTAGCTACCATGATACCATCTGATGCCTCTAAAATCTCATCTAGGTTGTCAATACCCTGCATATTTTCAACCTTGGCAATAATCTTCATACGTCCACCATTGTCCGTAATCAGCTTTCTTACCTCTTCGATATCTTCCTTATTTCTGGCAAATGAAGCTGCAAGATAATCATATCCCATCTTTACACCAAACAAAATATCCTGCTTGTCTATGTCACTGATATATGGCATAGAGAGTATCGCACCTGGTACGTTAATCCCTTTATGATTTGATACATATCCTCCATTAATAACCGTACAGATAATCTCAGTTTCTGTAATCTCCTTAATAGAAAGCTCTATCAGACCATCATCAATTAATAGAGTCTTACCTACTTCAATATCATTTTTAAGGTTTTTATATGTTATGGATGCCCTTTTAGAAGTACCCATAATTTTCTCTGTCGTTAATGTAAAATCCTGACCACTTTCTAAATAAACCTTACCATTCTCAAAATCACGTAAGCGAATCTCTGGTCCCTTCGTATCCATCATCGTAGCAAGTGGTAAATTCAATTCTTTTGCAATTGCTACCGCTCTTTCAAATTTTGCTCTATGCTCCTCATAATCTCCGTGTGAAAAGTTAAAACGAGCAACATTCATGCCAGCTAACAAAAGCTCCTTTAGCATTTCTGCATTTTCAGAAACTGGTCCTATCGTACAAATAATCTTTGTCTTTCTCATTAACTACAATAATCCTTTCTTTTTACGACAATACTACATCATAACCCACCCAATTATTATAGTTATGTCCTTTTGTGTAGTTCTAACTAATCCAATACTTGCTCCACACTTCCTTGCTGAAAATGAAGCGTCTCCATAAGAGAACAATATTTATCCGCACATGTTACAAGCCAAGCCTCACGACATGTCGGTGGCAGAATCGTCAATGGCCACATATGTCTGTATATAATATCTTCCTGTTTTTTGGTAAGCTCGTATTCTTTTCTTGCATTTCTTAATGCAATTCCCGGGTGAAAAAAGCCATGAAGTCGCAACGGATTTTTTGCTTCTCCTACATGCCAATCATATAAAAAGTAATCATGGAGCAATGCACCTCGAATCAAATCTTTATCATCACAAATAACATGTAGCTTATCCCGCATCCATAAGCTTGTTTTGGCTACATTAATACAATGTTCATATACTGTCATGGTTCCATGCTGTATATGCTTTTTTGTCATTTGAAAATTATCGGATTCTAATATGTCTTTTGCATATTTTTCTATTTCTTCGTTATACATTTTATACTGATATACCTTTCCGATTTTAATTGAAATACCCATAAAATAACCATTATAGTATATCATATATCTAACAAAAAAAACACGATATATACCGTGTTTTTTCTTATTTTTAAATATTAAAAATGCCCAGAACCGGAATCGAACCAGTGACACGAGGATTTTCAGTCCTCTGCT